>JBBQEJ010000012.1:0-58686 GCA_038320555.1 Vicinamibacterales bacterium | reverse complement strand
TGGCCGCGATCCGGACCCACCTGGAGGTCAAAGCTCTTCCCAGCCTTCTGCAGTTCGCTGATGAGCTGCATCATATTCGAAGGATGTACGTTGTTGTCAGCCGTGCCGTAATACAGCATCAACCGCCCTTTCAGATCCTTCGCGTACGTCATGGCGCTCCCAGCTTGGTAACCTGCCTTGTTCTCCTCGGGAATCCACATGTAGCGCTCGGTGTACACGGTGTCGTAGTGATACCACGCCGTTACCGGCGACGAGGCCGAGGCAGCGGCGAACACGTCGGGGTGCCGAAGCAGCGACATCAGCGACGCGTAGCCTCCGTACGAAGTGCCGTAGATGCCGACGCGCGCCTTGTCGACGTAGGGCCGGTTCCAGAGCGACTTCACTCCTTCGGCCATGTCGTCGATTTCGACCTGCCCGAGTTTCAGGTAGATATCGTCGAGCATCCGCTTGCCCTGTCCGGGCACTGCGCGCGAGTCGAGGTTGACGACGAGGAATCCATACTCCGTCGTGGAACTCGGGGTAATGAAGGTTTCCCGCGCAGTGTTGCTCGCTGAGGCCGGACCGCCATAGACGCTGACGAGCGCCGGGTACTTCCGCGACGGGTCGAATGACGAGGGGAACTGAAGCGTCCCATGCAGCGTCGTCTTGCCGTCGGCGGCCCTGTACGTGAACATCTCCGCCTTCTTGAGGCCGAGCTCCGCGAATTTCGTGAGGTCGCTCTGCGCGAGATCCGCGACGACCGCACCACTGTCGACGTCGACGAGCCGCGTGGACGGCGGCGTATCATGCGTCTGGTATACATCGACGAAGTACTTGCTGTCGGGTGAAATCCCGCAGCTTGCGCCGCTGGCGCCAGACGGAGCGCCCGCACCGCGGCCTCCGCCGCCTGCCATGCAGCTGCCGGCGGCGTGATGGAAGGCCGGATCCGTCAACCGCCTGTCTCCCTTGCCATCCAGCCCCACGCGGTGCAGCTGGACCTTTAAATAGTTGTCCCCGTCGCGCGCGGTGTAAAACACAACGCCTGTGCCCTCGTCGATCTTCAGAACGTTCGCGACTTCATGCGTCGTGTAGGTCGTCAGCGGCGTGATCAGCTTGCCACTGAGATCGTAGAGGTACAGATTCGTCCACCCGTTACGGATCGATTCCCAGATGAAGCGCCGGCCGTCCTTCAGGAACAGCATCGACGGATTGTTTTCCAGCCACCCGGTCGGCCACTCCTCGCGCAGAATCACGCGCGTCGCGCCAGTCGCCGGGTTGGCGGCCGTGAGCTCCAGAATGTTCTGCCGGCGGTTGGTGCGGTTGAACAGCAGCTCGGTGCCGTCGGGGGACCACGCGACGTGGTATACGTAGTGACCGACCACGGAGTTGTCGAACGGTTTGCCGTCACGCACGTCGATCCGGGTCGTCTTCTTCGTGGCGACGTCGTATACGAAGAGATCGACGACGGGGTTGGGCGCCCCGGCCTTCGGATAGGCTTCGGTGTCGACAGTGCTTTGGACCTTGGTTTGATCGAGCTGGAGAAAATAGTCGGGAACCTTCTGCTCGTCGAACCGGTAGTAGGCGATCATCGAGCTGTCAGGCGACCACCACATGGCGGTCGTCTGCGACAGCTCTTCGCCGTAAACCCAGCTCGCCGTGCCATATTTGATGCGTTCCTTCCCGCTGCCGTCCGTCGTGATGGCGACCTCGTTGCCGCCGGAGCCGTCACTCAGCCACAGATTGCGATCGCGGTAGAACGCCTTCAGCGTGTGGTCCGGCGATTCGCTGAAGTCGACCTGCCGGCCGCGCGCAGGACCTCCGCGCCCGGCTCTGCCACCGGGTTCCTGGGCTGACGCCGGCGCAATCTCGGTCGCCGACCTCGTGGTGACGTCGTAGCGGTAGCGTTTGCCATCACGGTCGTACTCGAACGTCTGGGCGTCTTTCCAAGTCACATTGAGCGCGCCTGACCTGACCGCGGTGGGAATCTCGCGCGCCATCTTTTCGTATGTGGCGTATCCCGGCATCGCCTTGAGTCGATCCTGCGCGCCGATTGGGATCTGCAGAAGCCCTGCGCTCACCGCGACGACGACACTGGTGCGCGCCAGGATCCGGGTGCTGAAATGCTTCACTGATCGACTCCTTGCCGGACGGCGATTCCGCGGCGTAGATTGCCGGAAACCAACGGGGATAGTTCTATTGTATCCGAGCGGGGCATGCGGCTGGCAGTTGGCGCCTAGCGGCTGGCGGCGAGCTTCATCGCCCAGGGTTTTCTACAGGCCGCGAGAACAGGTTTCAAGGCAGAGGACCAGGTTTCAAGACAGAAGACCATGAGGTCAGGAGGTCCGAAGACTCTAAGATGAAGACGCCAGCGCCACCAGGCGCTTGCGACATGTTGTATCGATCGATATAATGCGCAGGCGACACCGAATTCATGCTGAAAACGCCCTGGTATTACATCCTGGTCGCCCTCGCGGCCAACGACCGTCACGGGCAGGGCATCGCGCGCGACGTGCTGACGCTCAGCGGACGTGGCGTCCGTTTGTGGCCCGCCATGCTCTACGGCGCGCTCGAAGACCTCAGCGATCGCGGGTGGATCGAAGAGATCGACGAGCGGACGGGACGTCCCGTGAATGAGAGCGAGCGCCGGAAGTATTACCGCATCACGCGCGCGGGCCGCAAGGTTGTCGCGGCCGAAACCCAGCGCCTGGCCGATCTCGTTCGACTCGCACGCTCGCGGATCAAGCCGCGCACCGGAGAAAGCTCGTGAACCGGGAGGGCGGGCGCCGCCTCTATCGCCTGCTCCTGTCGCTTGCACCGCGGCGCATCCGGCATCGGCATGCGGACGAAATGGAGGCGATGTTTCTCGACGCGCTGGCCGATGCGCATGGCACGAGGCAGACCGCTGCCGTGTGGGTCGCAGCGCTTCTGGACCTCCTGCGGGCCCGCCTGCACGACACAGTGCGGCGGCGTCCATCAATTCCTGGAATCCCCGCTGAAAGGCGCGCGTTCATGATTGGCACCGACTTCAGATACACGGTCCGCTGGCTTGGTCGGCAGAAACTGTCGACATCCCTGGTTGTCGGCATGCTCGCCGTCGGCATGGCCGCCAACATCGTCGTCTTCAGCCTCGTGAACGGGCTGTTTCTCCGTCCGTTCCCCTTTCGTGACCCCGGCCGTCTCGTCGACGTCAACGAACGGGCGCCCCGCTGGAATCTCGAGGTCGTCGGCATCAACTATCCCGACTTTCATCAGTGGCGTCAGGCGAATCACGCGTTCGAGGGACTCGCGATATACGATGCGGGCAGCTTCAATCTCGCCGACCATCGTGGCGCCGATCGCATCGAGGGGGCGTCGGTCACCTACGACTTCCCCGCCGTCCTTGGCATCACACCCATACTCGGGCGCACATTCACGCCCGACGAGGATCGACCGAAAGGCCCACCGGTTGTCGTCATCGGCGAAGCGCTCTGGAAGGAGCGGTTTGGCGGCAAGGCGGACGCGATTGGACGGACGCTGAAGCTGAATGGAGTCGTGCATACCGTCATCGGGGTGGTCCCCTGGACCGCCGAGTTCCCGGGCAAAGTGCGCCTGTGGGTACCGTTTGCCGGTGATCCAAATCAGACCTGGCAAAGCTACGGCTACGCCGGGATCGGCCGGCTGAAGCCGGGGATTTCGGTGAGCGACGCCGAAAAGGACTTGCTGCGAACGCAACAACCGATCTGGGACGCGCGCGACAAGGATCACATCGTGTCCCCCTACGCGCGACCGTTGCACGAGGAGTTCGTGCGCGACTACCGGAGCACGGCCTCGACGCTGCTGACCGCGGTTGCGCTGCTCCTGTTCGTCGCCTGCGCGAACGTCGCCAGCGTGATGCTGGCGCGCGCCCTGGCGCGTCGCCGCGAGATGGGCATCCGCCTCGCGGTCGGCGCCAGCCGGTTACGACTCGCCCGCCAGCTCTTCGTCGAAAACATCGTGCTTGCAACGCTCGGCGGAATCGCGGGGCTGGTGCTGGGTCGATGGGCGCTCCGCCTGCTCCTGGCGAGCGCCGGCGACCAGGTCCCTGCCTGGGCCAGCTTCGGACTCGACGGACGCATCGTCGCGTTCTCGATCGCGCTGAGCGCTGCGACAGCCTTCCTCTTCGGATGGGCGCCCGCGCTGCACGCGATTCGCGGCAACCTCCGGGGCGCGATGAGCGGCAGGTCTGCCGGCACGACCGGCGGCCCGGGCGGACGACGAACGCTGTCGATTCTGGTGGCCGCGGAGTTCGCGCTCGCCGCCCTGCTGCTCGTCTGCGGCGGGTTGCTGCTGCGTGCGTATGACCGCGTCCAGCACGTCGACCCCGGCTTCAGGATGGATCACGTTCTGACTTTCGCACTCGCGCTGCCCGAAGCGTCGTACGGCGATGAGGACGACAAGGACAACAAAAAGATCATGGCGTTCTGGGATCGGCTGATCCAGCGTCTCTCGGCGACGCCTGGAGCCACGTCGGTTGGCCTGGTGAGTTGCCCGCCGCTTACCTGCCATTGGGGCACGTTCTTCGACATCGAGGGTCGCGTCCCGCTCGCACCCGGACAGGCCAACCCCGTCACGCTCTTCCGGCCGGCGAGCCGTGGGTATTTCCAAACGATGGGGATACGTCTCAAGACCGGCCGGTTCTTCGAGGAAGCTGATGGCCGCAACGAGAACCGCGTCATCATCGTCAACGAGACGTTCGTGAAGACCTTCTGGCCGGGCGTCGTCGATCCCGTGGGGCGCCGCATTCGCGGCAACGGCCCCAAATCTCCCTGGATGACGGTCGTGGGTATGGTGGGCGACGTGAAGCATTACGGCCTCGAGCGGCCGATGCGTCCCGGTGTGTACGTTCCGCTCGTGCAAACACCGAACAGGACGATGTCGGTCGTGATCAGAACCGCGGGCGACCCCGCAGCATTCACGTCGACGGCGCGCGCGCTCGTGCGCGAGATGGATCCGGATCTGGCGATGTACCGGGTGCAGACGATGGAGGAAGCACTGCGGAAATCTCTCTCACAGCGGGCGCTGTATTCCTGGCTGCTTGCCGTGTTCGCCGGGATGGCGCTCGTGCTCGCACTCGGAGGCACTTACGGGGTGACATCGTATCTGGTCTCGCAGCGCACAAGGGAGCTTGGGATCCGGGTCGCGCTCGGCGCCCGCCGCCGGGACATCATCACTACGGTCATGCGCGGCGGTCTCGTCGTCGTCGCCGCGGGCGCGGCGCTGGGGGTTACGGCATCGCTGGGGGCCGCGCGGCTGCTTGCGGAACAACTGTTCGGCGTACCGTCTTACGATGCCCGCGTGCTCTCGATCGCCATTGCGATTCTCGTTGCGACAGCGCTCGTCGCCAACTGGCTGCCGGCACTCCGTGCTGCGCGCATCGATCCCATGCGCTCGCTTCGCGCGGAATAGGTATCGGTTCGCGGTTCGCGATTCGCGGGTCGCAGTTCGGGGTCGCGGGTCCCGGGTCCAAATCGCAAATGGCGAATCGCGAATCGCGGCTGGTTAGAACTTTTGAACGACATCGGCGACGACCAGCCATTTCCCGGCCGCGTCGCGTTGCCACACCCGAACGTACGCGCCGTGCTGCGGCTGCGCGGCGTGGACGTTGTACGTGCCGTAGCTGTACCCGAGATCCCCAGACCGCGCCGCGTCGGCCGCGCCGGTCGACGCCGTCATCGCGGGCGCATTCTCCATCATCCATGACCCAATCGCCGCCGTTCCAATTGGTGGCATGAAGCCACTGCGATGGAGGCGTGATGCGCTGGTCGTGACCTCTTCGTACGCCTTTGCGGAACCTGCCGCCGCTATCTGCACGTTCAGCGCTTTGTCGGCTCGCAACAGCGCGGCAGCGGCCGCAGTCTGGTTCTCTCCGCCCCCATAACGGGTGGGGAATGGAAATCGCGTGAAGCCCGGCTCGAACGGCACCGGTTGCGGCGGCTCCGATCCGATGTCGACAAACACGCGCCACGTCCCGTCTGCCTGGCGCCGCCATACGGACAAATAGTTTCCGTGCTGCGGCTTCGCGCCCGGCGTCGTGTGATCGATAAAGGTCGATGGGCCAGTCAGCCAGCCAAGCTCGCCGCTTGCGGCGATGTCCCCGGTGCGCGGCTCCCATACCAGTTCGTACTCGCTGAACGGCCGCGACGGACGGCTGCGTAGTCGCTCCTTGGCCGAAATGGGCGCAGGGTTGAACGCAACCGCGTCGTCCGCGAAGTACTCCAGGAACGAATCACGTATGCCCTTCTGCGTCGCCGCTTGCGCAAAGGCGCGCTCTGTATCGGCAAGCGTCCCGAGATCGTGCGGGACGCTGCTCTGGGCGGGGACGAATGTGGTGAGAAACAGGCCGGCGACAGCGGCGGCAAGGGCTCGCGCCATGCGGTCGATCTTCATGGCGAGCCGGTCGCGTGTCAACCGGGATGGTACAAGTGGTGGGTCAAGGGCTAAAAACTTTAGTAGACTCCGGCGCGGAGGATGACTTCTTGACCCTACCGCGCACGATCCTGATCACGTCGGCGGCGCTCCTCGCTGCGGCGGCATTTCATTCGCGACCCGCCGCCCAGTCACCCGGCTCGGCGGGCCCACTCGATCAGCAGCTATTCGCCGAGATGCGCTGGCGTAATGTGGGCCCGCACCGCGGCGGCCGCACGAAATCGGCCGCCGGCCATCCAAGCCAGCCTTACACCTTCTACATAGGCGTCTGCAACGGAGGCGTCTGGAAAACGACCGACGCCGGGAGAACATGGAAGCCGATCTTCGACAACCAGGCAACCGGATCGATTGGTTCGGTGGTCGTGGCCCCTTCGGACGCGAACGTTCTCTACGTGGGCAGCGGTGAAGGGCTCGGCCGGCCCGACCTGTCGGTCGGCGACGGCGTCTACAAATCAACCGACGCGGGAGCGACGTGGACGCATCTCGGATTGCGTGACGGGCAGCAGATTCCGAACATTGCCGTCGACCCCGGCAACCCGGATCGCCTGTTCGTCGCCGTCGCGGGGCATCCGTACGGTCCCAACGAAGAACGCGGAATCTTCCGGTCTACCGATGGTGGCCGGTCCTTCCAGAAGGTGCTGTTCAAAGACGCCAACACCGGTGGCAACGACGTGGACATCGACCCTGCCAACCCGAACATCGTGTACGCCACGCTTTGGGAGGAGCGCCAGGGGCCGTGGGAAAACGCCCAGTGGCGGGGCACCGGCGGCGGCATCTACAAGTCCACCGACGGCGGCTCCACATGGAAGCAGTTGACGAACGGCCTTCCCCAGAACGGCGCGCTCACGCAGGCAAACCTCGCCATAGCCCCGAGTCATTCAACGCGCGTGTACGCGGCCGTCGCTGTCAATGCGGCCACGTCCTTTTACCGGTCGGATGACTCCGGCGAAACATGGACGCAGATTACGCAGGACAACCGGCCTGTCGGACGAATCGGCGGCGGCGATCTCGCGGTGCCCATCGTCAATCCGAAGGATCCGGACATCCTGATCAGCGCCAGCACCGTGGCCTACAAATCCACCGACGGTGGCAAGTCGTGGGCGCCCTTCAAAGGCGCACCGGGCGGCGACGACTACCAGAACGGCTGGATCAACCCGAACGACCCCAGGATCATTCTGCTCGCGAGCGACCAGGGGGCCGTCGTATCACTTAATGGCGGGGATTCGTGGAGCTCCTGGTACAACCAGCCGACAGCACAGCTTTACCACGTCAACACGGACAACGACTTTCCGTACCGCGTCTGCGGTGGTCAGCAGGAAAGCGGATCCGCGTGCGTATCGAGCCGCGGCAACGACGGGCAGATCACGTTCCGAGAATGGCACCCCGTCGCTGTCGAGGAATACGGCTACGCGGTGCCCGACCCCCGCAATCCAGACATCGTCTACGGCGGCAAGATCTCGCGATACGATCGGCGCACCACGCAGAACCAGAACATCAGTCCAGTGCCCGGCGGCCGCGGCGATGCGCCTGCCGCCCCGGGAACGCCGTCGTACCGCACGGTCCGGACGCTGCCGGTCGCTTTTTCACCCGTGGATCAGCGCACGCTCTTCTTCGCAAACAACTACCTCTGGAAAACCATCGACGGTGGCGTGACGTGGAAACGGCTGGGCGAGGATCCCACGCGCAAGACCTACGACCTTCCTGGCACAATCGGCAAGTACGCCGATCCTTCGCTCGTCACGCAGCGCGGGGTGATCTACTCGATCGCGCCGTCGTACGTCGACATCAACCGCATCTGGATCGGAACCGACGATGGCGTCATCAAAACGAGCGCCGATGGCGGGCTGACCTGGAAGGACGTCACACCTCCGGCCCTCAAGCCGTGGATGAAGGTCTTCAACATGGACGCGGGACGCTTTGACGCGCTCACTGCGTATGCGGCCGTCAACACGCTGCGCCTCGATGACATGCGTCCGCACCTGTGGCGCACGCACGATGGCGGCGTGACGTGGAAGGAAATCAACACGGGACTCGAAGATAGCGGCCCGACGAGCTCGATCCGCGAGGATCCGAAACGTAAGGGACTCCTGTACGCGGCGTCGGAACGGCGCGTCTACGTCTCCTTCGACGACGGAGGGCATTGGCAGTCCCTGCAACTCAACATGGCGGCCTCGTCTGTGCGGGACATCATCGTGAAAGACGACGATCTGATCGCGGCCACGCACGGCCGCGGCTTCTGGATCCTCGACGACGTCACGCCGCTCAGGCAGATCGATGCGGCGACTGCGAACGTGGATGCTGTGCTCTTCAAGCCGCAAGCGGCGTATCGCGTGCGGTGGAACACGAACACGGATACCCCGCTTCCGCCCGACGAGCCAGGCGCGCCGAACCCGCCGGAGGGCGGCATCATCAACTACTACCTGAAGGCTGAAGCAGCCGGACCCATTACGCTTGACATCGTCGAGACTGATGGCCGAATCGTGCGTCACTATTCGAGCGCTGATCCCGTGCTGAAACCCGATCCCGTCGGCGGCAACCTGCCGCTGTATTGGTTCAGGCCCCCCATCGTGCTCTCGACATCGCCGGGGATGCACCGGTTCACGTGGGACGTGCACTATCAGCCGCTTCCGGGTGGAGGTGGCGGTCGTGGCGGCCTTCCGATTGCGGCAGTGCCGTACAACACCGTGCCGGCGCCGACATCCCCGTGGGTTTCGCCTGGTACGTATACCGTGAAACTCACCGTGAACGGGAAGACGTACACGCAGCCAATCGATGTGAAACAGGATCCACGAGTGAAGACGCCGGCGCTCGTGATGCAGCACGTTTACTCACTGACGAGAGCAGCGTACGTCGGTGCGGCCGATGCGCTGAAGGCCGCGCAGGAAGCCCAGGCACTCCGCGAGCAGACTGCGCGCGCGAAGGCACAGGCCACCGGCAACTCAGCGGAGGCAATCGATGCCTTCGCTAAGAAACTGGAGGCGCTGGCCAGCACGCCGCCGCAAGGAGGACGTGGCGGGCGCGGCGGAGGAGGTGAAGGTTTGGGATCGTCCGCAGCCGGCGCGACGGACACCCTCAATGGCGCAAGCCAGGCACTCAGCGGCGTCATGAATTCGCTTCAGGGAGCGGACGTGCAGCCCACGGCGCTACAGGTAACATCGATCGAAACGGCTTTGCGGAACGCGCGCGCGGCGATGGCCCGCTGGAACACGATCAAGACCACCGATCTCGCGGCGCTGAACGCTCAACTGAAGCCGGCCGGCATCAATATTAAATAGGGCTTAGGGCTCAAGGCCCAGGGCAGCGATGAGTGATGAGCCTCTCGCGGAGATCGCGGAGTCTTTCGCGCGAAGGACGCTGAGCACGCCGAGAGGCGCGGGGGCGACCGGATCGCCCGCCCCATGGTCGCCCGCGCGGGTGATCCGGTCGCTCCCGCGCCCCTTTGCGTCCTCGGCGATCTCTGCGCGAGACACTCGGCGACCTCGGCGCGAAAGGTTTTGAACCGGTTCTAGGGATTCTTCCGTGTAAGTCGCACAATCAGGCCAATCAGGACGAGCACGGCAAGGGAGAGAAACACCCAGAATCCACGCGGTGATATGAGCACGTGGGCCGCGGCGGCGGTGGAGCCGCTCTCGGCTGCCGCGGTGGTCTCGCGCGCTTCCACGCCCATCACCTGCGGCGCCAGCAGGGCGAGATCGTATTGCGGGGCCGGGAGATCGCTTCGCCCGTACACGAGCCGGAGCGCCGATCGGGCGGGACGATAGAAACGAAGCCGGTACGACGGCAGCAGCAACCGCACCCCCGTAATCGGCAGAGCACTGTTGTCTCCTTCATCGACCGACAACCACAACTCGGTGGCGTCCACCGGCCCGACCGGCAGCACCAGCGGCGGCGCCGCCTCGTCGGAATCGACATGCGCCCACGGCGTCGCCGCGATCGGCTCGAGCCATGCGTCCCTTCGACGACGATCCGGCGCCCGCTCCACGGCAAGCTGAATGACCCGCTGGAATACGCGAGCGGAGGTCTCGATCACGAGCCGCGACGATGGAAGGTTTGCGTAGGGCAGCCTGAGGCGATAGTTCGACCGGTTGGGTCTCGCCGCCGACCCGTGCTGGGTCACCTTGGGTTCGGCGCTCTCCGGTGAAAGCTGGATCGCAATCGGCTCATCGCGGCGTTCGACGATGTACGGAATCTGTCGATTCGATGCGTCCAGAATGCGGACGTCGCTGAAGCGCGGGCCCGGCCCGCGGCTGTGCGCCAGCGCGCCGGCGTCGAGAACGAGCGCGGCGAGGCCCGCTGGGCCGTCCGGGATCGTCCGGCGAAACGCAAACAGATCGGCGTCTACGATCGAACCCGTCACGGGCAGCGGCGCCGGCGTTGCCGGTGCCGTGTGGTCCCGTTCGACGATCGGCCGTACTTCTCCCCACGACGCGTCCTTGACAGCCGCGATGTCTACCGAGTCGCGGATTGCTTCGAGGTCGTATACAGGCCGAGACGCCGAAGGATTGCCGTACCTGGCGATGGTCTGCCCCGCAGGAGCCTCGAAGTAAATCCAGGGAAGTTCGGTAAACACCGCTGTGACGCCGCGGACATCGAGCGGCGCATTGGCGCCGTCGTCGATGACGAGATCGAGCTCGGCCTCGACTGGCGGGGCGATCGGAATACGGAGCGCACCAGCCGACGACCCGTCGCGGATGATCTGTATGAGCCTCCCCCGTCCAAGCTCCGCGGGCTGGAGATCCATTCCTGACAACCGCGATTCGCTGACCGTCGCCTGGCGAAACACGTGGCCGCCCCCGGCGATGATCACGTCGAGCGCCACGATCGGAAGACGCGCGGCAGGCAGTGTGATGCGGTAGCGGCTCCGCCCCGGTTCGCTCGGCCGCCGCTCCGCGGAGAGCCGCACGGTCAGGGAAGGGGGCGGAACTATTCCCGGGACTCGCCGGGCCTCGACGGCAGTCGGCAGCGGCATACGGCCGCTGTTCGTGTCGTCCCACGTCATGCGGAGGTATCGAAAGGATCCGGGCGGACACCGCAACGCCGTCTGCCGGAGCCCCTCCTCAGGAAGGTCGAACAGTGAGGCCTCGCCGGCAAGCAATGTCCAATGCGCGCGGTCGCCGCTGCCTTCGAGCGTGAGCCGTTTGAGGAATGGCACCGGCAGCCCGGAGACGCGGATAGCATCGATCGTCTCGGCGGCGTGAAAATCCGCTTCGAACCCGCTGGTTTTTTCCGTGCGTGCGAGCGGAAGCACCGCCGCCGAGCTCCATTGCGGTTGGCGTGGGGGCGCCTGGAGCAGCAGATACGGCACGGGGGAACCGCGCTGATCGAACAGACGGAGATCCGAGAGCCCCGAAGCGGCCGACGGCCGATCGCCGGGCATGCGAGGGCCGCGGGCAAGGTAGGGCTCGGCCCCGGCAAGCAGGGTCACGTCGATCGCGAGACGCCGCGGCCCCGATCCGGTCGTCACAATCGTACGCTCTAAACGAAAGCGATCCGCCGACACCTGCTGTCCACTCGGCACGATAAACGTGACGGTTACGATCGCGGCACCCGCCAGGGTCGCCCTCACGCGCGGCCCTCAGGTCTCGCGATGACGAATTTCTGCAGCGCGAGCGCAACCAGCGCGAGCGACATCGCGAGGCCGACAAGCGATGCGACTCGATATAACCCTCCGAGCGAACCGAGGTCGTACAGGAAACACTTGCACGTCGTCAGGGTAATCAGCGTGAGCGCGGCCACACGACCGAGGCGATTGTGCAGGTAGATACAGACCGCGAGCAACACCATGCCGAATGCCAGCCATCCGATCGTGTAGGTCAAATCCTGTGAGACTGTGACGCCAAAACGAAACATGATCGATGGTCCTATCGCGTAGTAGTCCGCGATCTCGATGTTCAACAGCAGAAACAGCAGGATAACGGCGCCCGCTGGAAGGACCTGCGACGGGCGCAGCCCGATTCCGTTGATCCGCTCATCAGATCCTCGGAGCAGCCAGCCCGCGACGAGAAACGCCGCAGCACAGATCAGGTACGCGTAGAGGTACCAATTGAAGATACGAAGCGCGCCCCGCGGCTCGTAGATAAGGATCCCGGGGTTCAGCGCAAGCCGCACGAACACCGCACCGAAGAGCGCGAGCGCCGTATAGAGCAGGCCCCGATGCGGGATTCTCCGGAACAGCCAGGCAAGCGCGGCTCCTTCGAGGGCCCACCCGATCGTGATCCACTGCCGGTGAAGTTGCAGTGGAATCGCGACGGTCACGAATGCGAGCGCGGTGCCCGCGATGAGCGCGAGACGGCCAAGATCGCGCTCACCCGGCGCTTCGATCCGCAATAGCTGACGGAGCAGAAGCGCCATCACCGTTCCCTCGACGACCGGCAGCGCGCCGACCACCCATCCGTAGTGGCCCGCGATCAGCGCGGCGCGTGCGGCGAAGAAAAACATCGCGCTCGCAAGCACCGCCGCCAGGTACGGATCCCGCTCGCCACGCCCGCGGCGGCCGAGCACGATCGGATACGCGATGAACACGGCGTACATCGCAAAGCCCAGCACCAGGAGCCGCATCCAGCTGACGGCAAGATCTCCATCCTGCCATTGAACGACGAGGGCGCAGGAAGCAGTCAGAACGGCCCAGAGCGCCACGTGCCGCCAGTGCTGCGTCCATGTCAGCGCGAGCAGCACCGCGAGATTTCCGACATGTGCAATCACGATTGCGCGAAATGGAGGCGCTCCGCCGGCCGATGCGATGATGGCCGTGACCTCGCCCAGAAAAAGGAGCGCGGCCGCAGCTTCCCCCGCGATGTGGTTGCGAGCGATCGGCATCCAGAGCAATGCGAAAGCTGAAGCACCTGCTGAGGCGAACAGCCCCACGAGTGCCCAACGCGGACCCGCCGCAGAAGTCCACGCGGCCACAATCGCCCCCGCGGCAATCGCGCCGCTGGCGTGGAGCGCTCTTTGTTTCGTCACGAGCGAGAATGCACTCGCCGCCAGCGTCAGCACCACGAGTGTTCCGAATACCGGCCACGGCGGCACGGACCATGCCGGATTGATGGCGACAAACAGCAGGAACAGATGACCCAACAGTCCGAGATAGAGTCCGCCACCCGAGTCTTCGGTTCGACTCTTCTCGCCGCGGCGTGAAAGCCATCGCTGACGCACCCACGCATGTCCGCCGAAGGTCACGAGCGTAAGGCCCGTCAGAACCGCGAGCGACGGCACCACACCGACGGCCGCGGCGGCACGCAGCCACCAGCTCGCCAAAACGATCCAGGAGACGAAGCTCCCGGCCACCGACACGAGGGGCAGTCCTCCCGACCCGCTTTCAATGAACAAACCGGCGTTGATGATCGCCAGCAGCAGCGCGAGCGCCCAGAGCGCCGCCAGAGCAATCGGTCCGAATGAGAGGAACAGCAGGAGTATCAGGCTCGCAATCAGCACGAGTCCGGAGCCCCCTTGCGGTTCCAACGGACGGCCAACGCGACGCGCCACGAGCGGGACGGCCGTTGCCGTGATGCCGAACACGGCATAGATCGCCACCGCTGTTCTCAGCAGGTCGAGGCTGAGATGCGCCGACGACCACGCCGCCTGGGTCGCGATGGCGAAGAACGCAGCAAAGTAATACAGAGTCCCTCGTCGCCCCGCGATCGCGCGCCAGCCAATCAGGAGGACCAGCGCGAGCAGCGTGGCAAAGAGAGGAAAGGGAGCCCTGAACGCCGGTTCGGTCCGGGCCAGAACCGCAGGCACGAACAACAGCAAGGGTGCCGCGACGTCGGCGCCGCTTTCCTCGAGCGGACGGCCGAGGCGCCCCGCAATGAGCGGCGCCACGATGAAAAACAACACGAAGACCGCACAGAATACGAGGGCCGGAGACCAGGCCCCGGGCGCGTAGGAAAACGCGAGCCAGCAGGCCATGACGACGAGCGTGGCCATCGCCCCTGCGGCGTGCAACAGAGGCTGGCCGCGCCCCACGGCGACGGCGAACAATCCCGTGTCCAGCAACAGCACGAATCCGAAGAGCAGCCATGGATGGTCGCCGTAGGCCGGCACTGTGCTCAGATAGACCGCAAACAACAGCGGCAGCGCCGCGGCGACCAGCGCCGTGTATTCGAAGGCCGCATCCGCGCCCGCGGCCGAGTCTCCCGGGACGCGTCGCTTCGCGAGCACGAGTCCCACGAGAGAAACAAGCGGGAACATCACGAAGACACTCATGCCCAGCATGACCGAGCTTGCGTCGAGGAACTTGAAGACCCAGACCCACTGATAGATCGTGGTCAGGATCACCGTCAACGCCGTCAGGAGCGGCCACGTCTGCCGGTAGGCGACCCACGCGAGTCCGACGTTCAGCAGCATCAGATACACGAAGAGGGGAATCGGCTGGTTCTCCCCCGTCGAGAGCAGCGCGGGCGTGGCAAAGCCCCCCAGCAGACCCAGCACTGCGATGAAGAGCGATTCGCGCCGGAGGGACAGGAGCACGGCCAGAGCAGTGACGACGCCAAGGAGGACGAACGTCACGAGCGATGGGATCAGGTTCCACAGCGCATGCGCGGCAAAAAACGTGGAGAACAGAATCGCTATGGCCGCGGCGTCCAGCGCGTTCGCGGTGGCCGGATACCCGCGCGCGGCTTTCATCTCGCAGAGCACCAGCAGCATGACGGCGACGAGGATGCCGATGACAACACGGATCGGCGGCTGCAGCCAGCCGTGCTCCACGGAGTACCGTAGAAAGAAGATCGCGGCGATGACGACCGCGATGCCCGCAATCGCAGAGAACAGCTTCACGCCTATCAGGCTCTCGAGATCGACGGCCGGGGGCGGCGGAGTGGGTGTGATCGGCGGCGGCGTGCGCGGCGGGGCCGGAGGCGGCAACGCGGATCGCGCGGCTGGCGCCGATGCCGTCGACAGAGGAACCGACGTCCCGCCTTCGCCTGTGCTTCGGCGCGCCGTGGCCGTGGCGGAGGCTGGCAGTTCCAGCCACGGATTCTCGCGCGGCGCAGACGGCGCGACCGGTGATGTCGGTGCGCTCGATGGTGCAGCCGGCGCCGTCGGTAAAACCAATGGAGGCCGCTTTGGCGGAAGGTCCGGCCACGGATTCTCGCGTGGAGCGGCCGTCGGCGGTGGCACGACCGGCGGTGGCCTCGTCGGCAATGGCGCCGCGGCGGGCGGTTGGGACGCGATCGTCGGGACGGTTGGGACTGGCGCGGCATGGCCGGTGGCGCTGAGGCAGGCCGCGGTACCGGGATTGGTGGTGGCGTTTGCGTGGCGCCCGGGGACGGCGAAGCCGGCGCAAGCGGCGCCTCGCGCGTCTGCCGGCGCAGTTGTTCGACCTGGGTGAGGAGCACCTCGATCGTGGACTGCTGATCTTCGACCGTGTGCGAAAGGTCTTCGATGCGCGATCGGATACGCCGCACCGAGACCCACGACGCGATCGCCGCCAGAAACAGCCCGAAGACGAGCATGTCCACCCTCCCAGGAGGCGCGAAGGTTTAGTGGGAGCACTCACATGTTAACAGCGCTCCCCCGCGCTGACCTGATAGTCTCACCAGGTTCGGTGCCGGGTCGTGATGACGGCGTGAAGAAGCGCTGAGAAATAGTGTGCAGGACAGAGCAGTGGACACGAAAACTGTCAGCAGCCCGGGGAAGACAGGATCTGCATCGCTGGTCATTGGCGTAGCCGGCGGGTCAGGGTCGGGCAAGACGACGGTCGTCCGCCGGATTATCGAGAGCATTGGCGACGACCAGGTCACGGTCCTCGAACACGATCGCTACTACCGGGACCGGAACGACCTGCGGCTCGAAGAGCGGGCCGTGCTCAACTACGACCATCCCGACTCGCTCGAGACCGACCTGCTCGTGCACCACCTGCACGAGCTGCGCGCGGGCCACGCCGTCGAAATGCCCGCGTACGACTTCGCGCGGCACGCTCGTCAGGCCGTCACCGTCCCTGCCATTCCGCGCAAAACGATCATCGTCGAAGGCATTCTGATATTCGCCGACGCCGCACTTCGCACGCTGATGGACGTCAAGGTTTTTGTCGACACCGACGACGACACGCGGTTCATCCGGCGGCTGCAGCGTGATCTGGCGGAGCGCGGACGGACGGTGGCATCGGTCATCGAGCAGTATCTCGGAACCGTCAAGCCGATGCATCTCGAGTTCGTCGAGCCGAGCAAGCGCTACGCCGACATCATCCTCCCGCGCGGCGGCCACAACACGGTGGCGATTGACATGCTGCTGACGCTCATCAGAAGCCTGGCAGCCCGGCCATGACGCGGCCGCGTGAGTGGATACTCCCGGCGATCCTCTGTACCGCGCTGGCCATCGTTCACACCTGGCCGCTTGCCACATCGCCGGCCGTGTTGTCGAGAAACGACAATGGCGACGCGCAGCTGAACGAGTGGATCCTGGCGTGGGTGGCCCACACCATCCCCCGCGCGCCGCTGCATCTCTTCCAGGCCAATATCTTCTATCCGGCGAAGGACGCGCTCGCGTTTTCCGAGCCCTTGATCGTGCCGGGGCTGCTCGGCGCGCCGTTTGCGTGGCTCGGCGGCTCGCCGGTCCTCGTGTTCAACCTGATGGTGATCGCCGGCTTCGCGCTGACGGCGTTCGCCGGCTACGTGCTGATGTTGGCGTGGACGGGTGATCGCGCGGCCGCACTGCTCATGGGGTCCACATTCGCCTTCAACACTCATACGCTGACGCGCCTCGCGCACGTGCAGGGACTGCACATTTACGGACTGCCGCTGGCGTTGCTCACGACCGACCGGTTGATTACGGCAGGGCGCACGCGCGATGCGTGGTGGCTGGCGTTGTGGATGGCCATGATGACGTACACGTCGGGTTACCTGCTCGTGTTCGGCGTCGTGATGATCGGCGTAGTGCTGCTCGTCCGCGTGCGCGAATGGGTGCCGCGTGCTTCGACAGTCGGAGGCCGCTTCGCATTGGCGGCCGGCGTGGCGGCGGCCGTCGTCGTGCCGCTGGTCATTCCCTATCAGCGAGCTGCCACTGAGCAGCGCATGGTGCGATCGCTCGCGGCGGTGGGCGAATACTCGGCGACTCCCACCGGTTACCTCGCCGCGGCCGGCACGATTCACATCAAGACGTGGAGTGCATCGTTCTTCAAGGATCCCGTGGACAGCTTTTTTCCCGGCATTACCGTGATTGCGCTCGCTCTCATGGCGATCTCACGAGCGGTGCGGGGCGGCGGACATGCCGACGCGGTGACCCGGCGCCGCGTCGCAATGCTCGCGGCGATCGCGGGGACGGGATTCGTCCTTTCGCTCGGAACCCACACGCCCGTCTACGGCTGGTTGTACCTGGTGTTTCCGCCGATGCACGGCCTGCGCGCGGCCGCGCGCTTCGGCAATCTGTTTCTGCTCGGGATGTCGGCGCTGGCCGGACTGGGTCTCGCGGGACTCCGCACCACCGTCGATGCGAAGGCCGGCCGGTCTGCCGTGATCCTCGCCGTCGCGCTGATCGTGGCCGCGAATGTCGAGGCCCTGCGCGCTCCGTTCGAGTATCGGCCGTTCACGGGAATTCCGCGCTTGTACGCGTTGCTCGCCGGCGAGCCACGAGTCGTGCTCGCTGAAGTGCCGTTTTATCCGCCGCAAGCCGTTTTCGAAAACGCGGAGTATGTCCTGAATTCGACGTCGCACTGGCGTTCTTTGATGAACGGCTACAGCGGGTACACACCCGCCTCGTATGTGGAATATGCGGCGGCGTTCTGGTATTTTCCGCGCGACTACGCGATCGACGCGATGCGGCGCGCCGGGGTGACGCACGTCATGGTGCACCCGGACCGCTTTGGACATGAAGGAGACGACGTGATCAGGCAGCTGGACGCGCGTCCGGATTTCGAACTGATGGGGGTCGGTTCCCGCGGCTTGCGGCTGTATCGGCTGCACTGATTGGCGTCAGATCTCGATTTTCTCGGTTTTTCTGAATGTCACTGACAAGAGCGTGAGCGCACCGAATCGAGAGAGCTGTCGTGAAAAACGAGAAATCGAGATCTGTCCCCATGACCATCCACCAATTGCGATCGGACGGCGAGATCAAGGCGGCGTTCCCGCTGATGCGACAGCTGCGGGATCGCCTTCACGCCGGCACCTTTCTCCGGGAGGTGCGCCGTCAGCAGGTGCAGGGCTATGAATTAATCGGCGGCTTCGCCGATGGCCGGCTCGTCGCCCTGGCGGGCGTCCGCCGCACGCACACGCTCTCGCGCGGCGAGCACCTGTTCATTGACGATCTGGTCACCGATGCCGGCGTGCAGGGCTGCGGGTATGGCTCGGCTCTGGTTCGATGGCTTGCCGTCCGTGCAGCCGCGGAAGGCGTTCCACGCCTCCATCTCGACAGCAGAATCACCGCCAAAGGCTTTTACGAAAGGCTGGGGTTCACGTTTCACACCTCAATTCCCTGCTGGCTGGAGCTGTCTAATTACCTTGCGGAAGCCACGACAACCCTGTAATCTTGAAAGGCAGTAAGAAGTTTAGCTACCCGCTTTCGCCTCTCGCACTAGAGCCGATCGAGACTGACTCGCTCCCCTCAGCCGAGCGACGCCCAAGCGTCAGGAGTGGACACCCACTCGCCCCTAAGCTTCCTTTTCAAGAGAGACGCGGACAACAGGTCCGCATCCCGGCGGGCGTCAGCCGGGCACAGGCAGGAGCATTACACATGGGTCGCAAGCTTTACGTCGGCAATCTCCCATACTCAATCGGAGAAGGTGAACTGCAAGAGCTGTTCAGCAAAGCCGGCAACGTCGAAACGGTACGCGTGATGCGCGACATGGCCACCGGCCGCGCGCGTGGGTTCGCGTTCGTCGAGATGGCGACGGACGAGGAGGCGCAGAAGGCGGTCTCCGAATTCAACGAATACGAGCTCGGCGGGCGCGCGCTCGCCGTGAACGAGGCCAGGCCGAAGCCGGAGTACTCCGGCGGCGGTGGTGGCGGGTTTGGAGGCGGACGCGGCCGCGGCGGCAGCGGCGGCGGTGGTGGTGGCGGCGGATCCCGCGGTCGGGAACCGCGCTGGTAAGACCGACTGGCACAACATCGAAAAGGGGAGAGGCACCAGCCTCTCCCCTTTTTTTGTCTCCCGGCAGTCTGGACTCAGTGATCACCCCGTCGAGCCAAACCCGCCGCGAGAATTTTTCTTCCCTGTGTCGGTCTCCTCCCATTCCACGCGCACCGACGGGAGCAGCATGCCCTGCGCGAGTCGATCGCCCGCGCTGACCGTCACAGGATGAGCGGTGAAGTTCAGTAACGCGATCTTGACCTCATCTGCAGGACCGCAATAATCGGGATCCACGACCCCGACGCCATTCGCCACCATCAGACCGCGCTTCAGCGGCGTGCTGCTGCGCGCGAAGATGCCCAGAAACATCCCCGCCGGCACTTCAATGACAAGACCCGTCGGCACCAGCGCAACCTCACCGGGCGGTATCGTCGCGTCCTCTGATGCGGCCAGATCGAACGCTGCGGCCTGTTGGCTCTCGTAGCGAGGCAGCGGGACGGATGGAGAACGTCTATGAATGCGAACGCGCATAGAGAACTTGTTGATTTGTGATTGCTGATTTCTGATTGACACCTGAGCCCTGTACCCTGAGCCCTTCTTATGGCTGCCCCTGCAGCAGCGGCTCGAGTGGAATCGTCTTGGGACCGTTCTCGTTGCAATACGAGTACGTCATGTCTTTCCCGCCGTACATGGCCACGCCGGCGTGTTCTCCCTTCTTGTTGACCACGTAGAAGCTGATATTGAAGTTCGGCTCGCCGCGCGGGTTGAGCAGCCGCTTCTCGATCGTATTGCTCTTGATGCGGCGGAGCGCCGTCATCCCCGCGTCTTTCGGATGTGCGCCGCGGCGCATCTCTTCGACGATCAGGAACGAGCAGAGGCTATACAGGTTCGCTTCGCCGCGCCCGGTCGAGCCGGCCGCGCCGACTTCATTGTCGACGTAGAGTCCTGCGCCGAGGATGGGGGAATCGCCGAGCCGTCCCGGGATCTTCCACGCGAGGCCGCTCGTCGTGGTCACGCCGCAGACGTCTCCTTTGGCGTTCACACCGTCGCAGTTGATCGTCCCGTAGAAGTGATTGGGGTCGATGATGCCCTCGGCGATCATCTGCAGCTCGATGCGGCGCATCGCTTCCTGGCGTTTGATCGGATCGAGATAATGCAGCGGGTCGCTTTCCCGTTTCCACCGGAGCCACGCGGCGCGCGATCGCTCAGTGTTCAGGTCGTCTTCGATCTTGAAACCCAGGCCGCGCGCGAACTCCTGCGCGCCCTTTCCCACAATCAGGTGGTGATCGGTCTGGTCCATGACGGCCTGCGCCACGAGCGACGGGGTCCGGACGCCTTCCAGCGCGCCCACGCCACCCGCGCGTTTCTTCGGCCCGTGCATGCAGCAGGAATCGAGCTGCACGATGCCGTCCGCGTTCGGCAGGCCGCCGTAGCCGACGCTCGTCTCCTCCGGATCGAGCTCGACGATGTTGACCCCGGCAATCAGCGCGTCGAGCACGTCGTCCCCTTTGACGATCTTTGCGTACGCGATCTCCAGGCATGTCTTGTCGCCGCCGTTTTTGAACCGGTTGCCGTTCGAGGACGAGACGACAACGGGTGTGCTGCTGCCGGACGTCATCATGCTGGGGGCCTGTCCAAATGCGGCGCGGGGCGCGGCCGCAGCCGCGAAGGCGGCGGCCGTGCCGGTCTTGACGAATTCACGGCGGTTCAACTTGCGGGGCATGGGTGCTCCTTGGCTTGTCCTTCCGTCTGAAGGCGGAAGACACAAGATTCTAAGAACGAGCGCTTGTCTTGCGCCTCGAGGCGGAAGCCACAAGATTCAAAAAACGAGCGCGTGTCCTTCCGCCTCGAGGCGGAAGCCACGAGATTCTGGAAACGAGCGCTCAAGACGGAAGCCACAGGATTCTAGCGCGTTTATTGACGAGCGCGGAACGCCCGACTACGATTGCCGTCTGTGCCCAGCGACGCCGGCCCTGCCCTCACGCGACGGATTTCGCTCGACACCGTGCGGGACGCGACGAAGGCGGTCTACCGCGCCGCGATTCGTACACCCCTCGTCCGGCTCGAAGTGCCGGGGACGCCCACGCCGGGTCCCGAGATTTTTCTCAAGCTCGAAACGCTCCAGCCGATTGGCTCCTTCAAGATCCGCGGCGCCCAGAATGCCATCGCGCACCTCTCTCGCGACGAGCTTGCCAACGGCGTCTGGACCGTCAGTGCCGGCAACGCGGCGCAGGGGGTCGCGCTGGCCGCCCGGCTTGCCGGCGCCAGCTGCAGCGTAATGGTGATGGATACGGCTCCGGAAACCAAGCTGCGTGCCATTGAGCGTCTTGGCGCCGCAATCGTGAGGGCGACGTACGATGAATGCTGGAGGACGGTGGAAGAACACCGGTCGGACAGGATGCGCGGGCGGTTCGTCCACCCGTTCGACGACGACAACTTCATTTCCGGCAACGGCACAATCGGTCTGGAAATCATCGCGGACCTGCCCGACGTTGACGCAGTCATCGCGCCGCTTGGCGGCGGTGGCTTGCTGGCGGGCACGGCCGTGGCCGTGAAAGCGCTCCGGCCCGACGCCCGCGTCTACGCCGCGGAACCGGAAACGGCCGCGCCGTTGTCGGTATCGATCCGCGCGGGCAAGGCCAGCCGGTTCGACGGCTGGCAGTCTTCATTCGTGGACGGCGCAGGCGGCAAGTCGGTGCTGCCCACGATGTGGCCGCTTCTCCAGGCATGGGTCGACGAGTCGATCGTCGTCACGCTGGACGATGCGGCCCGCGCGATGCGTGTGGTGGCCGATCGGATCCACGTGATTGCCGAAGGCGCAGCGGCCTGCGCCGTCGCGGCAGCCGTATCGCCTAACCTCGCGGCCCATGGCCACAAGAAGGTGGTGGCGGTGGTCTCCGGCGGCAACATCGACCTCACGCGCTTCACTGCGCTCACGCGCATCGAGTGAACGGAGCTGGACGAAGGCAACGGAGAGGAATTCACCACAGAGTTGGCAGAGGAAACTGAGAAAAACAAATTGTGTTCTCTGCTAACTCCGCTGACTTTGGTTAGATCTCCGCTTACTCCGTCTCCTCCGCTGACTCAAAACTGAAAGGTTCAGACAGTTTGGACAACGAGACTGCCCCGACGATTCCCGATCGCCTGAAGCGTTTGCCCGAGCTCGCGAGCGATCTGTGGTGGACGTGGAACCCGCAGGCGCGGGACGTGTTCCGAAAGCTCGACTACGCCCTGTGGCGGCAGACCGCGCACAACCCCGTGCTGATGCTGAAGCGCGTCTCGCAGGAGATGCTGAACCTCGCGGCGAAAGACGAGCGGTACCTGATCGTCTACGACGCGGCGGTCGAGGCGCTCGATGCGGCCCGGAGCGCGCGCGACACGTGGTGGCACCACCGCTATCCGGACTTGACGGGGCCGATCGCTTACTTCTCGGCGGAGTTCGCGCTGCACCAGTCGCTCCCGATTTACGCGGGCGGCCTCGGCGTGCTCGCCGGCGATCATTGCAAGGAGGCGAGCGACCTCGGGATACCGCTCATCGGCGTGGGGTTCATGTACCCGCAGGGCTACTTCCACCAGACCATTTCCCCGGAAGGCTGGCAACAGGAAATCTACGAGCGGCTGTCGTGGGAACACGCCCCCATCGAGCGCGCGACCACGCCCGAAGGCAAGCCGTGCATCGTCGCGGTCCCGCTGGGCAATCGCAGCGTGCTCGTGCAGGTGTGGCGCGTCCGCCTGGGACGCGTGAAGCTGTACCTTCTCGACACGGATCTCGAGGAAAACGCCCCTTGGGATCGGGACCTGTCGGCCCGGCTGTACGGCGGCGATCGCGAAACGCGCGTCCAGCAGGAGATCATTCTCGGGATCGGCGGCGTCCGCGCGCTCAAAGCCATGGGGGCGGCGCCCGCGGTGTGGCATCTGAACGAGGGGCACGCTGCGTTTGTCGTCCTGCAGCGCATTCGTGACCTGATCGAACACGGCGAATCGTTCGACTCCGCGCTCGACGAGGTGCGACGCACGACGATCTTCACGACGCACACTCCCGTGCCGGCCGGGCACGATGCGTTTCCGTTTCACCTTGTCGAAACCCACCTGGCCAACGCGTGGGGCACACTGGGCCAGTACCGCGATGCCTTCATGGCGCTCGGCCATTACGACAACGGCAGCGGACCGCTGTTCAACATGACCGCCCTCGCCCTGCGCGCGGCGGGCGCCATCAACGCCGTCAGCCAACTCCACGGCCGCGTGACCCGTGAAATGTGGGGACCAATCTGGCCGGGCGTCCCCGACGACCAACGGCCCGTCCGCGCCATCACCAACGGGATCCACGTGCCGACGTGGCTCTCGGCGGAGATGAATCGGCTGCTCGACGATCACCTGGATGCCGGCTGGCGCGACCGCCACGACGACCCGTCATTGTGGAACCGGATACTCGACATTTCTGACGAGGAGCTCTGGGGCGCCAGGCAGGCGCTCCGGAACTACTTGTTCGCCTTCATCCGGGAGCGCGCCCGATCGCGCTGGAAGGAGGAACACGTCAGCGCCGCCCGTGTCGTGGCGGCCGGCACGCTGCTCGATCCCAACGCGTTGACGATTGGATTCGCGCGGCGCTTCACGGGATACAAGCGGCCCGAGCTGGTTTTCCGCAATCCGGATCGGCTCCTCGGCATTCTGAACGCGTCGCGGCGGCCCGTGCAGATCGTGTTTGCAGGCAAGGCGCATCCGGCCGACGAAACGGGCAAGCATCACCTCCAGCAGGTGTATCGCCGGGCGATCGATCCGATGTTCGCGGGCCGGATCGCGTTTGTGGACGATTACGACCTCCACGTCGCGCATTTTCTCGTGCAGGGGTGCGACGTGTGGATGAACAACCCGCGGAGGCCGCTCGAGGCGAGCGGCACGAGCGGCATGAAGGCCTCCATCAACGGCGTCCCGCACTTGAGCATCGGCGACGGGTGGTGGGCCGAAGGGTACACCGGACAGAATGGCTGGCTCATCGACGGCCGCCCGCAGAATCCCGACCCCGACGCCGTCGATGCGGCCGATGCCGAAGCGCTCTACCAGCTGCTGGAACGAGAGGTCGTGCCGACGTTCTATGACCGCGACGCGCAGGGCATTCCCCGCCGATGGCTCGCCTTCGTCCGGCAGGCGATCGTCTCGGTGACGCCCCGGTTCAGCGCGCGCCGCATGGTGAAGCAATACGCCGAGGAGATGTACGGGCCGGCGCTCCGGCCGCGCGAGCCGGAAAAGGTCTGATTTGGGGATGGCGTAGTACAATCGCGCCTATGTCCCGGAAAACAGTTGTCCAGGCTCGCTGCGCCCTGTGCGGCGCCAAGGAAGTGTCCGAGCCGCGCGGTGAAGAACGCTATTGCCGCGACTGCTGGGACAAGAAGATCGCGGTCGAGGAGATTGTCGCTCGCGAGTTTGCGCTCAAGCGTTACATCCGCGCCCACAGCGCGGAAAAATATCTCATCTACCATTCGACCGTGAAGCGACCTTGCGGGCAGCTGATCGTCGTGGACGATGGCTACGACCTCTTCCTGACGATGGTGCTCTATCCCTCGTTTGCGTGGGACGAGGCCGCCTATCACCTCGAAGGCGATCCCGAAGGCCGGACATTTGCCGAAATCCTCGTGGATGTCGTCGCCGCCGAGGTCATCGAGCCATGGGGCGGCGGCAAATGGCATCTCGAAATCTTCCGATCTTCGAGCCCTGAAGGAGAGGACTGGAACGGAGAGATGTAGAGGCCTATAATCTCGACGGTCAACGCGCATCCTGGGAGGTGGTCATGAAACGCTTCGCGTTCGCGTCCTCCGTTATGGTTCTCCTTACTCTCGCGGCCGCAACCGTTTTCGCACAAGGGAAGGCCGCACAGGCGCCAGCCACCAAGGCAGCGCCCACGGCCGCGGCCCCCGCGATGCCGGCAAAGTTCGTCAAGACCCTCAAAGGCACGGCAGATATTCAGTTCATTCAGATGCCGTCGAAGAAGGTCGGTGGCGACATTGTGACGGTGTTGAAAATCAAGAATCTGTCGCCACTCGCCGTCTCGCTCCTGAAGGTCGATGAATATTGGTACGACAAGAGCAGGCAGGTCGTCACCGGCGACAGCCAGCCCTATCGCAAACCGTTCATGCCAGGGGAGATCATCGAACTGACGATGAAATCGCCCTATAAACCCGACCTCACCATGAGCCAGTACCAGTTCTCGCACGCCGGAGGGCACGTCAACCTCAAGCGGGTGAAGAAGTTCGACTAAGGCGTTACCGGGGAGTGCCTCGTCGCGAGCCGCGCGGCGTAACGGCCCGCGACGGGCATCTCCCATCGATCGCCCGTGAACGCCTTCACCAGGCAGACCATCCACGCCACGACCCACACGATCGCGACGAACTCGGAAAACCTGTACATCACCGTGAACAGGAACGGTGAGAGCAGCAGCGTGAGGAACGACAGCACCAGTGCGGCCGCCGACAGCAGGCCCAGACCGCCAAGACCAAGGATCGATTGCCACGCGTGAAAACGGACGAAGCCGTTCGCACGCTCGACAAGCAGGATCAGCACGCCTGAAAAAGGCCCCGCCAGATACGCCAGCGCCGCCGCAAGGGTCGGGTCCAGGCCGGTCGAAGATGGCGCGTTCGCGGAAAACGTCGGCGTCCGCGCGACCATTTCCCGCGGCAAGGGGCTCGCATCGGCTCGAAGCGGCGTGGCCGCCGCTTCGATAAACCGCACCTCCCCTTCGTGCCGCGGCAATCGGACGATGTGGAAGGGGGACACGATCACTTGTGCGGCCATCATCCCCCGCGCGGGAGGCCTCTCGCTGACGATGATCGCGAGCGCGGCCCCCTCGGGACGCGTGTCCGTCACCTCGATCTCGTAGCCGGGGGTGGGCCGTTCCCCCGCGAAGACAGCGGCCACCATGTCGGCCGAGAAGTCCACGGCCGGCGCCGGGACTGCCGGACCGGCGTGCGCGGCCCAGAGCGCCCGCCACGAGGGGTCGTCACCGACGATGGTCCGGCGCGGCTCGACGATGCCACTGCCGTCCCCTTTGGCTATTGTCGTGACGAGGGGCGTCATCGAACCCGAAGCTCCACTTCCCGCGACGCACTTCCGCCATTGGCGAGAGTCGTCTTCGCTTCGATTCGCAAGACATACCGCCCGGGTGCGAACTGGCTCAGCGGGATCTCGCGCGTGTACCCGTAACCACCCTTCTTCCCTTTCAGCTCATCGCTCGATCGCTCGTCGGACGCGGTGAACATGACCCGGCCATCTTCAGCCAGGATGCTGCTGCTGATCGTCACGCGATGAGGCGCGGACGACTCGTTGTCGTACACTTCAGCGAAGAGCGCGAGCGTGTCGTTACGGGGAAAGTCCCGGATCGCTGTCGGCGCCGCGGGAAGAACGCCCTTCAACTGCTCGTCGGGATTTGCGGTGGGAATCCGGCCCGCCGAGACCGACGTCATCGCGATGCCGCTCACCTGCAGCGGCGATTTGGAAAAATCCGGCACATCAAGGCTCTGCGTCACGGTTCCCACGCCGCCTCCGTTGGTTTCCTTCGCGCCAACACGAATCTGATAGCGGCCCGGAGGAATCGTGAGCCGGCGGATCACGCGGAACCCGTTCGCCGTCACCGCGTCGTGACTGGGCGCGCTCAGCCGAAGTGGCACGACGGTCCGCCCGCCATCCTGCATCTTTCCAGCGGCATCGACCGCCAGCACGTGAAGCTCGATGTCTTCGTTGAACTTTCCGTTCTGTTCGACGAACTTCAGCCGATCCGGCGCGAATTCGACGACCACCGCCACGGTGGATTTCCCACCGGGTCCCGTGAAGGGCGCGGCAAACGTGGTGAGCCCCAGGCCGGTGGCTGGAATCGGGCTCGCCAGCGCTTCCCGGATCTCAGGCGGGACCTGCACGTCCGACGGCTTCGTCGTCACCGTCGGCACTCGCCCTTTGGGCGCTGTATAGCCGTTGCGCGCCTGCACCCGCAGGCCCGGGCGTGACACGTGCAGCTGAATCCTGCGGAACCCGCCGTCCCGCTTCTCGTTCGACGGGTAATAGCCGAGGACGTAGTAGCTGCTGTTTTCCTTCACGATTCGTTCGAACGACGCGTTCAGATCGTTCTGATTCACGATCGCGAAGCCGCCCGTCTGCTCGGACATCACGCGCAGGCTGTCCTGCGCGCGCCGCACCTCGTTCTGGATCAGGCTCGACGGCGCCTGAAAGTCGGGGTCGTCAACCGGTACTCCGCCAATGTCGATCGCCTCGTCGAGGCCTGCGCCCAGACCTCGCGCGTCCACGCCGTAGAAGCTCACATCGGCGCGCGTCGCGGCGGCAACCGCTTCCTGCATCGTGTCTCGCAGCAGCGAGGCGTCTGGAGTGAACGGGTTGTCCACGTCGTAATCGATGCCTTCGCCGAACCAGACGACGGCCTTGCGGCGTCCACGAACGCTTGCGAGGTATTCCGCGACGTTCTTCAAAGCCGTCAATGAATTGCGCGCCTTGAAGCCGCGCTCCGTCTGATTCGTATCCTTCGGTGACTCCCCCATCCCCCGGGCACGGTAGTAGTCGTCCAGCTTCGAGATGGTCTCCGATGGCAGCTTGGTGCCGGCGAACTTGTTCACCGATGCGAGGAGCCGGGCACGGCTGTTCGTGAACTCCTGACCTCGCTCCGGACTGCTTCCGGTGTAGACGACCGCCGCAAGATCGTTGGCGCCGATATAGCGCTGAATGAACTGACGCGCGGCCGCCTTCAGACGAGCGGATCGCCGGAAGTCGGTCTGGAGATCGTCGAGGACGAGAACGAAGACGCGGCCGTTGAATGCCCCGCGGTTAGTCTGCACGTCCGGCTCGATCGGCACGCCTTTGAAAAGCGGCGGATCCTCCCGTTCGATTGGAAGCTCGACGCGCGTGAAGACGCTGATCGTCTGCGGCTTGCCATCTTCGCTGATTTGAAAATCGTCCTTCGTGAGATCGCCGGCGAACGTGCCTTGCGCGTCGGTCACACGAGCGTCGATCTCCACGTAATTGACTTCGACCTTGAAGGTGGGAGGGGGCTGCGCCGGCGCGGGAGCCGGCGGTTGTTGCGACTGTCCGGGGAGCGGGACGACCGCAAACCCGATAAGAACGGCGAGAACCCAGAGTCTGCGCGGCATACGGCCTCCGGTCTCGATTATACGGGCCGGAGTGTTTACAAACTTAACAACTATACGAAAGCTTTCGTCGTCATATTGAATAACGGCGGCTTGTATACTGAACAGATGGCGTTGCCGATTCCCGCGGTCCAGCAGGCATTGAAGAACGATGGCATCGACGGCTGGCTGCTCTACGACTTTCACGGCTTGAATCCCATCGCGACACGGCTGACCGATCTCGCGGCGTCGTCGAAGCTGGCAACGCGGCGCTGGTATTACCTCGTGCCGGCCGAGGGCGCACCACGGGGACTCGTGCACGCGATCGAGCGTCACAATCTGGACGGCCTTCCCGGTGAAAAGCGAGCGTATGCGGGCCGGGAACAACTGGCTGACGGGTTGAAGGATTTGCTGCGAGGCATGAAACGCGTGGCGATGGAATATTCGCCGGGAAACGCCATTCCGTATGTATCCCGCGTGGACGCGGGCACGGTCGAGGCGATCCGCCAGCTCGGCGTGGACGTCGTCTCATCAGGTGATCTGGTGCAGCGGTTCGAGGCAATTTGGTCGGCTGAGGCGCTCGCGACACACCGCGCCGCATCCGACCGGCTCTACCGCATCAAAGATCGGGCGTTTCAGCTGGTCAAGGAGCGCGTGGGGCACGGACTGAACGAGTTCGAGGTGCAACAGGCGATGGTCGGATGGTTCGCGGAAGAAGGGCTGATCAGCGATTCGGCCCCGGTCGTGGCGGCCCAGGAGAATGCCGGCAACCCGCACTACCAGCCGACTGCGGCGCTGAATCGGGCAATCGGCGTGAACGAGATTGTCCTGCTCGACCTTTGGGGCAAACTGCCGGCGCCCGGCGCAGTCTTTGCTGACATCACCTGGGTGGGATTCACCGGGAGGGTCGTGCCGCAGGAATACGCGAAGGTGTTTACCGCCGCCCGGGATGGCCGCGACGCCGGCGTCGAACTCGTGAAAAATGCCGCCCGCGCGGGGCGCGAGTTGCGCGGATACGAGGTCGACCGCGCGACGCGCCAGGTGATTGAGCGCGCCGGGTACGGTGCGCAGTTCCTTCATCGAACCGGCCACAGCCTGGGGCAAGAGGTGCACGGAAACGGCGTGCACATGGACGATTACGAAACGCACGATGAGCGCCGGCTGATTCCAGGCACCGGCTTCACGATCGAACCAGGGATTTACACGGCAGAATTCGGCGTTCGGACGGAGATCAACATGTTCGTCGGAGAACGGGATGCGGACGTCACCGGCCCAATGCAGACCGATATCGTCACGCTCGCCTAGCTAGAACACGGCTGATAGACCAGATAACAAAGACCGATAGACCAGGTAACAATACCGGAGAAACACTCATGGCCACTCGCAAGACCACGCTCTTTTACGGAGTTCTGATCGCGATCGCGTCGCTCGCCGTCGGGATGGTGATCGCCTCGCGTCTCGATCTCACGCCGACCTCATCGGCTCAGATGGTGACGATGCCGGCGATGAACAGCACGCCGCTCGGGGGGATACCCATCGACGCGACGACGTTCCGAACCATCGCCAAGCAGCAGATTCCAACGGTTGTGAACATCCGGACAGAGTCTCGCCAGCGCACCCAGGACCTGACCGAATTTTTCGGCGGGCAGGGGGGCGATGATTTGCTGCGCCGCTTCTTCGGCGGACAGGCTCCGCCCGATTCGCAGCAGCAGCCGCAGCAGCGGCCACGGCGCCGGCCGCAGTCGCCGCAGGGCCAACTGACTGAAGGGGCCGGAACCGGCTTCGTCATCGACAAGTCCGGCTACATCCTCACGAACAACCACGTGGTTGAGGGTGCCGACAAGATCACCGTCGCCTTCGTCGGTGCGACGCGCAACGAAGAGTACTCTGCCAAGGTGGTCGGCCACGACGCTCTGACCGACAGCGCGCTCATCCAGCTCACGGAGCTGCCGTCGACGCCGCTTCAGGAAGCGAAGTTCGGCGACTCGTCGCAGATGCAGCAGGGAGACTGGGTCATGGCCATCGGCAACCCCTTCAACCTCGGGCACACGGTTACCGTCGGCGTGATCTCGGCACTCGATCGTCCCTTCGGCGGCACCGCGACGCGCCAGCAGCCGATGATTCAGACGGACGCGGCGATCAACCCCGGGAACTCGGGCGGACCGCTGTTGAACGTCCGCGGTGAAGTCATCGGGATGAACACGGCGATCTACACCGACGCCCAGCGCGCGGCCAACATCGGCATCGGCTTCGCGACCCCAATCAACACCATTCGCGAGCTCCTGCCGCAGCTCCGATCCGGCAAGATTTCGCGCGGGGTCATCGGGGTTTCGATCAGCAGGGATCCAATCACCAAGGACATGGCTCAGACGTTCGGGCTGCCGAACACAAATGGAGCGCTGGTGTCTGCGGTGAGCCCCGGAACGCCGGCGGCAAAGGCCGGGCTCCAGCGCGGCGACGTGATCGTCGAATACAACGGCCGCCCGGTCACCGAGAGCGACTCGCTCGTCTCGATGGTTGTCGCGACCAAGCCCGGCACGACCGTGCCCATCACGATCTACCGCGATAACCAGCGCAAGACACTCAGCATTACGCCCGACGAGCTCGATCTCGAGGCGGAGGCAAATGGCGGACGGTCTGCGCGGCCCGACAGCGCCGATCGCGAAGCGCCGACACCGACCGACTTTGGCATGCAGCTCGAGGCGGTTACCCCCGAGGGGGCGCGCCAGCTCGAGCTGCCGCGCGGACGCGGCGGCGCGGTTGTCGCGGACGTGGACCGCGGCAGCGTCGCGGCCAACGCGGGCGTGCAGCCGAACGACGTCATCGTCGAGGTGAATCGCCAGCCGGTTGCCAACGTCAGCCAGGTCACACGCGCATTGCAGAGCGCCACTGCCGGACGACCGGTGTTCCTCGTGGTGTGGCGTGTGACCCAGGGCGCCGGGCAAGAGGTGTTCATTACGATGACGAAGCGGTAACTGGCGGCTGGCGGCTGGCGGCTGTGAAAACACTACAATCGGCGGGCCGGTGGACAATCACGTTCACCGGCCTGTTTTTTTGCCTTGTCCCTCTTACCTGTGCTTCTCTCGCGCATCCGTGAGCAAGGGGCGATTACTGTCGCCGAGTTCATGGAACTCGCGCTCTACCACCCGGCGCACGGCTACTACGCGACGGCGCCGAAACGGTCGGGACAGCACGGGGACTTCTTCACCAGCGTCGACGTAGGCCCCCTGTTCGGCGAGTTGATTGCCGCGCAGCTGGCTGAAATGTGGCTCCTGCTCGAGGCTGCCGGGGCCGAACACTTCGACCTCGTTGAGGCGGGGGCCGGAAATGGCCGTCTTGCCCGCGATATTCTCGACGCCGCCTCCAGCAATCATCCGGCCTTCTACGATCGTGTGAGGCTCACGCTGGTCGAGCGAAGCGCAGCCGCGCGCGCGGCGCAAATCGACACAATCGGTCCGCACGCCGGGCGTTTGATCTCGTCATCCGACCGTCTTCCCAGGCGCGTCATCGGAACCATCCTCGCCAATGAGCTCCTCGATGCGTTCCCGGTCCATGTCGTGGCCATGAGGGCGACCGGCGTTTGCGAGATCGGAGTCGGCGAGCGCAGTGGCGCGCTGGTCGAGATCGACATGCCGCTGTCACATGCGGCGCTCGCGGAGGGCGTCGATCTCGACGTGGACGCGCGTGTGGAGGTCGGCCTTGCCGCCGCCGACTGGATGCGCGAAGCGGCTGCGTCGCTGGAGCGCGGGTTCATGCTGCTTTTCGATTACGGCTACGACGTCGGCCTCGCCCCTGCATCCGTCTATCCGCACGGCACGCGCATGGCCTACCGGGCGCACCGCGCGGATCCGGGTGACTGGCTGACAGGTCCCGGCAGCACCGATCTGACGGCCCACGTCAATCTCTCGGCAATCCGGGAGGTCGCCACCGCGGCCGGCCTCGAAACACTGGGCGTCCTCGACCAGACGTACTTCCTGCTGGGGCTCGGCCTTGCCGAACGGCTCGACTCGGGACATGATCGGCGTTCAATTGCGCAGCGGCTTGCGGCCCGGACGTTGATCATGCCGGGCGGACTCGGCAGCACGATGAAGACAATGGTGTTTGGCAAGGGCGTGGGCCGGCCCACACTTCAGGGCACATCATCGGGGCGCCTCACGTAAGGCGATGCGCAGGCTGCCCTATTACGGCTGGTTCGGGCTCCTCACAGTCCTGGTGTCCCAGGCGTGCATGCTTGCGCGGATCGAGCCTTTCTATCACTGGCATACGCCGATTGCGTGGACGGGATACATCCTCCTTGTCGACGCCGTCGTGTGGAAACGGCGCGGCAACTCCTGGCTGCGGAACAATCCTGCCGAGTTCTTTTTTCTGGCCTGCGTGTCGGTGCCGCTGTGGGCGATCTTCGAGATCTACAACAAATACTCGATTCACAACTGGTACTACGTCGGGCTTCCTGAGCTGCTGCTCCTTCGCTATTTCGGATACGTGTGGTCCTTTGCCACGATCCTGCCCGCGATCTTCGAGACCGGCGATGTCGTCTCGAGCCTGCGCGATCGCCGCGCGCCTCCGGACCGGCTGGATCCGCCGGCTCCGCGGCGGCTCGGGGCCGTCGCGTGGCTGGCCGTCGCCGCGGGCGCCGTCATGGTCGGAGTGCCGGTCTTTGTGCACTCCACCTATCTCGCCGCGCCGGTCTGGCTTGGTTTTATCCTCATGGTCGATCCGCTCAACGCACGCGCGGGCGACGAGTCCATTCTCGGCGACTGGTACGAGGGGCACACGGGACGGCTGGTCAACCTCCTGATCGCAGGGCTCATCTGCGGCCTGATTTGGGAATTCTGGAACTACTGGGGCGGAACGAAATGGGTCTATAACGTGCCGATCCTGCCCGACGTCAAGATCTTCGAGATGCCGATTCTGGGATTTGGCGGTTTTCCGCCCTTCGCGGTGGAATGTTTCGCGATGTACGTGGCGATTCGGCGCCTGCTCTGGCGCGGAGCACGCCGGCCGATCGCCATTTGAGCCACGAATAAACACGGGCCATCGTGGGGATTTACGTTTCAGCCTGACTAGTAGTAGTCTCCGTGATCTTCGTTTCCGGGTGGCCGCATTCTGCGTATCTTCGCAGCCGGCCTGGAGTGGACTCGACAAGGAGCAGTGTTCATGAACACGATGATCCTGGAGCGCGAGATCAAGTTGCGGTTCAGCTCGGCAGACGAGGCGCGCGATGCCGTGATCGCAACGGGCGCCACGCCACTGCACGGCCGGCGGCTGCAGGAAGACGCCCTCCTCGACACCGAAGACGAGCAGCTGCGCCGTCAGCGATGTGTGCTCCGGGTACGGATGGAAAACGGAAAAAGCCGACTGACCTACAAAGGCCCCGTGCAGCCGTCGATCATGAAGGTGCGTGAGGAGCTCGAAACGGTCGTCGGCGATGGCGAGATGCTCGTGCGGGTATTTGGCGAGCTCGGTCTTCACGTGTGGTTCCGGTACGAGAAATACCGCGAGGAATTCTCGCACGAGGACGTGATTGTCGCCATCGATGAAACGCCGGTAGGCGTCTTCGTCGAGATCGAGGGCACCGAGCACGGAATCACCGGGATGACGCTCGCCCTCGGCCGGACGCCAGCCGATTACATCGTGGATTCGTACCGGTCGCTCTTCCTGCAGCACCGCGACGGCTGCGGCCTCAGCGGCTCCGACATGATGTTCCCCCCTGGCGCATGATCCTGCCGCGCACGCCTCTGGGCGGCGCCCACCGCGACGCCGACATTCCCGAGAAGGCGCTCGTGCTCACAGCCGGACTCGGCACACGCCTCCGGCCGTTGACATACGTCCGCGCCAAAGCCGCGGTGCCAGTCAACGGCGAGACACTCGCGCGACGCGCGTGCCGATGGCTCGTCGAACACGGCGTCCACGATCTGGTGCTCAACCTCCATCATCTGCCCGCGACCATCACCGGATCGGTCGGAGACGGCTCCGATCTCGGAGCGCGAGTGCGGTATTCCTGGGAGAACCCCGTGCTGGGATCTGCGGGCGGCCCGAGACGCGCCCTGCCCCTGCTCGTGGACGGTCAAGAGCCAAGCGCGAACCGCGAACCGCGAATTGCGAACCGCCAGCCGCCAGCCGCCAGCCGCCAGCCGTTCGTCATCGTGAACGGCGATACCCTGACCGACGTGGACATTGCGGCAATGGCCGCGTCCCATGCCGAGTCGGGGGCGGCAGTGACGATGGCGCTCATTCCAAACCCACGCCCCGACAAATACGGTGGAGTGCAAGTGGCCGGTGGCCGATGGATCACCGGGTTCACCCGCGCGGGGGCCGGCGGGGCGTCCTACCATTTCATCGGCGTGCAGATCGTCGAAGCGCGCGTGTTCGAGGATCTCGAGGACGGTGCGCCGGCGGAAACAGTGAATGCGCTGTACCCCCAATTGATCGCCCGGGATGAACACAGCGTCGGGGCGTTCATCTCCAACGCGTCGTTCCACGACATCGGCACACCGGCGGATTATCTGGACACATCGGTTGAGCTTGCCGACCTCGAAGGAGATAGATTGGCGTCGGGAAAGCGCATCTGTATCGACGATTCCGCGACGGTCAGGCGCTCGGCGGTGTGGGATGATGTCAGGATCGGCGCCGGAGCCGAAATCATCGAGTGCATCGTCTGCGACGCCGTGACGATCCCGGCAGGCGCGCGTTATCGGCGCTGTGCCATCGTTCCGGCCGGCCGGCGCACCCCGCAGCCGGACGAACGGATCGACGGCGGCCTCCTGATCCGGAAGATCGAATAGGGGCGTTCGCTGACATTTGTGGAAGACTACGGAGCCTCCATGCCTGAGAAACAACAGCGCGATGGCATCGACGCCCGCGAGAAGATTCACGGGTACCTCAACCGCAGCGGCCTGGCCTCGCAATCGCCGCGCGTGATGCCGCTCACCGGCGACGCATCGGACCGGCGATACTTCAGGGTGCTCCTGCCTGACGGTCCGTCGATCGTGCTCTCGCTGCACGCCGCTCCGTTCGGCTTCGACACGCTACCGTTCGTGAATGTCGCGCGGCTCCTGGCCAAGATGCCCGTGCCGATTCCAACCGTTCTCGGCCATGCTGACGATCTTGGGGTTCTCGCGCTCACGGATCTGGGGGACGTCACGTTGCAGGCCCACCTGGGCGCTGCATCGGCCGAGGAGCACGCCGCGCTGTACCGCCAGGCCGTTGCGCTCATTGCGACCCTGCAGCGCAGGGGCGCGGAGCTCGCGTCCCCGGAGTACCTGCCCTACAGCGTCGCCTTCGATGTGGAGAAGCTGACGTGGGAACTGGATTTCTTCATCAAGCACTTCATCGAGGCGTATCGCGGGGTGGTGATCGCGACGGGCATCCGGGAGGAGCTGCGGCGCGAATGTGCGGTCATCGTGGAATCGCTGGCGTCAGAGCCGCGGGTGCTCTGTCACCGCGACTACCACAGCCGCAACCTGATGCTGCACGAGGGAGAGCTCTACATCATCGACTTCCAGGACGCCCGGATGGGGCCCGACACGTACGACCTCGTCTCTCTGCTGCGCGACTCTTACGTCGATCTCCCCGAGCAGACCGTCAGCGAGCTCCTCGCGTATTTCCTGGCGCTCAGCGGCCGGACGGGCGACGAGCGTGCGTTCCGGCAACGCTTCGACGTCATGGCGCTGCAGCGCAACCTCAAAGCGCTCGGGACCTTCGGCTACCAGACCACAGCTCGCCGCAATTCGGTTTACATCCAGTACATACCCCGGACACTCCGCTACGTTCGCGACAACCTCGAGCAGCTCTCCCAATTCGCGCGGATCCGCGACATCCTCGGAACGCTGGTCGAGGAGTTCAAGTAGGGCAGCCCTCAAGGGCTACAGATTCATCGGGGGCACGATCGGCGCCCGACGCCTCTCCTTTGTATTCACATTCGCGCTCTCGGCTTTTGCGCTGTGTAGCGAAGCCTCTGAAGGCTGCCATCAGCGATTGGGGTTACAATAAGGGGTTCGGCTGGGCTGGTTGAGTCACTGATAGATCATGCGTTTCGGGATTAGCACGCACCTCTACCACGATCGGCGGCTGGAACGGGCTCATCTCGAGCAGATTGCCTCGTACGGCTTCGAGACGATCGAGCTCTTCGCGACCCGGAGCCACTTCGACTATCACGACGATGGCGCGATCGGGGCCCTTGCGGCCTGGCTTTCGGATACCGGGCTCTCGCTGAACAGCGTGCACGCGCCGATCACGGCGAGCGTGGCGAACGGGCAATGGGGCGAGCGGTTTTCCAACGCTGTAACCGATAACGCTCGCCGGCAGGCCGCGGTCCGGGAGACCGAGGCGGCGCTCCAGATTGCCCGGCGGATCCCGTTCAACGTGCTCGTGGTGCACCTCGGGACACCAGCGGCTAAAGTTCAGGCGGGCGACAACGCCCGCGCGGCCGCATTCCGGAGTGCGGAGGAAATCTGCCGCCTTGCCGAGCCGCCTGGCGTGCGGATCGCGCTCGAAGTGATCCCCAACGAGCTCTCGACCGCGGCGTCGCTGGTGGCGATGCTCGAGGGGGACCTCGACGCGCCGCACGCCGGAATCTGCCTCGACTTCGGCCACGCGCACCTCATGGGAGACGTGGCGGATGCGGTCGAGACGGCGGCGGAACACCTCATTACCACCCACGTGCACGACAATCGCCGCAAGGACGACGAGCACCTCGTGCCGTACCAAGGGTCCATCAACTGGGAGATGGCGCTCATGACGATGCAGAAGATTGGATACGACGGAACGTATCTGATGGAGCTCGCGAATACGAACACGCCGGCGACGATCCTCGAAGAAGCCCGCCGCGCGCGGCAGCGATTCGAACGGACACTGGCACTTCCATGACTGCGTACATCCAGGACATTGCCAAGTACGACGGGCAGGCGGTCACGCTGAAGGGCTGGCTACACAACCGTCGGTCGAGCGGCAAGATTCACTTTCTGACGCTGCGCGACGGGACCGGGTTCATCCAGTGTGTGATGACAAAACAGGCCGTCGGCGAAGAGGCCTTCAAAGAAGCCGACCACCTGTCGCAGGAAACCTCTATCGTCGTGGACGGCACCGTTCGCGCTGACGCGCGCGCGCCCGGCGGGTTCGAAGTCGACGTCACCCGTCTGCAGGTCGTGTCGGAATCGCAGAACTATCCAATCTCACCGAAAGAGCATGGCGTCGACTTCCTGATGGATCGCCGCCACTTGTGGATCCGCTCGCAGCGCCAGCAGGCCATCCTGCGTGTGCGCCATGAAGTCGTCAACGCGGTGCGCGACTTCTTCAACGATCGCGGTTTCATTCTTGCGGACACGCCAATCTTTACGCCCGCTGCGTGCGAGGGAACGACGACGCTTTTTCCCGTGCAGTACTTCGACGACGAGACGGCGTACCTGACGCAGAGCGGCCAGCTGTACAACGAAGCCAATGCCATGGCGCTCGGTCGCGTGTATTGCTTCGGACCCACGTTCCGGGCGGAGAAATCCAAGACGCGCCGCCACCTCACCGAGTTCTGGATGGTCGAACCCGAGATGGCTTACGCGACACTGGACGACGTGATGGATCTAGCCGAAGCGCTCGTCGTGTCCGTCGTGGAGCGCGTGGTGGAAAGGCGGCGGCCGGAGCTGAAGGTCCTCGAGCGCGACACGACGAAGCTCGAGAACGTCAAGGCGCCGTTTCCTCGTCTCTCGTACGACGAGGCCGCCGGGCTCCTCAAGCAGAAGGGTCTTCCCTTCGAGTGGGGCGGGGACTTCGGCGCGCCGGACGAGACCGCGATCTCGGAAAACTTCGACCGCCCGGTCTGCGTCCACCGGTATCCGTCGGCCGTGAAGGCGTTTTACATGAAGCCCGATCCCGCGCGGCCGGAGGTCGCGCTGTGCGTGGACGTGCTGGCGCCGGAGGGCTACGGGGAGATCATCGGCGGCGGTCAGCGCATCGACGATTACGACTTGCTCGTCGCCCGCATCGAAGAGCACGGGCTGCCGAAAGAAGCGTTCGAATGGTACCTGGATCTCCGCCGCTTCGGCAGCGTCCCGCACGGCGGCTTCGGCATGGGCATCGAGCGCGTCGTCACCTGGATCTGCGGGATCGATCACTTGCGGGAAGCGATTCCGTATCCACGCATGCTGTACCGCATCTACCCGTGATTTTTTAACAGGGGATCAGGCGATCAGGAGAATTTGTTTTATTGCTCCTGAACGCCTGACCTCCTGTCAGGAAGACAAAGTGAAAATCGGCTTTATTTCATTGGGGTGCCCGAAAAACCTCGTTGACGGCGAGGTGATGCTGGGCATCGCCCGCGACGCGGGACACGAGCTCACCGCCGACGCGTCGGACGCCGACGTGCTCGTCGTCAACACATGCGCCTTCATCGATAAGGCGAAGCAGGAGTCGATCGATGCCATTCTCGAGATGGCACAGCACAAGAAGGACGGCCACTGCTCGCGCCTCGTCGTCACCGGATGTCTCGCCGAGCGCTATCGCGACGAGCTGAGGAAGGAGATCCCTGAAATCGATGCCGTCCTGGGGACGGGAGAAGTGCCGGATATTCTGGATGCAATCGGGGCTCGCGATTCGCGAGTCGCGGTTCGCGATTCGGCGCAGCCGGTTACATTCTTCCGATCCTCCGGCGCGTTTGCCGAACCGCGAACCGCGAACCGCGAATCGCGGCAGGCGCAGCTCCCCACCTACATCTACGACGCCGACACACCTCGCCTGCTCACGACGCCGCGGCACTTTGCGTACGTGAAGATCGCGGAAGGGTGCGACTACACCTGCGCGTTCTGCATCATTCCGACGCTGCGCGGCGGGTATCGGAGCCGGACGACAGACTCGATCGTCCGCGAGGCGCGCGCGCTCGCAGCGCGCGGCGTGCGCGAACTGCTCCTCATCTCCCAGGACACGACGTTTTACGGCATCGACCGTGGGGAGCGGGGCGCGCTCGCTCGTCTCCTTCGCGAACTGAATGCCATCGACGGCCTCGCGTGGATTCGGCTTCTCTACCTCTACCCCGCGACGATCACCGACGACGTGCTCGACGCGATGGCGGAGTGCGAGAAGGTGTGCCGGTATGTGGACCTGCCGCTGCAGCACGCTTCGGCGGCTGTCCTCAGGCGCATGCGCCGGCCGGGGAACCGGAGAACCTACGACCGGCTTCTCAATCGGATCCGCGAGCGTGTTCCCGGCGTCACATTACGTACCACCTTGATTGTCGGTTTCCCGGGAGAGACCGAAGCCGACTACGCCGAGCTCGAAGGATTCGTCACCGATACCCGCTTCGATCACGTGGGGATATTCACGTACTCGCACGAGGAAGGGACCCGGGCCTTTGCGCTGCCCGACGACGTGCCCGCGGCGGTGAAGCGAGGGCGTCGGAACGGATTGATGGCGCGGCAAAAGAAGATAGTCGCGGCCGCGCAGAAAGCGCGGATTGGGGCCGAGGTGGACGTGCTGGTCGACGGCCCTTCCCCAGAGCACGCGCTCGTGTTGCAGGGCCGGCTGGAAGGCCAGGCTCCTGATATCGACTCTGTCGTCTTCTTGACCGATTGCAATACCGAGACGATCTCATCGGGTGAGCTCATCCGCACGCGTATCGTGGGCGCCCGCGGATATGACCTGGTCGCCAAGCCATTCGAATCGGCCCCTTCGGGCCCTCGCTCATGGCAGGCCGCTGACGGGTCGAGGCGAATGCCCTGAGCGAGCACATCCGATCAGGCGATCCAAAGGGCATTATTTGCGCCGTCACCATAGGCGCATGCTATATTTATGGGTGGCAGGTTCGAGTAAGCTTACCCGAGTGGGCCGTTGCCCACTTTTTGTGTTTCAGGGGACGTTTTTACGCCATCTGCTCAACAGCTGGAACGCGTCCGCGAGGCCGCGGAACGCGTCGCGCGGAGCTACGGGCTCGAGGTGTTCGACATCCAGTTGCGCCGCGAATCGGTCGGCACGGTCCTTCGCGTCGTCATCGATCGGCCCGATCCGGGAAAACCGACCAGGCCTGACGAGGACGCGGTCGGTATCACCGATTGTCAGCGCGTCAGCCAGGATTTGAGCGCGCTGCTTGACGTCGAAGAGGACCATCTCGAGACCGCGGCGCTCGGGCAGGCTTACACCCTGGAGGTTTCGTCGCCCGGGCTCGATCGGCCGTTACGGCACGAAGGGGATTACCGCCGCTTTCAGGGACGGCTGGCCAAGTTGGTGACGACCGAGCCGGTCAACGGACAATCGGCGTTCGCCGGGAGGCTCGCGGGCGTGGACCACGGCGTCGTGCTGCTCGAAGAGGGCCGCAAGGTGCACCGCGTGCCGCTCGCGCACATCAAGCGCGCCCGGCTGGAAGTGGAGTTCTAGACTAGAGCGATGAGCTGTCAGCGATCGGCTGGCAGCGCGAGGACGGGAAACCAGGCGTAGGCGCGCGCGCCGAACACCAAGCTTGACGCGACGGCGCTGAAAGCTGATAGCTGAAAGCTGATAGCTGACACATGGCCACGACCAATCCGCTGCTCCAGCAGATCGACGCCATCGCGAAAGAGAAAGGCGTCGAACCGGAAATCATCATCAGCGCCGTGCAGGACGCGCTCGAAGCGGCCGCGCGCAAGCGCTACAAGAGCGAGGCGCTCCGCGCGCGCTTCAATGCCGAAAGCGGTCAGCTCGAGCTCTATGCGGTGAAGAAGATCGTCGAGGAAGTGACGGACGCGTCAACGCAGATTTCGCTGACCGAGGCGCAGGAGCTCTACGGCGACGAAGCGGAAGTCGACATGGAAATCGAGTTCCCGCGCCCGACGGAGGATCTCGGCCGCATCGCGGCGCAGACCGCGAAGCAGGTCATCTTCCAGAAGGTCCGTGAAGCCGAGCGCGAGAACGTGTACGGCGAATACAGCCAGCGGGTGGGCGAGGTCGTGAGCGGGACGGTGAAGCGGTTCGAGAACGGCGACATCATCATCGAACTCGGACGCGTGGAGTCCCAGTTGCCGCGCAAGGAACAGTCGCGCGCCGAAAACTACACCGTCGGCGACCGTGTCCGCGCGGTCATTCGCGGCGTCAATCGGAGCGCGAAGGGGCCGCAGGTCGTCCTCTCGCGCACGGATCCGGCGTTGCTCATCAAGCTCTTCGAACAGGAAGTGCCGGAGATCTACGACGGCACGGTCATGATCCGCGGCGCGGTGCGCGAAGCCGGCGATCGCGCGAAGGTTGCCGTGTACTCGCGCGAGCGTGACGTCGATCCCGTCGGCGCGTGCGTCGGCATGAAGGGCACGCGCGTGCAGTCGATTATCCGCGAGCTTCGCGGCGAGAAAATCGACATCGTCGAGTGGTCCGAGGATCCGATCCTCTTTGTGACCAACGCGATCAGCCCGGCCAAGGCCCAGCGTGTGTCGATCGTGGACGATGCCGAAAAGGTGATGGAAGTGGTCGTCGAGGACAAGCAACTCTCGCTCGCCATCGGAAAGAAGGGGCAGAACGTGCGCCTCGCCGCGAAGCTGACCGGCTGGAAAATCGACATCAAAAGCGAGGAGGAAAAGCGGCGCGAAGTCGAAGCGCAGCTCGAACCGCTCCTCGAGGCCGGTGAGAGCTCCGGCGAAGAGCCAGCTGAGGGTGAAGCCCCTGAGGGTGGTGGCGAGCTCGAGGCGGAGGGATCGTCGTCGCCGGCCGAGCCGATGGCGAGCGCCGCCGAGGCCGCCGAGGCTGACGCGCCGGCCGACGTCGACACCTCGGCTCAGGCTGGAGAACCTGAAGAACCTGCCGAAGACCCCAGCGCGGCCGGGGATGCCAAAGAGGTGTAGACCTCTCGGAACTTTGGAACTTTAGAACTTTAGAACTTTTTACTGAATGGCAACAGTCCGGATCTACAGAGTCGCGGAGCTTCTGAACACCTCGAGCCAGGAAGTGATGGCGCTGCTCAAGCGCGACCACGGCATTGAGGTGAAGAGCGCGTCGAGCACAATCGAAGAGGTCGTCGCGCGGGAGTTCGTCTCGCGCATGTCGCGGCAGCGCGGACTCAACGTCCCGTCGAACGCGTCGTTTGCCGACACGCCCGCAGTACTGAAGGGAAAGAAGCCGGGCGGCAAGGCGCCTGAGCCGGTCAAGCCCGTTGCCCCGGCGCTGCCGCCACCGCGGCTCGTCAAGTCGGCGAAGCCGCCGGCCGAAACGCTCGCCGCACCATCCGCCGCCGAACCGTTCCTGGTGCCGGCGCCCGCGCCGCCTGAAGGCGTCGAACCGGAACCCGAGCCGATCGCGGAACACACGATCGCCGATCATGCGCCACAGCGGCCGGCGCCGCCGCTGGAGGAACCGGTCATCGCTGCGCAGGCGCCTGAAATGCCGCCGGTCGAGGAACTCCCGGCCGCGGGTCTCACGGCTCCGCCGCCAGCGACGAGACCCGCGATGCCTCCAGCGACCGGACGCATCGTGCCGCCGACGCTCCGGCTTCGCGTGGAAGATCCGCGAACCGGTCAGGCGCCCCCCGCTCCGCCGCGGCGCCCGATGCTCGTGCGGCCACCAGCGCACACACCGACGACGGCGTCGCAGACGCCCACGGGGAATCTGAGCCGGCCGGCCGTGCCGCGTCCGGCCACGCCCGGGGTTCCGGCACGCCCTGCAGGACCTCGTCCTGGCGGGGGCCTGCCTCCACGCCCCGGCTCGCCGATGGGCGGCCCGCGGCCATTGCCGTCGCAACCGGTGCGGCCCGCTGTACCGCCGCGTCCTGGCATGCCGGCTTACCGTCCGCCGATGCACCACCGGCCGGGCAGCCAGCGTCCGGGCGCGCGCCGCGACACGGGCCCGCGCGTGCAGTCGCCCGCTCCGATGCAGGCGCCGCCGCCGCCGGTCACGCGCACCATTACGCTCGCCGAAGGCATGACGGTCGCGGATCTTGCGACGAAGCTCGACGTCAAGGCGAAGGACGTCCTCAAAAAGCTCATGGACCGCCGCCTGATGATGACGATCAACAGCACGCTCGACGACGACACCGCCGCGACAATCGCGCGCGAGTTCGGCGCCGACGTGAAGATGCAGACTTTCGAAGAGGAGATGCTGCAGGTCGAAGCCGAGGACGTCGATCCGGCCGACCTCGTCCCTCGTGCGCCGGTCGTCACGGTCATGGGCCACGTCGACCACGGCAAGACGACCCTTCTCGATGCGATCCGCTCCGCGCGCGTCGCCGAGCGTGAGGCCGGCGGCATCACGCAGCACATCGGCGCCTACGCGGTGACGGTGAACGATCGCGACGTCGTGTTCCTCGACACGCCCGGTCACGAAGCGTTCACCATGATGCGCGCGCGCGGCGCGCGGGTCACCGACGTCGTCATCCTGGTGGTGGCGGCCGACGATGGCGTGATGCCTCAGACGCGCGAGGCCATCGATCACGCGAAAGCGGCGGGCGTGCCAATCCTCGTCGCGATCAACAAGATCGACAAGCCGAACGCCAATCCGGAGCGCGTCAAGAAGGAGCTCTCGGACCTGGGACTCACGCCCGAGGCGTGGGGCGGGACCACCGTCATGGTGGAGGTCTCGGCGAAGAAGAAGGAGAACCTCGAGCTGCTGCTTGAAATGATCCTGCTCGTGACCGAGCTCGGCGAGCTCAAGGCCAATCCGAAGCGGAATGCGTCGGGCACCGTGCTCGAAGCAAAGCTCGACAAAGGACGCGGCCCGGTGGCGACGATTCTCGTCCAGGACGGAACGCTTCGCATCGGCGATACGCTGATTGCCGGTACGATCGTCGGCAAGGTGCGCGCACTCATCGACGACCGCGGCCGGCAGATCAAGGCCGCGGGACCCGCGACGCCGGTCGAAGTACTCGGCCTTGGCGGACTGCCCGCGCCCGGCGACGCGTTCCAGGCGTTGACCGACGCTGCCAAGGCGCGCCAGATCGCCCTCTTCCGTCAGACGCAGGCGAAGGAGAAGGCGCTCGGCGGCAAAGGCAGCCGGCTCACGCTCGAATCCCTGCAGCAGCAGATCGCCGAAGGCGGCATGAAGGAGCTGCCGATCATCATCAAGGCCGACGTCCAGGGCTCGGCGGAAGTGCTCGGCGACACGCTGACCAAGCTGACCGACGAGAAGGTCAAGGTCCGGATCATCCACAGCGGCGTCGGCGCGATCACTGAATCCGACGTGCTGCTCGCCTCGGCGTCGAACGCGATCATCATCGGCTTCAGCGTGCGGCCAGACCGGAATGCGGCCGACGTCGCGGAACGCGAAAAGGTCGACATCCGCCTCCATTCGATCATCTACAACGTCGTCGACGAGATGAAGAAGGCGATGGCCGGGCTGCTCGATCCGACGTTCAAGGAAGTGCGCATCGGTTCGGCCGAAGTGCGCGATACGTTCAAGACGCCGAAGTTCGGGACGATCGCGGGCTGCATGGTGCTCGACGGACGCATTACGCGCTCCGGCGATACGCAGGCCCGGCTGCTGCGCGACAACGTCGTCATCCACGAAGGCAAAATTGGATCGCTCCGGCGCTTCAAGGATGACGTGTCCGAAGTGAAGGCCGGGTTCGAGTGCGGCATCGGCTTCGACAAGTACAACGACATCAAGGTCGGCGACATCATCGAGGCCTTCGTCGTGGAGCGTGTCGCGACGCCGGTCTGAAAGGGCTCAGGCCTCAGGACTCAGGGCTCAGGCAATATTCGGACGCCCTGAGCTCTGAGCCTTGAGCCCTGAACCATTTGATATGCCTCAAGGCTCCAGAGCGTCCCGCGTCGGCGATCAAATTCGCGCGGAACTGGCCTCGCTGCTGACCCGGGATGTGCACGATCCCGGCATCGGTTTCCTGACGATTACCCAGGTCAAGGTGTCGCCGGACCTGCAGCAGGCGCGCGTGTACTACACGACCATCGGCGACGAGAAAGCGCGCCGCGAGTCGGCGCGGGCGCTCGGCCGCGCTACGCCGTTCCTGCGGCGCCAGGTCGGCCAGCGTCTTCAGCTGAAACGGGTGCCCGAGCTCACATTCTTGTTCGACGAAGCAATCGAGAAGACCGACCGCATCGAGCGGATCCTCCAGGAGCTCAACACGGAACGGGCCGATCGCCCGGCCATCGGTGAAGCGCCCGACACCACCGGGCCGCGCGATGATGATCAATGAACCGGTAGCCACAACGTCCACACCCGTCCGACAAATCCGCGACGAAATCATGCGCCGGCAGCGGTTCCTGCTGACGTCGCACGCCAGGCCCGACGGTGATTCCATCGGGTCGCAGCTCGCGATGGCCTTCGCGCTCGAGGCGCTTGGCAAACAGGTCCGCATCGTCAACGCGGATCCCGCGCCGGAGCATTATCAGGACTTCCCGGGGATGGATCGCATCGAGATTGCCGGCAGCGCATCGGCCGACGTCGACGCGGTCATCGTGATGGAGTGCAGCGACCTCACGCGCACAGGTGTCACGGGACTCGACGGGGCGTTCCTGCTCAACATCGATCACCACGCCGGCAATCGGCTGTACGGCGCCGTCAACTGGCACGACGAGTCTGCCGCCGCCTGCGGCGAGATGGTGTTCGACCTGATTCGCGAGCTGGGCGTGACCCTGACGCTGGAGATCGCCACCCACGTGTATCTCGCGATCCTGACCGACACGGGATCGTTCCATCACTCGAACATCACGCCACGCACGTTCGACATCTGCCGGCAGACGGTCGAGGCCGGCGTCAATCCCGCCGCGATGGCACGCCGCGTGTTCGACAGCAACAGCTTCGGCAAGTTGAAGCTGATCGGAGCCCTGCTCGATTCCATGGAGCTCCTCGATGCCGGGCGCCTCGCGCTGCTGTACATGGACGATGCGATGCTCGACGCGTGCAACTGCACGAACAACGACACCGAAGGCTTGATCAACCTGCCCTTGACCGCCCGCGAGATTCAGGCCGTCGTGTTCTTCAAAGTCGGACCGACGGGCGAGGTTCGCGTGAGCATGCGGTCGAAGTACGACGTCGACGTGCGGCAGGTCGCGGGAGCGTTCGGCGGAGGCGGGCACAAGAACGCGGCGGGCTTCACGGTCACGGGATCGCTCGGGGAGGTCCGTCCCCGAATTGTCGAACTGATTGTCCAGGCCATCGCACACGGATTGGAAAGTCGACCGTGACCAGTTGCCAGTTGCCAGTTCCTAATCGGCAGATCGATCACGTGAAAACCTCTCGAAAACCTCAAACTGGAAACTGGAAACTGGGAACTGGGAACTCCCGATGAACGGCGTCCTCGTCGTCGACAAGCCGGCCGGACCGACATCGCACGATGTCGTGTCCCGGGTGCGCCGCGCGCTTCGGACAAAACGGATTGGCCATACCGGCACGCTCGACCCGCTTGCAACAGGCGTGCTCCCGCTCGTAATCGGCCGTGCGACGCGACTGGCGTCGCTCCTGAGCGGGGCAGACAAGGAATACGACGCGGGCGTGCGGCTGGGGCTTGCGACCGAGACTTACGACGCGGCCGACCGCGTCGGGCCACCGCCGGCCCCGCCGCCTGGCATCGATTTCGAGCGCGTCGATGTCGCACTCGCTGAGTTTCGCGGCACCTTCGACCAGGCGCCACCTGCGTACTCGGCAAAGAAGATCGACGGCATCGCGGCCTACAAGCTGGCGCGCCGTCACACGCCCGTGCAGCCTCGGTCCGTGCAGGTCACCGTGGCTCATCTGGCGCTCCACTCGTACGACGGGGGGCTTGCGCGGCTGCGGGTTCGTGCGTCGGCGGGGTTCTACGTTCGCTCCCTCGCCCACGATCTCGGAGAACGCCTCGGCTGCGGGGCCCATCTGGAGACACTCCGGCGCGTCCGGGCGGGTACTTTCAGCGAAGAGTCGGCGACTCGCCTTGACGCTATCGAGGCCGAAGGACCAGGGGCCCAACGCTTCATCCTGCCGATCGAACACGTGCTGCCCCAGGTGCCGGCCGTGGTCCTGAACGACCGCGGAGCCAGACGAGCGGCCCATGGCAACGAACTGACACCCGAGGACCTGACCGATCCCTCCACGGTCTCCAGTCGAAGCGAAGGCGGGTCCGCCCCGGACCGATGGCGCCTCATGGATGGCGGCGGGAAGCTCCTCGGCATCGCGGAATCTCGACCCGGCGGGCTTTTGCATCCGGTCATTGTTCTGGTGTAAGATGTTGAGTCGTTTGGAATTGTAAATTCCCATCCGAGGGCAGCAACGGCGGTCTGGTACGGAAGCCATCGCGTTTCCGGGGGTCTGGACCGTGCGTGGAGGAAAGCAGTGGCGTTTACGAAGGATCGCAAGTCAGAAGTCATCGGGACCTATAAGACCCATACGGCCGACACCGGATCCCCCGAGGTGCAGGTTGCCCTCCTCAGCGAGCGCATCAATTACCTCACCGAACATTTCAAGACCCACGCGAAGGACCACCACTCGCGCCGCGGCCTTCTCAAGCTGGTCGGGCAGCGCAGGAGCCTGCTCGATTACCTGAAGCGGAAGGACTCCGACAGGTACGCGGAGCTGATCCGTCGTCTGGGCATCCGCAAGTAGGGCTCAAGGCTCAGAGCGCAGGGCTCAGGGTACGCGGCTCAGGCCGGTACCGACCCTGAGTCTTAAGCCCTGAGCCCGGAGCCATTCAAGAAGCTGGCGCAGCGCATAGACAGAAAGACTCACATGCACACACGAGAAATCTCTATCGGTCGGCAGACCCTCTCGATTGAGACCGGCCGTCTGGCCAAACAGGCGGATGGGTCCGTCATCGTTCGCCTGGGGGACACCATGGTCCTCGTCACGGCCTGCGCGGACGCAAATCCCCGCGAAGGGGTCGATTTCCTGCCGCTCACGTGCGACTACAAGGAGAATTCCTATGCGTCCGGGCGGATTCCCGGCGGGTTCTTCAAGCGCGAAGGAAAACCGCCCGAAAAGGAAGTGCTCACGAGCCGCCTGATCGATCGCCCCATCCGTCCGCTGTTCCCTTCAGGGTGGCGCAACGAGACGCAGATCATCGCCCTCGTGATCTCGGCCGACTCGGACAACGACTCGGACGTGCTCGCGATTACCGGCGCTTCGGCGGCGCTCGCGCTGTCGAGCGTCCCGCAGACCCGGACCATCGCGGGGGTGCGCGTCGGCCATGTCGACGGCGACTTCGTGATCAATCCGACCTTCGAGCAGCGGAAGCGCAGCACGCTCGATCTCATCGTCGCCGGCAGCAAGGACGGCATCGTGATGGTCGAGGCGGGCGCGAAGGAAGTGCCGGAGGCGCAGATGGTCCAGGCGCTCGAACGCGCGCACGCGGCCATCAAGGACATCGTATCCGGCATCGACGCGCTCGCGGCGCAGGCCGGGAAGACCAAACGGGTGCCCCCACTCAAGAAGGAGATCTCGAGGGAGTTCATCAAGGAGATCGAGGACCAGGTCCTCGCGCCGCTCACCGACGCGATGCGGATCAAGGACAAGCTCGAGAACTACTCGACGGTCGACCGCGTCGTGAGCGGGTTTGTCGCGACCCTGCCGGAAGGGGACGCCGAGAAGAAGGCCGACGCGAAGTCGATTCTCAAAGACCTGAAAGAAAAAGTCCTGCGCGACGAGATCCTCGATCGTGGCCGCCGGCTCGACGGGCGGAAGTTCGACGAGATCCGCAACATCACAATTGAGGTGGGCGTCCTCCCGCGCACGCACGGTTCTGCCCTGTTCACGCGCGGCGAGACTCAGGCGCTCGTCACGGCGACACTCGGCACCGCGGACGATCAGCAGAAGGTGGAGACGGTTGACGGGGAAACGTGGAAGCGCTTCATGCTCCACTACAACTTCCCGCCGTTCTCGGTCGGGGAAGTCAAATTCATGCGCGGACCCGGACGGCGCGAGATCGGCCACGGCGCGCTGGCCGAGCGCGCGCTCGCGCCGATGATGCCGACCGAAGAGCAGTTCCCTTACACCGTACGCATCGTCTCCGACATCCTCGAGTCGAACGGCTCCTCGTCGATGGCCTCGGTCTGCGGCGGGTCGCTGGCGATGATGGACGCCGGCGTGCCGTTGAAGGCGTCGGTCGCGGGGGTCGCGATGGGCCTCGTCATGAACGAGGAGACGGGCAAGTACGCGATCCTGTCGGACATCGCAGGGGCCGAGGACCACTACGGCGACATGGACTTCAAGGTCACCGGTACGGCTGCCGGCATCACCGCACTGCAGATGGACATCAAAGTCGCGGGCATCACGACCGAGATCATGACCAAAGCGCTCGAACAGGCGCGCCAGGGCCGCATGCACATTCTCGGCAAGATGCAGGAGACGCTCGCGAAGTCGCGCTCGGACGTATCCTTGCACGCGCCGCGTATCGTGACGATTCGGATCCCGGTGGACAAGATCCGCGACGTCATCGGCCCCGGCGGCAAAATGATTCGGAGCATTATCGAGCGGACCGGCGTCAAGATCGACGTCGAAGACGATGGACGCGTGAACGTCGCGTCTGCCGATGAAGCTTCGGCCGCCAAGGCCATCGGGATCATCCAGGAACTGACAGCCACACCCGAGCTCAACAAGACCTACATGGGCAAGGTCCAGCGGATTACAGATTTCGGCGCGTTCGTCGAGATCATGCCGGGCCTGGACGGCCTCCTGCACGTGTCTGAAATCGCGCACTACCGGGTCAAGGACGTGCGCGACGAGCTGAAAGAAGGGGATCAGGTGATGGTCAAGGTGATCAACATCGATCCTTCCGGCAAGATTCGGCTCAGCCGTAAGGCGCTGCTCGCTCCCGAGGAGGGACAGGCAAAAGTCGCTGGCGAAAAGGCGGAAGGGCGCCGATAAGCTGCAAGAGCGGGGCGGGGCAACCAAATCACCCGTCCCCGCGTCTTAACGTTAACCTCAATCTTCGCCGACACTTCCGCCTTCGTGCGGCCCTGGACAAGCCTCGAACAGCGATGTCCCGGGGAGGTTCGTAGACTTGAGGATTGCGCCGGCGTCCTGGGGGTCCCATGAACCGCTTGCGACACAAAGCCATCGTCGCGTCCGGCTGCGTTGCCGTCCTGCTTCTGGCCGCGCCATTCGTCCAGAAGTCCCGGGCGCGCACTCAAGGCGCCACACGGGAATTCACGATCAGCGGCGACCACTTCGCGTTTACGCCGGTTCGCATGGAAGTCCAGAAGGACGACCTGGTGAAGATCATCTTCACCGCCCGCGACATCGCGCACAGCTTCACAATCGATCAGTACCGCATCGCCAAGCGCGCCGCCGCGGGACAGACCGTCGTGTTCGAATTTCGCGCCGACCAGGTCGGCACCCACCGCTTCTACTGCAACCTGACCCAGGACGACCGCTGCCGCAAGATGGAAGGGGAGCTCGTCGTACGCTGAATGGTGAAACTTCCGCCGTTATCCCATATCCCCCGCCCTCAAATGGCTGTGTCGTTGTCCGTACGCAAAATAGACGACGATGCCGATGGCCATCCAGATGATGAGGCGTTCCCACGTCGCACGCGGAAGCCCCAGCATCAGGACGAGGCTGACGGCCGCTGACAGGATCGGCAGCACGGGGACCCACGGCATCCTGAATGGACGTGGCAGATCGGGACGCGTGCGCCGCAGTATGACAATCCCGATCGAGACAATGACAAACGCCATCAGCGTCCCGATGCTGACGAGAGAGCCGAGCGTCCCGATCGGCGTAAGCCCCGCGGCGAGCGCAACGACCACGCCGGTGACCAACGTCGAGATGTGCGGCGTGTGATAGCGCGGGTGGATGCGGCCCGCCCAGGACGGCAGTAAACCGTCGCGCGACATCGAGAGAAAGATCCGCGGCTGCGCCAGCATCATCACGACCATCACGGAACTCAGTCCGGCAAGTCCCCCGATGGTCACGAGGATTCTGACAACCGCCATCGTGCCTTCCCATGACGTGCCAGCGGCCCGATCGGCGGCCGCCTGGATGGCGAGCACGAGCGGCGCAGGCTGGTTCAGCATGGTCTTGTACGGCACGAGGCCCACCATCACGCCCGACACGAGCACGAAGAGCACCGTGCAGATCGCCAGCGAGCCGAGGATACCGCGCGGCATGTCGCGCTGAGGGTTTCGCGCCTCCTGCGCGGAGGTCGACACGGCGTCGAAGCCGATGTACGCGAAGAAGATGACGCCGGCGCCGCGCAGAATGCCGCTCCACCCGTACTCGCCGAAGGTTCCCGTGTTGGGCGGGATGAAGGGATGCCAGTTCGCGGGGTCGATGAACATGGCGCCTGCGGCGATCACGATGAGGAGGACGGCCACCTTGATCACGACGATGACTCCGTTCACGGAGGCCGACTCGCTGACGCCGAAGATCAGCAGTGCCGTAACCGCTACTGTCACGAGGATCGCCGGGATATTCAGGACCGCGGTGACCGGATTCCCGCCCGCTACCTGAACAACAGTGCCGGGAGCCGCGCTCAGCGCAGCCGGAAACGTCAGGCCGAGCTGTCCGAGCAGCGTGATGAGGATGCCGGACCATCCAACCGCCACCGTCGCCGCGCCCAATGCGTACTCCAGAATCAGATCCCAGCCAATCACCCACGCGACGAACTCTCCCAGCGTCGCGTACGCATACGTGTAGGCTGAGCCGGCGACCGGCACGCTGGCGGCAAACTCGGAATAACACAGCGCCGCGAGCACGCTCGTCAGCCCGGCCACCACCATGGAGATGACGATGGCGGGTCCGGCATGGGCGGCCGCCGCCTGCCCGGTCAGGACGAAGATGCCCGTGCCGATGATGGCGCCCACGCCGAGCATGACGAGCTGACCGGGACCGAGGACCCGCCGCAGGCCGCCGGCCTCATCGGGCTGATCGGTCCCGATGTGCTCCTGCCTGATCTGTTCGATCGGTTTGGTCACGAAGATGGACATACCTCAGCGTGACCGCAAGCCGGTCTCGGAGTCTTGAACCCCCGGTCAAATGCCCCCCAAGAAACCTTTAAGTTGTTCTTAACATCCTGTACCGCCTTCTGGGCCCATTGATGCGTCTGATCCTGGTGACTTGGTTTGACACCTATTGCCCGAAGGGCGACGGTCTCCGTCCGTCCCCTGGGTCGGGATATCTACTGATTCGGAAGAATCGAAGACTCGTCGGGCTGCTGTGCCGGGTGAGGTATCCTCAAGCTGTCTGAGGGCCGAGACATGTTGAATCGGCAGTTGGTAGTGTCGGCCGTCGCCGTCGCCCTCGCCTTGCTCATTACTCCACGGCTCATGGTCTGGGCCTACCGGACCGCCTCCCCTCAGAAGCTGGCGCCCTACGTGCAGACGCCGCAGGACGTGGTGGAGCGCATGCTCCAGATCGCGCAGGTCGGGCGCAGGGACGTGCTGTACGACTTGGGATGCGGCGATGACAGGCTGGTCATCACCGCAGCGAAGAAGTACGGCGCGCGAGGGGTGGGAGTGGATTTCGACCTGAACCGCGTCAGGGAGTCGCAGGCGAATGCGGAGAAAGCAGGAGTGGAAGCGCTCGTGGAGTTCAGACAGCAGGACGCGCTCACCGTGGACGTCTCGCCCGCCACGGTCGTCACGCTCTATCTTCTGACCTCCTCCAACCTGAAGCTACGGCCGATCCTGACCAGGGCGCTCCGGCCGGGTGCGCGCATCGTGTCACACCAGTTCGGCATGGGCGACTGGCAACCAGAGACGCAGCAGACGCTCACGGAGGCGGATGGCTCGCCGCACATCCTCTATCTCTGGAAGGTGGACGGCCAGGTGCGACCGTGACGCCGCCGCACCGCTCGCGTCAGCAGCAATTCACGCGCGATGTTCACCTGGTCCCTCCTCGTGCCCTGGCGTTAGTTCCGGTGCCGTAAGAGCGCAGACGTTGACGGTGCTGCTGTATGTTGCCATCTGAAGTCGAAATCGTACGACCGCGGCCTTCGATGATCGCCTTCGGTCCGTTCACGTTCGATCGTACCAACGGATTGCTTCGCAAGGGCACGCGGGAACTTCCGCTGCCTCCCCGTGTTCTTGGCGTCCTGGATCTCCTGGTATCGCGCGCGGGAGAGATCGTCCCGAAACAGGAGATCATCGACAGCGTCTGGAAGGAAGCATTCGTCACCGATACGTCCCTGGCCGAGGCCATCAGCGTGCTCCGGCAGGCCCTCGCCGACAATCCCCAGATGCCGAACTACGTGCAGACGGTTCACAGGCGCGGCTATCGCTTTGTGGCACCAGTTGCGCTCGTCGGGCCGGCATCTCTCGCGATCGAATCGGTCTCGAGCGCGTCCACGCATGTCGAGCGCGTGTCCCCCTCAATTGGCGGTCAGCTGATTCCATGGGGAGTTGCCCTGCTGTGCGGGGTGCTGGCGGCCACGGCCCTTTGGCAGTACACGCACCTGTCTCCGTCCCTGCCCCCGGTTGTCCGGATGCGTATCGAGCCGGCGCCGGGCACGATCTTCGATCGCCGTGCGCCAGCCTTGGCGCTCTCCCCCGAGGGCACGCTTCTCGCGTGGGCTGCCTGCAACCCGACGTGCCGGCTATACATCCGGGGAATCGACGAGCTCGAGGCGCGCGCGATACCGGGGACCGACGACGCAAGTGCGCCGTTCTTTTCGCCCGACGGGCGGTGGATCGGCTTTTTTGCCGCGGGAAAGCTGCGCAAAGTGGCGCTCGCCGGAGGTTCGCCCGAGACGGTGACGGAAGCCTCGCAACCATTTGGGGCAGTCTGGACGGCCGACGGCCGCATCATTTTTGCCGCGTCTGGGCACGGCGGGCTGCTCCGCGTCAGCGACCGCGGCGGCGATGCTGACCAGCTGACGCTCCCGTCGGCGGACGCCGGCGAGGTACGCCACGCGTGGCCGGCGCGTGCGGCCGATGGACGGGCGATCGTATTCACGATCGCGACCTCCCCGCTCGCGGGCGCGCCCGGCCGCATCGCGGTCATGCCGTCGCCGCAGCGCGCCGCGTGGCAAACCGTGCTCGAAGGCGCCGATACCGCGACGGTGGTGCTCGATTATGTTGTGTTTTCGCGCGGCAGCGAGATTCATGCGGTCCCCTTCGACCGCACGCGGCTCTCGATCGCCGGCACTGAACAGGCAGTCGTGACCGGCATTGCGCGCCGGCAGTTCGCCGTCGCTCAGTCAGGCGCGATGGCATATGCCTCGGCCGGCGAGCCGGACACCGCCATCCTCGAGTGGGCGACGACGTCTTCGCGCGCACCGTCCGCGGCGAATCCTGGTGTCCTGCAGGCGCCCGCGTTGTCCCCGGACGGCTCACGCGTCGCAGGCGTAATCGGCGGCGACATCTGGGTCGCGGATCTGGCCCGGCCGGCAACGGCGCGTCTCACACACGGTGGTCTCAATGTCGCCCCGGTCTGGAGCGGAAGCACGGTTTTCTACGCTGTCTCGAGGGGAGGTCCGTTCGAAGTCTGGAAGCGCGACAGTTCTGCCACGTCCGATGCCGTCCAGGTGCTCTCCTCGACGGACCGCCATCGTCATTTGTTCCCAACCTCAGTGTCTCGCGACTCGCGGATGCTGTCGTGCACGGAGACCGGCGGCCCGACACAGGGCGATGTGGTCGTCGTGTCACTTGCCAGCAAGAAGGTGGTGGCATCGGTGCAGACGCCGTTTGACGAAACCGGCGGCATGCTGTCACCCGATGGACGGTTGCTGGCCTATCAATCGGATGAATCGGGCAGGTGGGAAATTTACGTGCTGAGAATCGCCGACAACCGCCGCGTCGCCATCTCCGGCGCCGGCGGGACCGAGCCTGCGTGGTCCGGTGATGGCGGCCTGCTGTTTTATCGGGGCGGAGACGCGCTCGTCAGCGTGCCGATTGACGCCGCCGGCGGTGTGACCGCGACACCGGCGCCCGTGATGCCGCTTCCAGAGGGATCTGTCGCGCTGATTGCCGCAGACGGCAGAATCCTCCTGGCCCGCAACGCCGACCCTGCCCCGCGCGACAGCGTCCTGACCCTCGAGTGGGCGCGCGAGCTGCGCAAGATGCTCGGCCCGCCCGCTGCGGCGCTGCCTCGCTAGATAGGGGGTTCTGCGGGGTTCTACAAGGTTCTACAAGGTTCTACGAGGTTCGGCTTGGTCGGCGCAAGCACACCCGGAAGAACCCGGCAGAACCTAGTGGAACCCCGTAGAACCTGTGGATGCTACTTCGCAATAACCACCGGCACGATCCGCTTCAACACGACTTCGACGTCGTCGGGCTTGAACCCGAACGGACCGGCCGCGCTCTTGTACGCGATGCGTCCCATCTGGTCGATCACGTACAGGCGATCAGGCCACCCCGTATAGGCGCGCTCCACCCGGTTGTCGGGTTCGTCCACCAGTGCCGGCATTTCGATACCGAGCTTGACGACGTCGCAACGCGCTGCATCCCTGGGCGCGTAACTCTTCGCGACCGTCCGTTCCCGTCTGTGTTCATCCGTGTTCGTCCGTGGCCCTGTCCATCTGTGTTCGTCCGTGGCCGCGCAGAATTTCCCTCACGATCGCCTGTGGCCGCTGGTTGACGGTCAGAAACATGCGCCCAAGGTACTCCCCGATTAACCCGAGCATCACGAGCTGCGTTCCGGAGAAGACCAGAAATGCCGCCATGAGCCATCCGAAACCATACGCCGGGCCCCGGTTCACGAACCACAGCCAGAGTACTACGACAAACGCGACAAGGCCCAGAGCCGCGGTCGCCAGCCCGGCAAACGTCGCGAGACGGAGCGGCAGCAGTGAAAAGTTCAGCCACGCGCTCAGCCACAAGCGCAACAAACGGCGCAGGGTATAGCCGCTGGCGCCGAGACGACGCGGCTCGTGGGCCACGACAATCGATTCGATGCGTTGCGTGACCTGCAGGAGCAGGCCATCGATGTACGGGTACGGGCCTGCGTAAGCGACCACCTGTTGGGCGATGAAGGCATTGACGCAGCGGAAACTGGACAGGTAAAAACCCGGCGGCTTGTCGAGCGCCCAGTCGGTGATGCGGTTGGTCAGCCAGCTGCCGAAGTTCCTGAAAACCGAGTGCTGCTTGGTCTCATAGTGGCCGAACACGACATCGGCGCCGGTCGCCTTCGCATGCTGCCACAGGCGCACTGCTTCACGGGGCGGGTTCTGGCCGTCGTCGTCGAGGTTGATGACGTGTGCGCCGCGCGCGTGTCGCCAGCCTGTCAGGACCGCGTTGTGTTCGCCGAAGTTTCTCGCGTGCTCGATAACCGTTATGGGGACGCGTGCCGTGCGCACGAGCTCCCGGCACACCGCGAGGGTCTCATCCACGCCACCGTCATTGACCAGGATGATTTCATGTCCCCCGTCGATCTGGAGTTGCTCGATATCGCGCACCAGCGGGCCAATGGTCGCGGCGGCGTTGTACATGGGAACGACGAAGCTGACGGCAGGGTTCATCGACTCTACAGGAAGCTCTGCGCCGCCTTGATTCGCTGCTCGATCGGGGGATGCGTGTGGAAGAGCCACAACACGGCCCGCGATGGGCGCTCCTCGGCGAGATTCTGCGTGCCCAGGCGCTTCATGGCGGAAATGAATGCGGCCGGCTGCTGTGTGAGTCTCAGCGCGTAGCGGTCCGCGCGGCGTTCGTTCCAGCGCGAAAGCGCGTTGACCACGGGCGTGGCCACGACCGTCGTGGCTCCTCCGGCAAGCAGGAGAAGCGGCAGCGCGGCCATGTCGTTCGGGCTTCGAAGCGCGATGCGCGGCCCCCACGCAGCCAGCGCCGCCGCAGCCACGTAGAATGCGACAACGAGCAGGACGGACTCCGCGATCAGCGCGACCAGAATGTCGCGGTGCACGTGGTGGCCAATCTCGTGCGCCAGGATGACTTCTATCTCGTCGTCCGAGTACTCAGCCAGCAGCGTGTCCGACACGATGATGCGCCGCGTCCGGCCGGTGCCGATGAGCGCCGCATTCGCCCGCCGGGTCTTTTCACCGAGCGCCCATTCGTAGACGCCAAGCGCGGGCACACCGGCGCGTTGCGAGAGGGAGACCAGCCGCGCGCCCAACGACTTGCGATCGAGCGGAGTGAATGTGTAAAAGAGCGGCAGCAACACGATCGGCGCGATCTTCGCCATCAGACCCATCGCGAGAATGAAGGCGGCGGCGGAGGCCAGCCACCACCACGAAGACGACACACGCAGGGCGGCCGACACGATTTCGGCGCCAGCGATCGCGAGAACCGTCCCGATGGCAATCGCTTTTGCGTGATCGCGCAGCCATGCGCCAACCGGCTCAGACGACAGCCCGTATCGGCGATCGAGAAAGAAGCCGTGGTAAAACGCGAGCGGCAACGCGAGCGCTTCGTGCAAGGATCCCAGCATCAGGACGTAGACGGCCACCGCGAGAAGTGAAGAATCCGCTTGCGTACGGGCGACAGCGCGCGCGATGTCCGCCAGCGCAACGGAAACTCCCGAGAGCAGCAACCCGCCGAACATCACGGCCGTCAGGCCGACCGACGCCACGGCGGAACGCCGTTTCAGTCGATGGTAGTGAGAGGCCTTGTCTTCGTTCAACGGAAGTTGCCAGTTGCCAGTCGCCAGTTACCAGTCAGCATGTCGGCCGGTTCGCAACCGACTGGGAACTGGCCACTGGAGACTGGGAACTTCAGTTCTCAGTTCAATTGCACCGAAATCAGCTTCGACACGCCCGGCTCCTCCATCGTGATGCCATACAACCGGTCGGCAATCTCCATTGTCTTGCGGTTGTGCGTGATCAGGATGAACTGGGTGTGCTCCTGCATGCCCTGGAGCATCTCGACGAACCGGCCGATGTTGGCGTCGTCGAGCGGCGCGTCGATCTCGTCGAGCAGGCAGAACGGGCTCGGCTTGTACTTGAACAGGCCGAACATCAGCGAGATGGCGGTGAGCGCCTTCTCTCCACCGGAAAGGAGCTGGACGCTCTGGAGGCGCTTGCCCGGCGGCTGGGCGATGATCTCGATGCCGCTCTCGAGCGGATCGTTCTCGTCGAGCAGGGTCAGCGAGGCGCGGCCGCCGCCGAACAGGGTGTTGAAAATTTCCTGGAAGTTCCGGTTGATGGCGGTGAACGCGTCGTTGAAGCGCTGGCGCATCGACAGGTCGATCCGTTTGATCGCTTCGCTGGTCTGCGCGATCGAATCGATCAGATCCTTGCGCTGCGTCGTCAGGAACGTGTGACGGCCTTCGAGCTCGTCGAACTGCTCGATCGCCATCATGTTCACCGGCCCGAGCCGATCGATCTTGGCCTTGAGCCGGGTGATTGCTTCTTCGGCGCTGAGCGCGTGCTGCTCCGCCGCCACCAGCGCCGAATCGTCAT
>JBBQEJ010000011.1:0-60660 GCA_038320555.1 Vicinamibacterales bacterium | reverse complement strand
TCGCGCTGGTGATCATCTCGTCGATCGCGCTGATGGTCGGCGGCATCGGCGTGATGGCGCTCATGACGATCAGCGTCACCGAGCGCACGCGCGAGATCGGCGTGCGCAAGGCACTCGGCGCGCGCCGCGTCGAGATTCTCTGGCAGTTCCTGTTCGAGGCGGTGTTCGTGACGTCGCTCGGCGGCATCATCGGTATCGCGCTCGGCACGGCGATCGGCGTGACGATCCATCTCGTCTCGGGCTTCCCCATTTCGCTGCCCTGGTGGTCGTTCGCCCTCGGCATGGGGTTCTCGGCGGGCATCGGCGTGCTGTTCGGGATGATCCCGGCCGTGCGCGCCTCGAGGATGGACCCGATCGAAGCGTTGCGGTACGAATAGATCATGGCGATCAGGACCGGCCTGCTCGACGAGATCGTGCGGATGGCGTTCGACACCATCCGTACCAACAAAATGCGCTCGGGGCTCACCGTGCTCGGCGTGGTCATCGGCATCACGTCGATCGTCGGCATGACGTCGCTCATCCGCGGGTTCGACAACTCGCTGCGCGACTCGATCAGCCAGCTCGGTCCGAACACGATCATGGTGCAGAAGTGGGGCGCACTCAGCTTCGCCTCAGGGAAGAGCTTCCTCGAAGTCGCGCGCCGCCCCAACCTGTCGAGAGAAGATGCGCTGGCAATCGAGCGTGAATGCCCGTCCGTCGCGCTGGTCGACGTGTGGCTCGGCTTGTACGGCAACGCGCAGTCCCGCATCTACTACGGGCACGACAAGACGAAAGCGCTGGGCATCATCGGAGCGACGGAAAACTGGGCGGCGGTGAACTTCGCAAAGCTGGAGATGGGGCGTCTTTTCATGCCCTCCGAGGTCGACCATCGCCGCCAGGTCGTCGTGCTCGGGCGGAACCCCTGGGAGTCGCTGTTTCCGAACATCGATCCGATCGGCAAAACTGTGCGGATCGGCGGCAACGAGTTCACGGTCATCGGCGTGCTCGGCAAGCGGCCGAGCCCTGGCGGCTTCTCCAGCGGCGTAGACGACTTCGCGGTAATCCCGTTCAGCACCCACGAGAAGTTGTACGGCAAGGTGCTCAAGGGCTCGGCGAAAATCTCCGCGAGCAGCTTCAACCCCGCAGTCTTCCGCACGGCGATGATCGCCGTCGTGCCGCGCGAAGGCATGCGCGACGAGGCGATGCGCGAAGTCGAGGCGCTGATCCGCATCCGCCACAAGCTCAACCTTGAACAGCCGAACGATTTCGACCTCGCGACTCAGGATGCCGTACTGAAGGTGTGGGATCAGATCAGCGGCGCGACGTTCCTGGCGCTGGTCGTCATTTCCTCCATCGCGCTGATGGTCGGCGGGATCGGCGTTATGGCGATCATGATGATTTCGGTCACCGAGCGAACCCGGGAAATCGGCGTCCGCAAGGCGCTGGGCGCGCGGCGGCGTGAGATCCTCTGGCAGTTCCTCATCGAAGCGGCGTTTCTCACGTCGGCCGGCGGCCTCATCGGCATCGTCGGCGGCAGCAGCATCGGGCTCGTCGTTCACTGGCTGTCCGGATTTCCCGTGTCGCTACCCTGGTGGTCGTTCGCCATCGGCATCGGCTTTTCCGCCAGTATCGGCATCTTTTTCGGTCTCTTCCCCGCCATCAAGGCGTCGCGGCTGGATCCTATCGAAGCGCTGAGATACGAGTAGGTTTCCAGTTTCCAGTTCCCAGTTCCCAGTTCCGAGGCCAAGACCGAGCATTCCGCCAGAAGCTTGGCCAGTCCGTGACCAGATGTTGCGGGCAGCGATATCAATTCCCTCAAACATCGCAGAAGGGGCCGGCCGGGGCTCAAATCCAGACTTTCGGCGATTTCTGTTCCATTCGTTGGGTTCCTGCAATGAACTTGAGTATGATTTCCTTCTTGCGCGGGATCTCAAGTTCCTGCCCCCTGCCTCGCACTCCCGGCTCGCGGGCCAACTGGAGGAGGTTCGGTGTATGCGCTGACCGGCTTGGTTCACAGCATGACGAAGTGATGTCCGGTGCGAGAGAACTGGCTGGCAACTGGCAACTGAACTGGAAACTGGCAACTGTCAGCGATAGTTCCCGAGGGGTTACCCAAATGAAGGTTTACGATGCTCCGAGCATCAGAAACGTCGCCCTTGTCGGCCACAGCGGCGCAGGCAAAACTCAGCTCATCGCTGCGCTCCTGTTCGACGCCGGCGCCGTGAACCGGTTCGGGCGCGTGGACGACGGGACGACGGTCACTGATTACGACGAAGAGGCCATTGCGCGGAAGCACACGCTTGCGTGCAGCATCGCCTACGTCGAGTGGAACAGGCACAAAATCAATTTCATCGACACGCCCGGCATGGCGAACTTCCTGAGCGACGCCCGCGCGGCCCTGCGCGTCGCGGACGGCGCACTCGTCGTCGTCGACGCGGTCGCGGGTGTCGAAGTCTCCACAGAAAAAATCTGGGCCGCCGCCGAGGAGCTCGAGGTCCCGCGGCTCATCGTCCTGAACCGACTGGACCGGGAACGCGCGAGCCTCGATCGATCCCTCGAGTCGCTGCGCGCGGTGTTCGGACGCGCGGTGGTGCCGGTGCAGCTGCCGATTGGGGAAGAGAAGTCGTTCCGGGGCGTCGTGGATCTCGTCGCGATGAAGGCCTGGACGTTTACCACGGACGGCAGCGGAAAGCCCTCCGACAGCGAGATTCCGGCCGACCTCGCGGCGCCCGCGCAGGCGGCGCGCGAGGCGCTCATCGAGATGGTTGCCGAAGCAGACGACACGCTGATGGAGAAGTTTTTCGACGCCGGCACGCTGACGCAGGAGGAGCTCCTGTCGGGACTCAAGCGCGGGATCGCCGCGGGGCGTGTGTTCCCCGTGCTGTGCGCGTCGGCGACATCGAACATCGGCATGCAGCCGCTCCTCGACGCGCTCGTCGCCTACGTGCCGTCGCCGGCGGAGCGGCCGTTGAAAGGCAAGGATATCAAGTCGGGCGACGAGATCACCGTCGACGCGTCGAGCAGCGGGCCCGCGTCGGCGTTCATCTGGAAGACCGTTGCGGATCCTTTCGCCGGGCGCATCACGATGTTCCGCGTGATCTCGGGCGCGCTCAAGGCTGACTCGACGGTCCATAACCTGACGAAAGACACGCCGGAGCGGCTCGGCCACCTCGTGCTGCTGCAGGGAAAAACACAGACCACGGTGCCTGAGATCAAGGCGGGAGACATCGGGGCCGTCGCGAAGCTGAAGGAGAGTCAGACCAACGATCTGATCGCCGACAAAGCCGTGCCGTTCACGCTCGCCGGAATCAAGTTCCCGGAGCCCGTACTCTCGTACGCCATCGAGCCGAAGAGCCGCGGCGATGAAGAGAAGATCAGCACGGCGCTTCACCGCCTCCAGGAAGAGGACCCGACGATCAATTACACGCGCGACGCGCAGACGAAAGAGCTGCTGCTCGCCGGGCAGGGACAGTCGCACATCGAGGTCACCGTCGCGAAACTCAAACGCCGGTTCGGCGTCGAGGTCAACCTGAAGCTGCCGCGCATTCCCTACCGGGAAACCATCACGGCCGTGACCGAGGCCCACGGACGGCACAAGAAGCAGACCGGGGGCCACGGCCAGTTCGGCGATTGCAAGGTGAAGTTCGAGCCGCTGCCGCGCGGCAGCGAATTCGAGTTCGTCAACGACATCTTCGGCGGATCGATCCCACGGCAGTTCGTGCCCGCGATTGAAAAAGGGATCCAGGATGCGCGGCTGCGCGGTTTTCTCGCCGGCTACCCGATGGTCGATTTCCGGGCGAGCGTCTTCGACGGGTCGTACCACCCGGTCGACTCGAGTGAAATGTCGTTCAAGATGGCGGGCTCGCTGGCCTTCAAGGACGGCATGTCGCGGGCGCGGCCGACCCTGCTCGAGCCGATTATGGACGTCGAGGTCTACGCGCCGAGCGACTACGCCGGAGATTTGATGGGCGATCTGAACGGCCGGAGAGGACGGATCGGCGGCATGGACGCCCGCGCCGCGTCCACGATCATCCGCGCCAAGGTCCCGATGTCGGAGATGCTGACCTACGAGCAGCACCTCACGTCAGCGACCGGCGGCCGCGGATCGTATCACATGGAGTTCTCGCACTACGAGGAGGTGCCCGCGCATCTGCACGGCAAGATCATCGCCGCCGCGAAAGCGGAGCGCGGACACGAAGCGGCGGAAGAAGTGTGACGGAAGTTTCCGGTTCCAGTTTCCAGTTCCCAGACTCAAGAAACGGCCGGCCCGCAATGCGGGCCGGCCCCTCTGATAACTGGCAACTCGATACTGGTAACTGGAAACTGTCTACGAGCCCCCCGCCTTCCTCGGCGCGCGTGGTGCAGAGGCTTTGCCCTTCGTGGTGGCGCGGCCGCCCTTCTCGCTCTTGAGCTGCCGTTTCGGCTTGGCTTTGTTCTCGGCCGTCTCGTCGGCGCCTTCCTCGGCCCCCTCGGCCTTCTTCCCGCGCAGGCGCTCCGCGGCGGCGCGCAGGCGGCCGCCGACACCCTGCGGCTTCGCCTTCTTTGCAGCCTCGGTCTTCTCGGTTTCGGCGTTCGGGTTGTATTCGCTGCCGACGAGCTCGATCTGGGCGACCTCGGCGCTGTCGCCGCGGCGATAGCCGATCCGCAGGATACGCGTATAGCCCCCGGGGCGTCCTTCGAACCGGGGCGCGATCGTGTCGAACAGCTTGCCGACCACGTCGCGGTCCTGGATGTCGCGGAGCACCAGTCGGCGTGCGTGCAGCGATTGCCCGTTCGCCTCTCCGCCGGCAAGGCCCCGCTTCGCGATCGTGATCAGCCGTTCCACGAACGGCCGGAGCTCCTTCGCCTTCGGGATCGTGGTTTCGATCCGTTCGTGGCGAAGCAGCGCTTCGGCCTGGTTCCGGAGCATCGCGATGCGATGCTCCGTCACGCGGCCGAGTTTTCGATGACTGACTCTGTGACGCATTTCTCTGATCCTTGTCGCGGTTCCCTATTCGCGGTTCGCAATCGGATGAGGTCCGAATGGCGAGTCGCGGTTCGCTGTCTTCATGCAAATCGCGAACGACGAATCGCGAGTCGCGGTGTCGTAGCTTCCGCCTTCAGTGAGTGGCCTCCGTCTTCAGGCGGAAGCTCCCTATTCCTGCGCCTGCGCCGCCGGCTGATCGAGCCGCATGCCCAGGCTGAGGCCCATGCCCGACAGGATTTCCTTGATCTCATTCAGTGACTTGCGGCCGAAGTTCTTCGTCTTCAGCATTTCCCCTTCGGTCTTCTGAACGAGCTCGCGAATCGTGCGGATGTTCGCGTTCTTCAGGCAGTTGTAGGAGCGGACCGACAGCTCCAGCTCCTCGACGCTCTTGTCGAGATTCTCGTTGAGCGCCGCGCGCGGCTGGTCGGCGGACGCATCCAGCTGCAGGTCTCCGACGTCTTCGAGATTGATGAAGATGTTCAGGTGATCGCGAATGAGCTTGGCCGAGAGCGACACGGCGTCGCGCGGCGTGACGGACCCGTTGGTCCAGACGTCGACGGTCAGCTTGTCGTAGTCGGTCGTCTGTCCGAGGCGCGCCGCCTCGACGAGGTAGTTGACCTTCTTGATCGGCGAGTGCACCGAGTCGATGGGAATCCAGCCGATGCCGAGATCCTCGTCGAAGTTCTTATCCGCCGAAATGTAGCCGCGGCCGCGCTTCACGCGCATCTCCATGTGGAGCTTGCCGCCCTCCGCCACCGTGGCGATGTGCGCATCCGGCTCGAGAATCTCGACGTCCGCATCGGTCTCGATATCGCGGGCCTTGACCGCTCCCGCCTTGTCGACGCGCAGGTAGAGCGTCTTGGTGGTATCGACGTACATCTTCAGCGGAACCTGCTTCAGATTCAGGATGATGTCGGTCGCGTCTTCGACGACGCCGGGGATCGGCGAGAACTCGTGCAGCACGCCGTCGATCTTGACCGCCGTGACCGCCGCGCCTTCAATCGACGACAGCAGCACGCGCCGGAGGGCGTTGCCGATGGTCGTGCCGAACCCGCGCTCGAACGGCTGCGCGTAGAAGCGCCCGAACCGATCCGTGAGCGTCTCGCGTTCGAACTCCAGCCGCTTGGGCCGCTGAAAACCTTTCCAGAGCATTGTCTACGTACCTTTCAGAACAAGCGCTCGACATGAGCGCCCGCCGGACCTGCCGTATCGTCCCCCGCCTCCCACCGCAGGTCCGGGAAGGCTGCGGGCGGGGGACTGCGCCTCAGTCGCCAGTTGCCAGTTACCATGTTCAAGAACTGGGAACTGGAGACTGGTCACTGGAAACTGCAGACTTACTTCGAGTACAACTCGACGATCAGCTGTTCCTGCACGGGCAGGTTGATCTGCTCACGCGTCGGGAGCGATGCGACGCGGCCGGTCATCTGGCCCGCGTCAAACAGCAGCCACTCGGGAATGCCCCGTCCCTTCACTTCTTCCATCGCGTGCTGGATCGTGGTGTTCTGCGCGCTCGTGCCGCGGACCGAGACGACGTCGCCTGCCTTGAGCGAGTAGGACGGCACATCAACCTTCCGACCGTTCACGAGGAAGTGACCGTGACGCACGAGCTGACGCGCCTGGGCGCGGGAGGTCGCGAGGCCGAGCCGGTAAATGACATTGTCGAAACGGCGCTCGAGTAGCTGCAGCAGCGTCTCACCCGTAATGCCCCGCTGACGATCCGCCATCTCGAAGTACCGGCGGAATTGGTTCTCCAGCACGCCGTAGATGCGCTTGACCTTCTGCTTCTCGCGCAACTGCAGACCGTAGCCTACGAGCTTGGCCTTCCGCAGCTTGCCATGCTGCCCCGGCGGCAGATTGCGCTTCTCGATCGCGCACTTCTCCGTGTAACAGCGCTCCCCCTTGAGGAAGAGCTTCATGCCTTCACGCCGGCAGAGCCGGCAAACGGGTCCGATGTAACGTGCCATTCGATGTGTTCCTCTGTAGCTTCCAGTTCCCAGCTCCCAGTTACCAGCTCATGGTTTCCAGCTGAAAGCTGGAAACTGGAAACTGACAGCCGGCGCTCATCTTGTACGCGCCGTCTCTTAGGCTTATACGCGCCGTCGCTTCGGCGGCCGGCATCCGTTGTGCGGAATCGGCGTCACGTCACGAATCGACTTCACGTCGATGCCGATCGTCTGCAGCGCGCGGATCGCCGATTCGCGGCCGGCGCCCGGCCCTTTCACACGCACCTCGACGCTGCGCATGCCGAAGGCCTTCGCGGCGTTGCCGGCTGCAATGGCGGCCTGCGTCGCTGCAAACGGCGTCCCCTTGCGCGACCCCTTGAAGCCGATGCCGCCGGCGCTCGACCACGCGACGACCGCCCCTTCAGGGTCGGTAATCGTGATGATGGTGTTGTTGAAGGAGGCCTGGATGTGCGCAAACCCGTGGTGCACGATCCGCTTTTCGCCCCGCTTCTTGAACGCCTTCTTCTTGGTAGGCTTGCCGGCAGCTTTTTTTCCGCCTTCGGGCGGCGCTGACGCGTCGATCGGTTCGTTCTTTGCCATAAAAATCAGCTTCCAGTTACCAGTCACCAGTTGCCAGTAACCAGTTCCCAGTCTCTCTCACTGGAAACCGGGAACTGGAAACTATACCGTCTTCTTTTTTGCCACCGCGCCCTTGCGCGGGCCCTTCCGGGTGCGCGCGTTCGTCTTCGTCCGCTGCCCGCGCACGGGCAGGTTGCGCCGGTGCCGCAGGCCACGGTAGCTGCCGATTTCCATCAGCCGCTTGATGTTCATCGAAATCTCCTTGCGGAGATCCCCTTCGACGCCCCCCTGCTCTTCAATCACCCGGCTGATCTTGCGCACGTCGTCCTCGGACAGATCCTTGATGCGGACGTCCGGGCTGACGCCCGCCGCGCTCAGGATATCCGTCGAACGCTTGCGCCCGATGCCGTAGATGTATGTGAGCCCGATCTCGATGCGCTTGGTTCGCGGAAGATCGACGCCAGCGATACGTGCCATTCTTCTTGATCCTTGTAGTTGCCAGTTCCCGGTTGCCAGTTCCCAGTTGGCAGCTCCCAGTCTCTCTGGACACTGGAAACTGGCTACTGGGAACTTCCGTTATCCCTGTCTCTGCTTATGCTTCTGATTCGAGCAGATCACCCGCACAACGCCGCGGCGGCGGACGATCTTGCACTTGTCACAAATCTTTTTCACCGACGCTCGAACTTTCATGGCTCAATCCCTAATCCCTAATTCCGAACCGCGACACTATCGGACCACCGCGACAATCCGCCCGCGGGTCAGATCCTTTGGCGACAGTTCCAGTCTGACTCGATCGCCAATCAGCACCCGGACGAAGTTGCGTCCGGCGCCACCTGGAGCGTGCGCGACGATCTGGCGCGATCCGTCAATCTCGACCCTGTACTGCGCGTAGGGCAGCGCCTCCCGTACGACCCCTTCGACCGACAGGGCGCGTCGCCCGGCGTCGCGCGGATCCTTCTCGAACATCCCTCCGGGCTCTACGCAGCGGGGGCCGGCACGCTGCGCCGCGTGAGCACGAGCGGTCCCGTCTTCGTCACGGCAACCGTGTGCTCGAAATGAGCCGACAGGCTGCCATCCTTCGTCACCGCGGTCCACCCGTCCGCGAGCACCTTGACCGCGGGGCGCCCGACATTCACCATCGGCTCGATCGCCAGCGTCATCCCTTCGGCCAATCGCGGTCCGCGCCCCGGTTCACCGTAATTCGCAATCTGCGGTTCCTCGTGAAGCGCGGCGCCGATGCCGTGCCCGACAAACTCCCGGACGACCGAGAACCCGTGCGCTTCGACGTGCTGCTGAATCGCGTGTCCGATGTCGGAGATCCGCCCGCCGAGCTGGACCTGCGCGATCCCTTTCTCGAGCGATTCGCGCGTGATCCGCAGGAGCCTCGCCGCCTCGTCGGACACTTTTCCAACCGGCACGGTCACGGCCGAGTCTCCGTAGAACCCGTTCAGCTTCACGCCCATGTCGAGCGAGATGATGTCTCCCTCGCCAAGCGATCGATTCGACGGAATCCCGTGAACCACCTGCTCGTTCACCGACGCGCACAGCGTAGACGGATACCCGCGATACCCTTTGAACGCCGGCTGGGCCCCTCCGTCGCGCACGAGCTTCTCCGCCGCCGCGTCGAGGTCTTTGGTCGTGATCCCCGGCGCCACCATCCCGGCGAGCTCGGCGAGCACGTCGGCCACCAGGGCGTTCGCCGCGCGCATCCGCTCCAGTTCCGCCGGCGACTTGCAGACGATCACAGCGCCACCCCGCGCCCGGCCGCTCCGATCGCCGTGTCCAGCGCCGCGTCCACAGCGGCCGTGACGACGTCGGGCTGACGATTGCCGTCAATCGAGCTGAAGGTCGGCCGCTTCGAGTAGTACTCGACGAGCGGTTTGGTCTGCCGCTGGTACACCTTCAGCCGTTCACGCACGATGTCGATCCCGTCGTCCACGCGCGTCATGAGCGCGCCGCCGCACTTGCCGCACGCCGTCGTCCAGTCGGGCGCGGCATTCGCGCCGCACTTGCGGCAGATTCGGCGCGTCGCGAGCCTCCGTACGAGCACCTCTTCCGGGACGACCATGTTGAGCACGACCAATGGTCCGCGGTTCGCCATCATCCGATCGAGGGCAGTCGCCTGCACGACGGTCCGCGGAAACCCGTCCAGCACGAACCCGCACCGCGCGTCGGCGCGGCCCAGCCGATCCTGCACGATGGCGATCATGATGTCGTCGCCAACGAGGTTGCCGGCTTCCATGGTCTCCTTCGCCGCACGGCCGACGCCGGTCTCTTCCTGCACGGCTTCACGAAGAATGTCCCCCGTAGAAATCTTCGGCACCTTGCGCGTGCGCGACAGGCGTTCGGCCTGCGTACCCTTGCCCGCGCCCGGAGGACCCAGCATCACGACGTTGATCGCGCTGGGGCAGTCGCCCTGGGGTGCTTCCACTACTGTCCCCGCCGTCCCCGGATACGCGTCTTCTTCATGAAGCCGTCGTAGTGACGCATGATGAGCTGCGACTCGACCTGCTGCACCGTATCCATGGCGACGCCGACGATGATGAGCAGCGACGTGCCGCCGAAGTAGAACGACACGTTCATGCCCTCGGTAATGAACCGCGGCAGCGCGGCATCGAGGCGCTCGCCGATGAACGGAATCGGCGCGACCTTGAACCCGCTGATCAGGAACTGCGGCAGTATGGCGACGATCGCGAGGTAAATCGCACCGACGAGCGTGATGCGCGTCAGAATCGTGTCGATGTACTCAGCCGTCCGCTTGCCCGGCCGGATGCCCGGAATGAATCCGCCGTACTTCCGCATGTTCTCGGCGACGTCATCCGGATTGAAGATGATGGCCGTGTAGAAGTAGCAGAAGAAGATGATGCCGGCGACATACAGCAGGTCGTGCAGCGGCATCCCGGGTGCTATCTGCTCGATCGGCCGCTTCAGCCACCCGAGGCGGCCGCCTTCCTGGATGAGCGGCGCGAGCGTCCCGGGAAACGCCAGAATGGACGACGCGAAAATCACGGGGATGACGCCGCCCGTATTCACCTTGAGCGGAATGTGCGTACTCGACCCGCCGTACATCCGGCGGCCGACCACCCGCTTCGCATACTGCACGGTGACGCGCCGGTGCCCGCGCTCGACGAACACAATCGCCGCGATGACGCCGAACATCAGCACGATAAGGAGCAGGAGCCGGACGATCCCCATCTGACCCGTCCGCAGCTGTTCCATCGTCGTAATGACGGCGCGCGGCAGATTGACGACGATGCCCGCGAAGATGATGAGCGACATGCCGTTGCCGATGCCGCGTTCGGTGATCTGCTCGCCGAGCCACATGATGAAGGTCGTGCCGGTCGTCAGCGTGAGGACGGTGAGCAGGCGGAAGCTCCAGCCCGGACTGTAGACGAGCGGCAGGCCGCCCGCAATCCCCGTGTTCTTCTCGAGGAAGTAGGCAATCCCGAGCGCCTGCACGACGCTCAGGAGAATCGTCCCGTAACGCGTGTACTGCGTGATCTTGCGCCGGCCGAGCTCCCCTTCTTTCGACAGCCGCTCGAGGTACGGCCACACGACCGTCAGCAGCTGCAGGATGATCGACGAGCTGATGTAGGGCATGATGCCCAGCGCGAAGATCGTCATCTGCGACAGGTTCTTGCCCGAGAACATGTCGTACAAGCCGAACATCGTGTTCTTCGCCTGATCGACCAGGGCCGCGAGCGCCTCGGGATTGATGCCCGGGGTCGGGATGTGGCCGCCGACACGATAGACCGCGAGCAGCCCGAGCGTGAACAGCACACGCTTCCTGAGGTCTGCAACCGCGAAGATGTTCTTGAGGCTTTCCATAACGTCCTACTTACGCCAGGACTTCGGCCTTACCGCCCGCGGCGGCGATCTTTTCGGCCGCCTTGCCGCTGAACTTGTGCGCCCGAACCGTCAACGCCTTCGAGATCTCGCCGCGCGCGAGGACCTTGATTCGGCCGGCCCGGCCGATGAGCCCGCTCTCGCGAAGGGTTTCCGGCGTCACTTCCGCGCCGGCCTCGAACTGCTCGCCGAGCGCATCGAGGTTCACCACCTCGAATTCCTTGCGGAAGGGATTGTGGAACCCCCGCTTGGGCACGCGGCGGTGCAGGGGCATCTGCCCCCCTTCGAACCCGCGCTTGTGGTGGAAGCCGGAACGCGACTTCGCGCCCTTGTGGCCGCGTCCGGCCTGAACGCCCTGACCCGACCCCTGGCCGCGTCCAATGCGCTTCTTCGAGTGCGTCGCACCCTTGGGGGGACGCAGATTGCTGAGATCCATGATTCGTAATCCTTGAATTGCCGATTGCTGATTCTCGATTGCTGCTTCTTCAATCAGCAACCAGCAATCGACAATCAGAAATCCCTATTCCTGCACCGTCACCAGATGACGCACCTTAAGGATCATGCCGCGCGTCGCGGGTGTATCCACGAGCTCCACTGTATGGCCAATCCGCCGAAGCCCCATGCCCTGGACCGTCGCCGCCTGCGTCCTGTCGAACCCGATGGGGCTCTTCACGAGCGTGACCCGGACCTTGCGAGTCTCGGCGTTTTTCTTCGCAGTCTTTTTCGCCATGATGGTCCGTTATCGCGTCGTCGCGGCGAGATCGCCCGGCTGTTCTTCCTTGCCGCGCAGCCGGCGAACCGCAGCGGGATCTCTCAGGCCCATGAGGCCCGTGAACGTTGCCCGCACGACGTTGTGCGAGTTGGCCGATCCGATCGACTTCGTCAGCACGTTCTGGATGCCGCACGCTTCGACGACGGCGCGCACCGCCCCGCCCGCGATGATGCCGGTCCCGTCTGGCGCCGGCTTGAGCAGCACCTGGCCCGCGCCGAACCGTCCCAGCACAGGATGGGGCACCGTCGTTCCCGCCAGCGGCACGCGGATGAGCGACTTCTTCGCCGCCTCGATTCCCTTCTTGATGGCCGAGGGCACTTCCTTCGCCTTGCCGACTCCAAAGCCGACGACGCCATGGCCGTCGCCGACGACGACAAGCGCGCTGAAGCTCAGGTTCTTGCCCCCCTTGACCACCTTCGTGACGCGGCTGATGTTCACGACCGTGTCCTTCAGATCCAGCTGTGAGGCGTCGATCTTTTCTCGTGTTTCAATCATAAGTTCCCAGTTGCCAGTGACCAGTTGCCAGTGAGTTCAGTTTCCTTCGACTGGAAACTGGAAACCGGCAACTGGCAACTAAAATTCCAGCCCCGCTTCTCGCGCTGCCTCGGCCACGGCGCGGATGCGCCCGTGGTACAGGAAGCCGCCGCGATCGAAGACCACCCGCTTGATGCCCTTCGCGATCAGGCGGTCAGCGATTGTCTTTCCGAGCGCCTTCGCGCCGGCGACGTTGCCGCCGCGCGTCGGTCCAGCGAATGCGCTCTTCAGGCCCGGCTCCGTGCTGGCCGCCGCGGCGAGCGTCGTCCCCGTCATGTCGTCGATAACCTGCGCGTAGATGTGCGAGACGCTGCGAAACACGCGCAGGCGCGGGCGTTCCTGAGTGCCGGCGATCCGCTTGCGCTGCCTCAGCGCAATCCGTGTGCGCCGATCCTTGGTGGTGTTGATCTTCATAAATCAGTTTCCAGTTCCCAGTGGCCAGTCCCCAGTGCCCGAGTTCCCATCACTGGAAACCGGAGACTGGAAACTGGAGACTGAAACTTACTTGGCTCCCGTCTTGCCGGCCTTCTTCTTCAGCACTTCACCGGTGTAGCGCACGCCCTTCTGCTTGTAGGGGTCAGGCTTCCGGAGGCGGCGGATGTTCGCCGCCACCTGTCCGACGGCCTGCCGATCGATGCCGGTCACGGTAATATGCGTCTGCTTGTCGATCGCGATGTCGATTCCCTGCGGAATGTCGAACACCACCGCGTGGGAGTATCCCAGCGCGAACACGACCTGTTTGCCCTTGACCTCGGCGCGGTAACCGACCCCGACGATGTCGAGATCCTTGCGGAACCCTTCGGTCACGCCGCGAACCGCGTTTGCCACGAGGCTGCGCGCGAGCCCGTGGAACTTTCCGAGCTCCGGATCCTCGCGCAGCGTGCGCGCATGCAGCTGCTCGCCATCGACCTCGAAGCCGATGCCCGCCGGCAGAGCCTGGCGCAGCTTGCCCTTCGGCCCCTGCACTTCAACGATGCCCGGCTGGGTATCGATCTTGACGCCCTTCGGAATGGCGATGGGCTTTTTGCCTATTCGTGACATGGTCAGTTTCCAGTTTTCAGTGTCCAGTGTCCAGTTTCCGGTTTCCAGTTCTCTGGGAACTGGTGACCGGCTACTGGCAACTGGCAACTACCACACATTACAGAGCACTTCCCCACCCACCCCGGCCTTGATCGCTTCGCGGCCCGTCATGACCCCGCGCGAGGTCGTCAGGATGCTGGTCCCGAGTCCGGCAAGCACGTCCGGCACGTCGTCGCGGCCGAAATAGACGCGCCGGCCCGGACGGCTCACGCGCTGGATGCCCGTGATCACGCGCTCGCCGCGCGGACCGTACTTCAGCAACACTCGGAGGTGCGCCTGCACGCGCTCGCCCTGCGCCTCGAGCACCTTGAACCCCTGAATGTAGCCTTCGCTTTCCAGGATGCGCGCGATCTCCACCTTCAGGCGCGACGAGGGCATTTCCACTCGAGCGTGCCGGGCGATCGTTGCGTTCCGAATGCGCGTCAGCATGTCTGCAATTGGATCGGTCATAAGTTCTGACTCTCTGTAGTTTCCAGTTGCCAGTTTCCAGTAGTCACTCCACAACCTCCGACTGGAAGCTGGGAACTGGGAACTGGCGACTTACCATGAACTCTTCGTCACTCCCGCAATGTCCCCTTCGAGCGCCAGCTTGCGGAAGCAGAGACGGCACAACGCGAACTTGCGCATGTAGGCGCGGGGACGTCCGCATCGCTGGCAGCGGTTGCGCAGCCGACCCTTGAACTTCGGCGGCTTCATTTCCTTGGCGATCTTTGCAGTCGTAGCCATGCTCGAATCCCTAATCCCTAATCCCTAATCAATCTCGAATCCCGAATCCCGAACCGGGAACCGCGAATCCCGAACCGGGAACCGCGAATCGCGAAATTATTATTGCGCCCTGAACGGCATGCCGAGCAGCTGCAGCAGCTTGCGCGACTCCTGATCCGATTTGGCGGTCGTGACGACCGAGATGTTCATCCCGCGCGCCTTGTCGACCTTCATGTAATCGATCTCGGGAAAGAGCAGCTGGTCTTTGAGGCCGAGCGTGTAGTTGCCGCGGCCGTCGAACCCCTTGGCTGACACGCCGCGAAAGTCGCGGACGCGCGGAAGCGCGACCGAGATCAAGCGATCGAGAAAGTCCCACATGCGCTCGCCGCGCAGCGTCACCATCGCGCCAATCGGCATGCCCTTCCGGACCTTGAACTGCGCGATCGACTTCTTCGCGCGCGTGGTGACCGGCTTCTGCCCCGTGATGCGCGCGACTTCGTCGGCGCCGGTGTCGACGATCTTCGCGTTCTGCGTCGCTTCGCCGAGCCCCATGTTGACGACGATCTTCTCGATCTTCGGAATGGCCATCACGTTGCGGTAACCGAACTCCTTTGTGAGGGCCGGCGCGACTTCCTTCTCGTAACGTTCTTTCAGGCGGCTCATTTGTCGACCACTCCCTCGCACTTGCGGCAGATGCGCACCTTCCGTCCGTCGCCGAGCACCTTGCTCCCCAGCCGGGTGGGCTTGCCGCATTCCGGGCAGACGACCTGCACGTTCGAGGCGTGCAGCCCGGCCTCCCGCTCCACCAGCCCGCCCTTGATGTTGCGCTGGGGGTTCGGCTTCGTGTGGCGCTTGATGATGTTCACGCCTTCGACCACGAGCCGGTTCTTTTCTGCCAGGACCTTCAGCACGCGTCCGCGCTTGCCGCGGTCCTTGCCGGTCATGACGACCACGTTGTCGTTCTTCCGGATTGGGCTTGCTAGTTTAGACATGTCAAGTTTCCAGTTCCCGGTTTCCAGTTTCCAGTTCTCTGGGAACTGGTTACTGGTCACTGGCAAATACTTCAGAGCACCTCTGGTGCCAACGAAATAATTTTCATGAACCGCCGCTCGCGGAGCTCGCGGGCGACAGGCCCGAAGACGCGCGTGCCGATCGGCTCGTTCTGATCGTTGATGAGGACCGCGGCGTTGCCGTCGAACCGGATGTAGCTGCCGTCCTTGCGCCGCTGCTCCTTGCGCGTGCGCACGATGACCGCCTTGACGACCTGTCCCTTCTTCACGGTCCCGTCGGGGGCCGCTTCCTTCACTGACGCGGTGATGATATCGCCCAGCCGCGCGTAGCGGCCGGTGGATCCGCCGATCGGGTTGATCGCCGCAATCTTGCGCGCGCCCGAATTGTCGGCGACGTCGAGAATCGATCGCATCTGGATCATGGTGACGCCTCAGATCTCCTTCGCCTTCTCGACCACGCGTGTCACGACCCAGCGCTTGCGCCGGCTCATCGGACGGGCCTCGACGATGGCGACCCGGTCACCGACCTTCACATCGTTGGCCTCGTTGTGGGCCAGGAACTTCGACGTCCGCTTCTGGGTCTTGCCGTAGAGGGCGTCTCGAATCTGCCGCTCGACGGCCACCACCACGGTCTTGTCCATCTTGTCGCTGACGACTCGACCGGTAACTTCAGCTTTGGTTGCCATGCCTGTTTCTTTCCTCACTCGCGCCGGCCTGACGGCCGGTCGCTGGGCCTCGCTCGCGGCGGCCTACCGGCCGTCCGCCTGGGCCGTCTCCTTCTCGCGCAGCACCGTCCTGACGCGCGCGAGATCGCGGCGCACCCCCTTCAGCTTGTACGCCGCCTCGAGCTGCCCCATCGATTTCTGGATGCGCAGCCGGAACAACTGATCGTCCATGTCCCTGGCGCGCTGCTGCAGTTCGTCGATTGTCAGGTCGCGGACTTCCGTCACCTTCATGACGCCTTCTCATCGGTGAACCGCGTCGCGAACTTCGTCTTGATCGGGAGTTTGGCCGAGGCGAGACGCATCGCCTTGCGCGCATCAGCCTCGTTGACTCCCTCCATCTCGAACAGGATCCGCCCCGGCCGGACGACGCACACCCATTCTTCGGGGGCGCCCTTGCCCTTGCCCATGCGGGTTTCCTGCGGCTTCTTCGTAATCGGCTTGTCCGGGAACACTCGGATCCAGATCTTGCCGCCGCGTTTGACGAACCGGGTCATCGCGACGCGCGCCGCTTCGATCTGCCGCGCGGTCATCCAGCACGGCTCGAGCGCCTTCAGCCCGTAGTCGCCGAACGACACGTCGGACCCCCGCCACGCCTTCCCCGCCATCCGGCCGCGTTGCTGCTTCCGGTACTTGACCTTCTTCGGCATCAACATAATGGTGAATCCTTGAAATTGCTGATTGATGATTGCTGATTGCTGATTGATTCAATCGGCAATAAATCGACAATCAGCAATCGACAATCAGCAATTCCTCTATCTCGCTCCCGCCGGCCGCCTCGGCGCGCGGTAGTCTTCTTCGCGCCCGATGCGCGGGACCAGACGTTCCCCTTTGTAGAGCCACACCTTCACGCCGATCTGGCCGTACGTCGTGCTCGCTTCGGCAAAACCGTAGTCGATGTCCGCGCGGAGCGTCTGCAGCGGCAGCTGGCCGTGCAGGTACCACTCGGACCGTGCGATTTCTGCGCCGTTCAGCCGCCCCGACACGCGCACCTTGATGCCCCGTGCGCCGAAGCGGAGCGCCGACTCGACGGCCTTCCGCATCGCGCGGCGGAACGCCACGCGCTTTTCGAGCTGCATAGCGACCGACTCGCCAATCAGCTGCGCATCGAGATCGGGCTTCTGGATCTCCTGGATGTTGATGAAGACCTCGCGGTTCGTCTTCTTCTGGATCTCCTGCTTCAACTTGTCGACCTCGGTGCCCTTCCGGCCGATGATGATGCCCGGGCGCGAGGTGTAGATGTCGATCTTCAGCTTGTTTGCGGCGCGCTCGATTTCAATCTTCGAAACGCCGGCGTGCGCGAAACGCGTCTTGAGCGTGTCGCGCAGCTTCAGATCCTCGTGGAGCAGCTTCGCGTAGTCCTTGTCGGCGAACCACCGCGAGCGCCACGTCTTGTTGAACCCGAGCCGGAACCCATGCGGATGTACTTTCTGACCCATAACTCTCCGTTAGCTGTCAGCTGACAGCTGTCAGCTGTTAGCTTTTCGCCGTCTTCTTCTTCGCGCGGCCTGCCTTCGCCGACGCGGTCTTCTTTTTGGCGCCGGCCTTCGCGTTCCGCTTCGACGCGGCCTTACCGCTGGCTTTCGCCTTCGCCTTCGGCTTCGCGCCGCGCGGCCGCTTTGGCGCGCCGGGTTCGGCGGTCACGACGGGCGCGCTCACGTGAACGGGCCGCTCGGAGACCTGTACGGTCAAGTGCGCGGTGCGTTTCACGATGCGGAACGCCCGTCCCATCGGGGCAGGCCGAATCCGCTTCTGCGACGGCCCCTGGTTCGCGTAGCACGCATTCACGAACAGGCGCTCGACATCGCCGCCGAACCCGTCCTTGTGCGAGGCGTTCGCGATCGCCGAGCGCAGCACCTTCTCAATGTCGCGCGCGACGCCCTTGCGCGCGAAGCGCAGCGTCGCGAGTGCCGCGTTCACGTCGCGCCCACGGATCAAATCGAGCACCAGCCCGGCCTTCTGCGCGGAGGTGCGGACGTATTTCGCGGTCGCATGGGCCTGCACCGCCATTACGCACCTGCCTTTGGCGCCGCGGCGGCCGCCGGGGCCACGGCGGCGGCCTTGTCGCTCTTGGTCGTGTGCCCCTTGAACTGCCGCGTCGGCGCAAACTCGCCCAGCTTGTGGCCGACCATGTTTTCCGTGACATACACGGGGATGAACTTCCGCCCGTTGTGCACCGCGATGGTGTGACCCACCATCTCGGGAATCACAGTCGAGCGGCGCGACCAGGTCTTGATGACCTTTTTCTCGCCGCCACGGTTCATGACTTCCACTTTCTCGAGAAGCGGAACATCGACGAACGGGCCCTTTTTCAGTGATCTAGACATGTCTGTTACCAGTTACCAGTTACCAGTTGCCAGTTGCCAGTTGGCTCAGTTTCCCTTGGCTGGAAACTGGAAACTGGAAACTACTTCTGTCTCCGCTGCACGATGAACCGATCGGTCAACTTGCGATTCCGGGTCTTGTAGCCCTTGGTCGGCTGGCCCCAGGGGGACACCGGGTGCCGGCCGCCGGACGTCTTGCCTTCACCGCCGCCGAGCGGGTGATCGACCGGGTTCATCGCGACGCCGCGCACGTGCGGCCGCTTGCCCAGCCATCGGCTCCGGCCCGCTTTGCCGATCGACACGTTCTCGTGATCCACGTTCCCCACCTGACCGATCGTCGCGAGGCACTCGACGTTGATCTTCCGGATTTCGCCGGACGGCATCTTCACCGACGCATACTCACCTTCCTTGGCCACGAGCTGCACCGACGACCCGGCGCTGCGCGCGATCTGCCCCCCTTTGCCGGGCCTCAGTTCCACGTTGTGGATCTGGGTGCCGAGCGGGATGTTCTTGAGTGGCAGCGCATTCCCCGGAAGGATGTCTACGTTTTCGCCAGCGACGATGGTGTCGCCCACCTTCAACCCGGCCGGCTGAAGGATGTAGCGTTTCTCGCCGTCCGCATATGTGAGCAGCGCGATCCGCGCCGAGCGGTTCGGGTCGTACTCGACCGTCGCCACCGTAGCCGGGATGTCGCGCTTGTCGCGCCTGAAATCGATGATGCGGTAGTTGCGCTTGTGTCCGCCACCCCGCCACCAGGACGTCAGCTCGCCGTGATTGTTCCGGCCGCCGGACTTCCGCAGCGGCTCGACGAGGGGCTTGTACGGCTCGGTCGTGGTGATCTCGTCGAACACCTGCACCGTCTGGAAGCGCCGGCCCGGGGACGTCGGGTTGTATTTGCGAATAGGCATGTCAGTTGTCCTTGAAGTTCCCAGTTACCAGTGGCCAGTTACCAGTTCAACGCACTGGAAACTGGAAGCTGGGTACTGGCAACTGTCTTAGGCTCCCTCCAGGAATTCAGGGATTTTCTCGCCCTCGCGCAGCTTCACGTACGCCTTCTTCCAGTCGGAGCGCTGGCCGACGAACCGGCCCTGGCGCTTCATCTTGCCATGCGAAATGGCCGTGCGGACTCCCTCGACCTTCGAGCCGAGCAGCTTCTCGACCGCGCGCTTGATGTCCACTTTCGTGGCGCCGGACGCCACCTCGAACACCAGCGTCCGGTTGTTTTCCCGGATGAGCGTGCTCTTCTCGGTCACGAGCGGGCGCCTGATGACTTCTGTAAGCTTCATCGTCAGTTTCCAGTTTCCAGTTTCCAGTTTCCAGTTCCAGTATCAGGCCCCGTTCCCTCCGCGGGAAACTGGCCACTGGTCACTGGCAACTAGGCGAGCGACTCCTGCAATTTCTCGATCGCCTCGCGCGTGGCAATCACGTGCGACGTGTCCATGATGTCGCGCGCGGTCACACGCGCCGCCGACGTCAGGCTGACACCGGCGATGTTTCGAGCCGTCAACACGAACTTCTCGTCCGGCTCCACGTCGATGACCAGCGCCTTGCCAGAGACACCCAGCCGGCGAAACATCTCGACGGTGCCCTTGGTCTTGCCGTCGGCCGTCTCGAGTTTGTCGACGACGATCACGGCGCCGTCGCTCAGCTTCTGCGAGAGAGCCGCGCGCACCGCGCCAACCCGCACCTTCTTCGGCAGGTCGAACTCGTAGCTGCGCGGCTGAGGGCCGAAGACCGTTCCTCCCTTCCGCCAGAGCGGGGTGCGGCTCGAGCCCACCTGCGGACGGCCGGTCCCCTTCTGCTTGTAGGGCTTCTTGCCTCCGCCGCTCACGAGCGCGCGGTTCTTCGTCGCGCGCGTGCCGCGGCGTTTCGCCGCGTTCTCCTGGACGACCGCCGCCCAGATGAGATCGGTCTTCACGCGCCCGCCAAACACGTCGTCGTTGAGGTCGATCGTGCCGACGGTCTCGTTGTTCGCGTTCTGGATGTTGAGTTTCATAAAACAGTTTCCAGTTGCCAGTTTCCAGCTCCCAGTGCCGTCTCCCCGATTACCGGAAACTGGCAACTGGGAACTGGCTACTATTTCTTGCCCTTCACAACAGCCTTGCTCGGCTTCTCGGGCTGCGGGGCGGCAATCTTCTTCGCCGTGATGGCCTTGCGCACGACGACGTAGCCGCCCGGCGCGCCGGGGACCGCTCCGTGAATCACAAGGAGATTGTTCTCGGCATCCACCTGGACGACTTTCAGGTTCCGGACCGTGACGCGATCGCCGCCCATGCGTCCGGCGGCCCGCATCCCCTTGACGACGCGCGACGGAAAAGACGACGCGCCGATCGAACCCGGCGCGCGGTGGAACATCGACCCGTGGGTGGCCGCGCCTCCCCGGAAGTTGTGGCGCTTCATGACGCCCTGGAAGCCTTTGCCACGGCTGATGCCGATCACGTCGACGCGGTCGCCGTTGGCGAAGACACCGGTGACGAGCACCTGGTCGCCGGCCTTGAGCGGGTCGGCCCCCTTCGCAAGCTTCACTTCGCGGCGCACCCGGGTCGGCGGCACGCCGGCCTTCTTGTAATGACCACCGAGCGGCTTGCGGACACGAGCCGGCTTCTCTTCCACCAACCCGAGCTGCACCGCTTCGTAGCCGTCGGTCGCCGCGGCCTTCGCCTGGACGACCACGCACGGCCCGGCCTTGATCACGGTGGCCGGCGACACGGTGCCGTCCTGCGCGAAGACCTGGGTCATACCGACTTTTCTACCAATGATTCCTGTAACCATAATCTGTCGCTCTCAGTTGCCAGTAACCAGTTCCCAGTTTCCAGAAATGCCGTCCTGGAAACTGGAGACTGGAAACTACTTGTGCTCTTTTCCGAACGCCTTGATCTCGACATCGACGCCCGCCGGCAGATCCAGCTTCATCAGCGCATCGACCGTCTGCGGTGTCGGCTCGAAGATGTCGATCAGGCGCTTGTGCGTGCGGATCTCGAACTGCTCGCGCGACTTCTTGTCGACGTGCGGCGAACGAAGCACCGTCCACTTGTTCTTTTCGGTCGGGAGCGGAATCGGACCCGCCAGGCGCGCGCCTGTGCGCCGCGCGGTATCCACGATTTCCGTCGTCGACTGATCCAGCACGCGATTGTCGTATGCCTTCAACCGGATGCGGATCTTGTCGCTGAACGCTGTTGCCATAGGTCTGATCTCTGAATTGCTGATTGACGATTGCTGATTGCTGAGTGTTTTCTTGACTGCCAATCAACAATCAGCAATCAACAATCAGCAATTCTTCTACTTCCCCTGCACCCTCGCGACGACTTCTTCGCTCACGTGATTGGGCGCCTGCTCGTAACGATCGAAGTGCATCGAATACGTGGCGCGCCCCTGCGTGCGCGAGCGCAGGTCGGTCGCATAGCCGAACATCTCGGAGAGCGGCACGCGCGCGTTGATGATCTGCGTGCCCCCGCGATCCTCCTGCGATTGAATCTGGCCGCGCCGGCTCGACAGATTGCCCATGACGTCCCCCATGTGCTCCTTGGGCACGACGACCTCGACCCGCATCACGGGCTCGAGCAGCACCGGCTTCGCCTTCTTGGCGGCATCCTGGAAAGCCATCGACCCGGCGATCTTGAACGCCATTTCCGATGAGTCGACGTCGTGGTAGGAGCCGTCGTACAGCTCGATCCGCACGTCGTCCACCGGGTAGCCGGCGAGAACGCCGCGCGTCAACGCTTCCTTGATCCCTTCGTCGACCGGCTTGATGAACTCCCTCGGAATCGATCCCTGTGTGACCTCGTTTTCGAAGACATAGCCGGAACCGGGTTCCCCCGGATACAGGTGAATCTTCACGTGGCCATACTGGCCGCGGCCGCCGGTCTGCTTGGCGTACTTCATTTCGCCGTCGGCAGGCCGGGTGAGGGTTTCCTTGTAGGCGACCTGCGGGCGGCCGACCGACGCCTCGACGCCGAACTCACGCTTGAGACGGTCGACAATGATCTCGAGGTGCAGCTCGCCCATGCCGGCGATGACGACTTCGCCGGTGGCCGGGTCGGTCTTCACGCGGAACGTCGGGTCTTCCGCCATCAGCTTGCCAAGCCCGTGGCCGAGCTTTTCCTGGTCGGCCTTTGTCTTCGGCTCAATCGCCAGCGAAATGACCGGCTCCGGAAAGTCCATCGACTCGAGGACGATGGGGTGCTTTTCGTCGCAGATCGTGTCGCCGGTGGTGACGGTCTTGAGCCCGACGGCCGCCGCGATGTCCCCCGCGTAGACTTCCTTGATTTCCTCACGCTTGTTCGCGTGCATCTTCAGCAGGCGGCCGAGCCGCTCGGTCTTCTGCTTCGTCGCGTTGTAGACCGACGATCCGGACGTCATGACGCCCGAGTAGACGCGGATGAACGTGAGCTGGCCGACGAACGGATCGGTCATGATCTTGAAGCCGAGCGCCGCAAACGGCGCGTCGTCCGAGGCCGGACGCTCGATACTGGCCTCGGGACCTTTGTTCGGATCGAACCCTTTGATCGGCGGCACGTCGATAGGGGACGGCAGATAGTCGACGATCGCGTCGAGGAGCGGCTGCACCCCCTTGTTCTTGAACGCCGAGCCGCAGATGACCGGCACGAACGCGGGCTCCGCCTTGTCGCCCGTCGTGTGGACCGAGCTGTTCACGCGTTTCCGCAGGGCCGCCTTGATTTCGTCCTCGGTGATCTCCTCACCGTGAAGGTATTTCTCGAGGAGCTTGTCGTCCGCCTCGCTGACCTTCTCGATCAGCTGCTCGCGGTAGTGCTTCGCCTCCTCGAGCATGTCGGCCGGAATCTCGCCGACGATGTAGTCGGCGCCCATCGTCTCGTCCTTGTAGGTGATCGACTTCATGCGGACGAGGTCGACGAGGCCGAGAAACTTGTCCTCGCTGCCGATCGGCAGCTGGATGGCCACGGGGTTGCCGCCGAGCTTCGTGGTGATCTGCTCGACGGTGCGCTTGAAGTCCGCGCCGATCCGGTCCATCTTGTTCACGAAACAGATGCGCGGGACGCGGTATTTGTCGGCCTGCCGCCACACGGTCTCCGACTGGGGCTCGACACCTGCCACGGCATCGAACACGGCGACCGCGCCGTCGAGGACGCGCAGCGAGCGTTCAACTTCAGCGGTGAAATCCACGTGGCCCGGAGTGTCGATGATGTTGATCCGGTGCTCGCGCCAGAAGCAGGTCGTGGCGGCGGACGTGATCGTGATCCCGCGCTCCTGTTCCTGCTCCATCCAGTCCATGACCGCGGTGCCTTCGTGCACTTCGCCAATCTTGTACGTGATGCCGGTGTAGTACAGGATCCGTTCAGTCGTAGTGGTCTTGCCGGCATCGATGTGGGCCATGATGCCGATGTTCCGCGTGCGATTAAGTGGTGTTTCTCTTGGCATTGCTAAACAGTTATCAGTAACCAGTTACTGGTTTCCAGTGCTGGAAACTGGAAACTGGAAACCGGGGACTTCCTACCAGCGATGGTGCGCGAACGCCCAGCCCTGCCGCAGGCAGGCCGTGTCGAAAAAATGCCAGCTTCGGCCGGCCGAAGCCAACAAGGCGCTTACCATCGGTAGTGCGCAAACGCATTGGTGGCTTCGGCCATCCGGTGCGTGTCTTCGCGCTTCTTCACGGCGCCACCGCGCAGGTTGGCCGCAACGAGGAGCTCGTTGGCCCGCTTCTCCTGCATCGTCTTGCCGTCGCCGCGCGATCGCGCGAAGCCCACCAGCCAGCGGATGCTCAACGAGAGCCGGCGGTTCGGGTTCACTTCGACCGGGACTTGGTAGTTCGAGCCGCCGACCCGGCGCGATTTCACTTCGAGGGCCGGCTTGACGTTCTCGACCGCCTTCTTGAACACCTTCAACGGATCGTCCCCGGTCTTCTCCTGGATGGAGGAGAGCGAGCCGTACATGATCCGCTCGGCGGTGCTGCGCTTGCCGCCGCGCATCAGCGTGCTGATGAACTTCGTCACGAGCGCGCTGCTGTAGAGCGGGTCGAGCGGCACTTCACGCTTGGCAATTTCTCTTCGTCTCGGCATATGTCAGCTTCCAGTTGCCAGTATCCAGTTCCCAGTCTCCAATTCGCTCAGTTCCCCTCGCCTCAGACTGGAAACTGGTTACTGGAAACTGGTATCTACGACTTTGGTCTCTTCGCGCCGTACTTCGAGCGCCCCTGTTTCCGTCCCTGTACACCGACCGCGTCGAGCGTGCCGCGCACAACGTGGTACCGCACGCCCGGGAGATCCTTCACGCGGCCGCCGCGGATGAGCACGAGCGAGTGCTCCTGCAGATTGTGGCCGACGCCCGGGATGTAGGTCGTGACTTCGATCCCGTTGGTCAACCGCACGCGCGCCACTTTCCGCAGGGCCGAGTTCGGCTTCTTCGGCGTCTGGGTAAAGACCCGAACACAGACACCCCGCTTCTGCGGGCTGTTCTGAAGCGCGGGGCTTTTGGTCTTCGTGAGGACCTTGTCGCGGCCCTTGCGAACAAGCTGGCTGATCGTCGGCACGGTTCGGACAACTCCAGTCACGCACGCCAGTGCCGGCGCGCGCGAAAACATGAAAACGCCGACGGCAGCGCGCACGATTTCTCGGGGCGCGCAATCGGTTGAGTGTTCCAGGCCTAGGGAGCCGCATAACGGCCCGGCACCTGTAACTGACTTACCCTATAAGGTTGTTGTTGCGGCGGCCGTCAATGACGGCCTTCGAGGCGACCCGTTTTAGTTGCCGGGGCGTCTTTCTTGGTGTTTGACTCTAGATAGGGTGTCCTAGAGCCGACCAGAACCTTGCAAAGATAGCAGAAACTGCGCGGCGAGCGCAAGTGCTGGGTGCTGCCAAGCCCGGTACAGCGGCGCTGGCCGTTCGCACTGGATGACTAGGTCAGTTTCCGGGCCAGCTGATGCACAAACAGCCCGGTGTCGGTCACCACCCCCATAGTTTGCGCCGAGCCCCGATCGACGAGCTTCGTCACCACTGACGGGTTGATATCAACACATACGACCTTTATCCACGACGGGAGCATGTTTCCCACGCCAATCCCGTGCAGCATCGTCGACAGCACAACCGCAATGCCAACGTTCGCGAGCGCCTCGGCGTACTGGTCCTGCGCCTCGGACAGATCCATCAGCGTATCAGGCAACGGGCCGTCGTCCCTGATGCTGCCGGCGAGCACGTACGGAATGCCATGAGTGACGCACTCGTACATGATGCCGGACGTCAGGAGGCCGGATGCGACCGCCGGGCGGATGCCGCCCGCACGGCGAATCGTGTTGATGGCGCGCATGTGATGGCGATGGCCCCCTTCGACGGGGACACCGGTTTTCAGGCTGATGCCGAGCGACGTCCCGTACAGCGCGCCCTCGATGTCGTGCACCGCAAGCGCGTTCCCTGCCAGGAGCACGTCCACGTAGCCACGCCGGACGAGATCGCAGAAATACGAAGCCGCCCCCGTGTGCACAACCACGGGACCGACTACGAATGCCGTGCGCCCGCCCGAGCCTTTCACGTCGCGAATCATCTCAGCAATACGCTCGACGCTGGTTTCGACGTGACGCTCGGAGGAGATGCCGCCCGACATGAACGCGAAGCCATGACGGTCCCGCTCGCGGAACTCCGGAACGACTCGAATGCCGTCAAGAAAACAGACGACGGAATCACCGGCGCGCAGATCGCGCAGCTTGCGGCATGTCGCGCGGCCGCGCTCGATCACGATGGCGGCATCCATCCGCTGGCGCTCGACCTCGAGCCACTCGCCGGCGTGGCGCACCCAGGTGCGATGGTTGCTGGTCGAGTAGAAGTCGTCGGGCGCGCAGCCGTCGATGGGCGCCGGCTGCAGGGCAGCGTCGCTTTCCGCCGACGTGCGGCAGCCGAATGTGAGGAGCTCCTCGAGGAGGTCCTGCATCACGGCGGTGGTCGGCGCCGTGACACGCATCTGCAGCCGCGAAAAGTCGTTGTTCGTGCGGCCGATCGCGAACTCGAGAACCTCGAAGCTTCCGCCGTGCCTCACGACGGAGTCGAAAATGTCCGTCATCAGACGGGAGTCGATGAGGTGGCCTTCGGTTTCGACGATTTCGGTGACGGCGTGGTCGTTGATCAAGAGATGTCCGTGCAAGCGTCCAAACGCGCGAGCAGGGCCGTTTCCGGCCCTGCTCATCAATTCCGACGACCAATTCTATCGCTTGATCTTGTTGCCGAGGTCTTCAATCGCGTCGCCCAGCTTGCGGCGGCCACGGCCAAACCCTTCCTGTACGTCCCCTGATGCCTCGTCAGCCACACCTTCGTCGTGAAGCTTCTCGTCGTCGGTCAAATCCCCCGCCGCCTGTTTCACTTTTCCCTTGAGCTGGTCTTTCTTACCTTCGAGTTCATCGCGGTTCATTGTGTGCCTCCTCGGAGCGTCGACGCTCCACGGCTTAGCCATACAAGAATTGGTGCGTCAGCCGTATCCAAGGTTCTGCTTGGTTCTCCTGGGTTCTGCCGTGTTCTACCGGGTTCTGCTTCGTTCCACTAGGGTCCTCTTGGTTCCTCGAGATCCTACTGGGTTCCTCGAGGTCCTACTGTGTTTCCGTGGCTTCCGCCTTCAGGCGGAAGGACCAGCCGCCTTTATGCGGAAGGCGCAATCCCCGCACGCGAGCTCGGTCCGAAGATCGATCAATTCCTTGTCGAGAGCGGCGCGCTCGTTCGCGTCAATGACGCGGGACGCGAGCACGGGCAAATCATCGCGTTCGACAACACAACGTACGATCTCGCCAAGGCGGTCCCGACCGTTGTCGTGAGAAACGAGGATTACGGACGTATCGCGCGCATCCTTGCCGACGGGACGCCTGTCGAGCTCGAGTTCAACATCGTGAACAGGGTCTATCCGGAAGGACGCACGTCGTACAACACGATCGCCGAGATTCCCGGAACGGATAAGAAGGATGAAGTCGTGATGCTTGGTGGACATCTCGACTCGTGGCAGTCCGCGACCGGCGCCACCGACAACGCCATCGGGTGCGCAATCATGATGGAGGCGGCCCGCATCCTGTTGAAGCTCGGCGTGCAGCCGCGCCGCACGATCCGCGTGGCGCTCTGGAGCGGTGAGGAGGAAGGACTGCTCGGCTCCCAGGCCTACGTGAAGGAGCATTTCGGGTCGTTCGAAGCCCAGAAGCCTGAATTCAGCAGGCTCGTGGCCTATATCAATATCGATACGGGCACCGGCCAGCTGCGCGGGGCGAGCGTATTCGGCCCGGCGTCTTCCGCCACGGCGCTGCGCGAGATCTTCGCGCTCTTCCAGGACCTCGGCATCTACGGCGCGACGGCCGCGAGCGGCCGGAACCTCGGCGGAACCGACAGCACATCATTCAACAACGCCGGGTTGCCAGGCATCGGATTCCAGCAGGATCCCATCGAGTACGGCACGCACACGCACCATACGAACCTGGATACGTACGAGCGCGTCATCGAGGAGGACGTGAAGAAGGCGGCGGTGATCGTCGCCTCAACGATCTATCACCTGTCGACGCGCGACGAGATGCTGCAACGATTTGCACCCTCCGAGATGCCGGCACCTCCAGCTGCGAGGGTTGGAGGACAGTAACCAGTTGCCAGTTGCCAGTTGCCAGTTGCCAGTTGATAAAAACCGGGAATTGGAAACTGGACACTGGAAACTGGGACCTATTTTTCTATCGAGACCCGGCCGTGGTCCACGATCACCTTCGCCTTCGGGGTCAGCGAACCGTACGGCGTGCCGTTGACGGTAAGCTGCTCTCCGCGAATCACCACCACGGCGTCGCGGCAGGGCGTGAAAGTTGCGCCGGTTGCTTCAATGACAGGCTGCGGGACGCTCGTCCGGTAGCAATCGGTCACGACGACCGGGTGTCCGGCGACAACCGCTTCGACCCGGCCCAACATGATGTTGTTGGTCGGGCTGCAGCCCGCCATGCTCGCTACCCACAGCAGGGCGATACATACACGCAGGATCACTGGGACCTCCATTACTTAACTTTCCAATGCAGATATACTTTGCATTGTAAAGTGTCTGATGTCAAGCCGCCCCGGTCCTGGCGCGATTCCTCGTACTCGCCCGATCCCTGGACCCAGATGAACCACTGGATGCTAAGCTTGGATCTCTGACAGAATTCCCCGCCCGTGCGTTCTGGAGATAGCCATGAAGTCGAAAATGATGACACTTGCGGCTGTGTGCCTCGCGACGAGCCTTGCTGGAGCTCAGCAGCCCGCGCCCGCCGCTGTTCCCAAATCGTCGCCCGCATTGACCGCGCCCCTGACCGCGACCATCCCCGTTGACCCTCAGATTACAACCGGGCGATTCGCGAACGGGTTGCGCTATTACCTGCGGACCAACAGGAAGCCGGAAAAGCGCGCCGAGCTGCGGCTCGTGGTCAACGCCGGTTCGATCCTCGAGGATCGCGACCAGTCCGGCCTCGCGCATTTCGTCGAGCACATGGCCTTCAACGGCACGACACACTTCCCCAAACAGGAGATGGTCAAGTTTCTGGAATCGATCGGCATGCGTTTCGGGCCGCACCTCAACGCATACACGAGCTTCGACGAAACCGTCTTCATGCTTCAGGTGCCGACAGACAAGCCTGACGTGCTCGATAAGGCGTTCCTCATTCTCGAGGACTGGGCGCACGGAGTGTCGTTCGACGAGGTGGAGATCGACAAGGAGCGCGGGGTGATCACCGAGGAGTGGCGGCTGCGGCGCGGCGCCGGCGCGCGCATGCAGGACAAGCAGTTTCCCATCCTCTTCAAAGGATCGCGATATGCCGAGCGGCTGCCAATCGGCGACATGGAAGTTGTCCACAGTTTCAAACACGATCGCCTGAAGAAGTTCTACACCGACTGGTACCGTCCGGAGCTGATGGCCGTCGTCGCGGTCGGCGATTTCGACAAGGCCGAGGTCGAAACGCTCATCAAGAATCATTTCGAGTCGATCCCCAAGTCGGCGGCCCGCAAACTGCGGCCATCCTACAAAGTGCCGGAGCAGCCGGGCACCTTGTTCGCGATAGCCACGGACAAGGAAGCCTCGAGTACGAGCGTTGGGGTCTATGGCAAGATGCCGATGCGCGACCAGACGACGGTCGGGTCGTATCGCCGCCAGATTGTCGAACGGCTGTTCACCGGAATGCTCTCGACAAGGTTGTCCGAGATCGCACAGAAACCCGACGCGCCATTTCTCGGCGCCGGCGCAGGCCGGGGTCAGTTCGTCCGGACAGCCGAAATATCGACCCTGAGCGCCGGAGTGAAGGAAGACGGCATCGAGCGCGGGCTCGAGGCGCTCTTCACGGAAGCGCAGCGTGTCGTGCGCTTTGGATTCACCACAACCGAGTTCGACCGCCAGAAGCTCAACATCATGCGCGGGCTCGAGCGCGCCGTGGCGGAGAAGGATACACAGCCCTCCGATCCTCTCGCTGATGAGTACACGCGGAATTTCACCGACCAGGAACCGATTCCTGGAATCGAGTACGAGGCTGCGCTGCACGCGCGGTTCCTGCCGGAGATCACGCTGGCCGAGGTCAACGCGCTCGCGAAAGACTGGGTGCCCGATCAGAACCGTGTCGTGATGGTGAATGCGCCGGAGAAGCCGGGATTGACCGTGCCGGACGAAGCGAAGCTGGCTGCGGTGATCGCGTCCGCCGAGCGCAAGGACGTCACCGCGTACGTGGATGCTGTGGACAACCAGCCGCTTCTCGACACGGTGCCCACGCCTGGCGCCGTGACGAAAACCACCACCAAGGGCACGTTCGGGATCACGGAGTGGGAACTGGCCAACGGCGTCCAGGTGGTGCTGAAGCCGACGACGTTCAAGGAGGATGAGGTGCTTTTCAGCGCCTTCAGTCCCGGTGGGACGTCTCTTGCCTCCGACGCTGATTTCGTTCCGGCGCGGACGGCGGCGCAGGTCATTGCGAGCGGTGGACTCGGCAAGTTCAGCCAGATCGATCTGCGAAAGACGCTGACCGGCAAGGTCGCATCGGCGCGGCCGTTCATCGGCGAAACTGAAGAAGGCCTCCAGGGCAGCGCCTCGCGTAAAGACCTCGAGACCATGTTCCAGCTGATCTACCTGACATTCACTCAGCCCCGGGCCGATCCGGCGATGTTCACCGTCATCACGACCTCGACAAAAAGCGCGCTGGCCAATCAGAAGGCGTCGCCGGAGTACGCCTTTGCTGAGACGCTCAACTCAATCCTCAGCCAGGACCATCCGCGCGCGCGGCTGATGTCCCCCGAGCTGGTCGACCAGATGAATCTCGACAAGTCGCTCGCCTTTTACAAGGACCGCTTCAGCGATGCGAGCGATTTCACCTTCGTGTTCGTGGGCAGCTTCGACCCGGATACGATCAAGCCGCTGGTCGAGCGGTATCTTGGCGCGTTGCCCGCAACTCACCGCCAGGAGACCTGGAAGGATATCGGCATCAAGAAACCGGCCGGCGTCATCGAGAAACGCGTGGACAGGGGGATCGAGCCGAAGAGCCGCGCCAATATCGTGTTCTCCGGACCGTTCCAGTACAACCAGGTGCAGCGCATCGCGATTCGCGCGATGGCCGAGGCCCTCGAGACGCGCCTTCGCGAGTCGCTGCGCGAAGAGCTCGGCGCCACCTACAGCGTGACGGCGTCGGCCGGGTACACCAAGATTCCGCGCGAGGAATACACCATCACCGTCGCCTTCGGCTGCAGCCCCGATCGGACTGAGGAGCTCGTGAAGGGCGTCTTCAAGGAGATCGATCAACTCAAGACGACCGGGCCGACCGACAAGCAGGTGACTGACGTCAAAGAAACGTTCCTGCGCGATCAGGAAACGAACATGAAGCAGAACGGCTATCTGCTGGGGCAGATCGCGAACCGCTACCAGCTTGGGGAGGACCTCACGAGCCTTTTCAACCTGGCGGACTATTACAACAAGATCGATGCGGCCACGATCAAAGACGCCGCTCGGCTGTATCTGAAGAATGACAACTTCGTGAAGGTGACGTTGTACCCGGAAAAAACGGTCGCGCCCGAGGCCCTTGAAGTCCCGGCAGCAGCCGCCGTCGCACGCTGAGCGGGCCGCATCGCACGAATTTCAGCGCGTTCCGTGTCCAGGTGCACGGCCCGGCAAACGCGACGATACGAAGAGCGTGAGAATCAGCCGCTATTGAAGACCAAAACAGTACAAGGTTCCGTCGTACGTGCCCAGATAGATCCTGCCATTGGCGACAGTGATGCCACTGAAGTGATTCCACTGGTGCATCTGGGTGCCGCTCGACCATAGCTCCTTGCCTGTTTGCGCATCGAGGATGTAGATCGTGGCGTGGGTGCCTTTCTCGGCGCGGATGGTCGAATCGAACTGCAGGCCGATGTCGGGCCATGACTGTTTCGTTTCCTCGCCGCTGCCGTAACCGAACACCATGCCGTTGGCCACGATGACCGGTTCGCCGCGCTTCATGTCTCGCGAAATCCACGCCGGCGTCAGCACCGGTTTGCCATTTGCCTCTTCGACCTTGAACGCGGCGACCCCACCGTCCTTGGTGAGCGGCGTGTTCATGATGGGAAACTTGACCTGCGAATGGGCCGGCCCCCAGAAGGGTGCGAGCACCCACCGCGTCCCGCCCGGATCCTCCCACGACGACAGCGCGCCCCAGCTGCCCGCATCCTGGAAGTCCACTTCCTCGTTGCAGAAGAGCGGCGTCTTATAGAGCGGTGTCTGATGATCGGCGCCGCCGAGCGCTGTCGGATCGAGCAGGTAGACGCGGCACTCCTTGCCGGACGCCGCCATGAGCTCGCGTCCCTTGACGTTGAAGATGGTCGGCGTGTTGTTCGGATCGAGATCGCGCTTGCGCAACCAGTCCCAGTTCGTCGGGGTGTAGTAGTCCCTCAGCTTGAGCTCGCTGCCCGAGATCTGCACGCCGATGACGCTGTTGGCGTACCGCGGCGGATCGCTGGTCGGGTCGTACACACCGTCGCCGGTCGTGGTCCACGCGGCGCCCGTTGAGTCGATCACGGCTCCGCGGCGCCCCCATGCCCCGCCGCTCCCGGCGTTGAAGCTCATGACCTTGTGCTGCGGATCGTCGAGCCGCACGGCCGAGATGCTATCGCCTGCGTACGTATTGGCCATCCAGAGCACGTTATCGACCAGGTTGAGACTCCATCCTTTGCCCGGGTGGAACATGTACGACGGCTGGAGATCCTCGCCGGTGGCGGCATTGAGGATGTGGAGCATGCCGTCGCCCGTGACGAAGTAGATCGGCCGGCGGCCTTGCGCGTCCGCCGGACCGATCACCGGCGTATCGCTGCTGCCACCGGGTTGGAGGAAACCAAGGTGCGCCGGATCCTGCGGTTGACCGCCGCGACCACCTCCGCCGCGGCCGGCCGGTGCCACGTACTCCCAGTGCTTCTGCCACAGAATCCTGCCAGTGTCGGTATCGAAGGCATACAGATTGTCGGAGATACCCGCGACATACCCGACATGTTTCACGCCGGCCTGTGTCGTGAGTTGGCTGACGACGAGCACCGGCATGAGCGAGTGAAGGGCGCGCACCTGGTTGCGCGTCTCGAGCTTCCAGAGAAGCTTGAGATCCTTCACGTTGTCTTTCGTCAGCGTTTTCTCCTGCGTGTTCCAGCCGGTCCTCTGGTTGTCGCCGCCATCGGTCAGCCAGTCGTACAGGGCGGCGGTGTTCGTCTGTGCGCTGACAATCGAGGAATGCGGCAGCCGGCCTGTGCTCCAGGCGACGCTGCAGCAGGTCAGGATGGCCGCGAAAGAAATCGCCTTTTTCATGATCAACCTCGTTCGAGTCGTCATCAGGGGTTCTCGCGAAACGGATGGCTGCGATCAGCGCTCCGCCGGCATGCCGAACGCATACAGAGTGCCGTCGTACGTGACCACGTACACCTGGCTGTCGCCGGCTGAAGGCCCGATCCCACGCGCGAACGATGTGATCGTCGTGCCGCTCGTCCAGAGCTCCTTGCCGGTCGCGGCGTCGAGCGCATACAGCACGGCCGGCGCGGAGCGTTGCGCGCGCTGCGCCGGGTTCGCGCCCGCGGCCTCTCCGCTCGCAAGCGCGAACACGACGCCGTTGACGACCGCGGGAGTGACCGGTGATGCGAGGTCGCGCGAGACCCACTGCGGCTGGAGCGTCGGGGCGTCGTTCTGATCAACGACGGTGAACGCCACCAGCGCACCTTTCGCCACGGCACCGTTGTTCACCGGGAACTTCGTATCCGCGTGCACGGTTCCGCTCAACGTCGCGGCGACCCAGCGCGTGCCACCGGCATCCTGCCATGTGGAGAGTCCGGTCACATCCGTGGTGCCACTCGAGAACCGGGACGTCTTGTGCAGCGCCGTCTTATGATCGGCGCCGCCGATCGACCCGCTGTCGAGCACGTACAGCTTTCCATCCTTGTTGGCCGCGACAACCAGGTCTTTCCCCTTGTACTGGAACACGATCGGATTCGACGTGAACGGAGACGCACCCGCGGAGAACGAATCCTTTTGTGTGAGCGTCTTTGCTTCGAGCGACACGACCGCGTTGGCCAGGAGAGAATTCCCGGTTCCGGTGGCGACATAAATCGTCCCGTCGGTACCGAACGTCGGCGCCGCGCTGCCCGCCACCGCCGCCCCCTTGGCATCGAATGTCGTGACCGTCTTCGCGTCGCTGGCAAGATCCACTGCCCACACGCCGTTGGCCGCTCCACCGCAACTGCCCGTCGTCGTCGCATAGAGCACGTTGTCGACCAGGACGGATCCAATGACGAGGGCATTCGCAGGAAGAAACGTGACGGGCGGAATCTGATCCGTGCCGATCTGCGGGTTCATGACGTGCGCCCGCCCATCGCCCGAGATTGCGAAGAGATTGTCGCCGCCACCGCGGCCGTTCGCAATTTGCGGTCCCGCAGGACCGCGCCCCCGTGCGCCGCCACCGCCGCCCCGGGCTCCCGGAACTGGCGGCGTCACGGGTGTGACCCTCGTGATCGCCGGCAGCCACGATGAGCAGGCGGCACTTCCAGTACGCGAAGCCGGCGGGCTCACCTTCTGTTCCCAGAACATGCGGTTCAAGTCGTAATCGAGGGAGTACACGTTGCCGGACGCGCTTCCCACAAACGCCAACGCCTTGAACCCTTTGTACGCAATGATGTTTGGCAGAAGGAGCGGTTGCGTCAACGGCTGGCTATCGAGCTTTCGTTTCCACAGAAACTGGAATCCCGGCTTCTGCATACTCGCAATCGAGATCTTCGGGTCCGTACGCACCGAGGCCGTCCGCTGCGCATCACTTCCGGCCGTTGTCCACGCCCCACCGCCACGTCCCTGCGCGTGTGACGTCACCATCGCGGTGAGCACGGCCGCCGACGTCCAAGAGAATAGACAAGACATCTTTCGCATCGCAGAGTGACTCCTCACTGCAGTTTCCAGTTCCATGTTTCCAGTCGTCCTCGCCGGAGACTGGGAACGGGTAATGTCCATCACCGTGTTTTCAACGCGGTCTCAATGGCCAGCTCGGCGAGCGGCGCCATCACCGCGTATCCCGCGTCATTGGGCAATAGTCCATCCGTGGTGAATTCCTTCCGGAAGTTGCGTCCGTCCACGAGCGCCGCGTAGTAGTCAAGGTAGACCGATCCACTGGCGGCGGCGTAGCCCTTCAACCATCCGTTCCAGTCGGCGATCTTGCCCTGCGGTCGCAGATCGGTCTGCATCTTCGTGCAATCGCAGACGGGCGTGATCGACGCCAGCACCACGAGGATGCCATTGGCTTTTGCGAGCTCGGTCATCGACATGATGTGTTCCGAGAGCGTGCCGCGCGTGCCCGGTCCCGTCACGCCAGCGATGTCGTTCGTCCCCGCCTGGATGACCACGACTTTCGGTTTCAGCCCGATCACATCCTGGCGGAACCTGACGAGCATCTGCGGTGAGGTCTGTCCGCCGATGCCACGATTGACATAAGGACGACCCGGAAAAAATCGTGCCGCGCCGCGGCCCCAGAACTCGGTGATTTGATCGCCAATGAAGACGACCCGATTCTCGCCGGGCGCGGGCGGTTTGATCTCGCTGTCGTCGCTGCCGTACCGCGTGAGACCGCCCCAGTCGGACAGGAGATGGCGATAGGCGGCGAGCCGCTGTTCGAGCATCGCTATCGTGGCGGCCGGGTCCTGTGGCTGCTTCCTGGCGACTACGGGCGTCAGAAGCTCTGGCGAGCCGAGCCACCCGCCGAACATGACGACAAGGCCGAGCGCGGCGCCGATCTGGATGCGATTCATCGCGCGGTCTTGGAACGTCGGGAATCTGAACCGTTGGAAGGCTGAAGCTTGAAAACCGTGGACGCTCTTCAGCCCGACGTTTTTATCCTGTTTCGAGCAACCGCGGGAAACAACTGCGCTCTGCAATACCGTCGCGGCCCGGCATATTGCAGAGCAAAACATCCCATCGTCGAAAAAGACGTTATAGTAAAAACAATACGAGCGCGGGGCGGCACGCGCTTACAACGCGGGAACGCACACTCACCATGCACGTCATGAAAAGCGACTACGCATCACGGGCGATCCGCGTGGCTGCCGCGATATTCGTGGCTGGTCTGGCGGTCGTTACCGGCGCTGCGATGGCGGCGAGCGCTCAGGAGCCCGACGATCATCCGTCAGTTGCCTTCAAACGCGTCTGCAGTTCGTGCCACGATGCGGACCGCATCCTCGCGACCCGCCGGACACGGACGCAATGGGAAGAGGTCATCGAGAAGATGATCGATCGGGGGGCTGAGGGGACCGCCGAAGACTTCACGGCCGCCGAGGAGTACCTGCTTCGTGTCAGCGGGCGTGTGAACATCAATCGAGCCTTGAGTAAGGACATCGTCGTTGTTCTCGGCATGACGCAGAAGGATGCGGACGCGATCGCCGAGTATCGAAAAACCAACGGTGATTTCAAGGACTTCGACGGGGTGTGCAAGGTACCCGGGATCGACCTCGAAAAACTGAAGCAAGGACGCGACGCGATTTCGTTCTGATCTGCGCCGCGTGCACCCCCCACACTGAGGATGGGATGAGTAATGTGACGAGACGGTCGGCCCTGGCGCTCGTGTGTGTCACCGTGGCGTTGAGCGCGTGCGATCGGTCATCGCCGCCTGCGTCGACGACCGCCACGACTCCGCCGGCCACGCCCCCCGCGGCAGCGCCGGCGTCCTCTTCGGGCGTGCGGCTCTATGTCTCGGACGAAACCGGCGGTAACGTGGTCGTCATCGATCCCGGGGCGGGGACCGTTGTCGAGCGCATTGCGGTCGGCAAGCGCCCCCGCGGCATCCGGCGATCGCGCGACGGCAAGGAGCTCCTCGTCGCGCTGTCGGGATCCCCGATCGCGGGTCCCGGCGTGGACGAATCGAAGCTGCCGCCCGCGGACCGCGCCGCCGACGGCATCGGGGTCGTGGATCTGGTGACGCACGCCGTCGTCCGCAAATTCCAGAGCGGCCAGGATCCGGAGGTCTTCGACATCTCACCAGACGGCAAGACGATTTACGTGTCCAACGAGGACGCCGCCGAGGTCTCAATCGTCGACGCCGCGAGCGGCAACGTCGTGCAGCGGATCAGCGTCGGCGAAGAGCCCGAGGGTGTCACCGTCAGTCCTGATGGCGGGACGGTCTACGTAACCTCCGAGGGCAGCAGTGACGTCGCCGTGATCGATACGAAGACTCAGAAGGTGCTGGCGCGGATCAAGACGGGGCCGAGGCCCAGGTCGGTGACATTCTCGAAGGACGGCGCCACGGCGTTCGTGACCAACGAGAATGCCGCGCTCGTCGGCGTCATCGATACGGCGAAGCACAAGGTCGCGTCGACAATTGAAGTCCCGAAGACCGAAGGGACCCCAACCCCGCCGCGACCCATGGGAGGCGCGCTGTCGCCGGATGGACGGCAGGTCTTCATCTCGCTCGGTCGAGCGGGGTCGGTGGCCGTGATCGATGTCGCCTCGCGCAAGCTGGTGCGGACGATCGAAGGGGTCGGCGCGCGGCCGTGGGGGATTGCGGTCAGCGCCGATGGATCGAAGCTGTACACCGCCAACGGACCAAGCGGCGATGTCTCGATCGTCGACCTCGCAACCGGCAAGGTGGAAAAGAAGATCGCAACGGGCGGGAGTCCCTGGGGGGTCGTGGTTGCCGTTCGGAAATGAGAACGGCGCATCCATCACGAGTGACTAATGTCACTTAGCGAAAGTCTGCCCTGAGTCTAATCGCGACGCTCCGAGGGGCGGCCAGCGCGGTGCCCGAGAAGAGTCCCGCGAAATTGATGACGTCGAGACGGTTCGTAAGATTCCTCACCTCGGCCTGCAGTCGGAGCGCGCGCTTCGGCGACTTCGTGAGGACAATTCCAGCGGAGGCATCGAGAGATGCGGACGGACGTACCCGCCGTGTCTCGAAGTTCACACGGTCCACGACGCGCTGGCCGAACTGCTCCACCGCTTCCTCCGGTGTGTCGTCGAAGTCTTCGAATGGCAGGCCGCTCCCGTACGACCCCGCGAGCGCGATCCAGCCCGACGAGGAGAATTGATAGCCGGCGCGCCCGCGGAGCGTATGCCGTTGATCCTGCGTCACCGGAAAACGCTCCGTCGATGCCAGCCGCGTCGTGGCCTCTTCGCCGACAAAGAGTCCGCCGGTGACAGGCAGCTCGCCGACGCCGTGCAGGTGAGAGTACCCGATGGAGCCGGAGAGGCCCTTCCATCGCTGCAGTTCCAGCTTGATCTCGGCGCCGTTAATCTCCGCCCGATGGAACGCAATGGGAAAGCTGACGCCCGTGTTCAGCAGGAGATCGTCGTCGGCGACGTCAGTCATGCGTCGCTTGAAGAGAGCCACGTCGAGCCGCATGTGACCTGCGAGCGCCTTCGAGAGCCCGGCTTCGTAGAAATCTCCTCGCGACGGCGGCACCGGCAGGCGCACGACATGACTGCCAAGTTGCTCGACCGAATCGGAGCTGGCGATCAGCAGGTTCTCGATGGCAGGCGTCTGGAACGCTCGATCATACGACGCGCGAAGCACCATATCAGCCGCCGGCCACGACCAGGCGGCCGCAAGCCGCGGACTGAACGCATTGTCGCGGACGGCCAGCGCATAGCGATCCCATCGCAGTCCGGCGTTTACCGTCCACACGCCCATGCGCATTTGATCCTGGATGAAAAGAGCCTGCTCCTGATCGGCGTGGCGACCGGCAAGACTGAATACCCCGGGCGTCGGGTCGTCGAACGCGCGCGGATCGGTGATCCGATACGAGAAATCCTCGCGCACGTGTCCCAGGCTCACGTCTGCGCCGGCCTTGAGCTCGTGCGCACCGGCATGCGCCGAGACAGCGCCCTTCACGTAGAACTCGCGGAATCCGCGATTCTGTGACGCGACAATCGGCGTCGACGCCGTGTTGGACCAGAACTGCGCGGACACATCGCGCACCATCGCACGAACGTCCCCGACAAGGTTGGGCGAGAACATCCGCTGCGCAGAGAACTGTGCGGCGGTCTCGGCGCTGCTGCGATCCTGACGCTGTCCCGCGTCCTGCTGCATGTGCTCGTTCGGCACGAGGAACCGGGCGTTGCCGTGCCGCAGGATGACGCCGAACCGGCTCGACGCGGAGAGATCCCGCTCGTAGCGCAACGAACCGTTCGTGGTCAAACCATGATTCGTGTAGTTCTCCTCCACAGGGGGATCGAGATACCGATCAGTGCCGGCGGATGCCACCGTCACGCTCAGCGTGCTCTTCTCGCCTCCATGTTCCACAACGGCGGCGCCGCTCCCGGTGTGGAAGCTGCCGAGCGATGCGGAGACCGAGCCGCCGAAGCCCCGGCGCGCGTCAGGCGCCGTTACGATCTCGATCACGCCCCCGAGCTTCCTGCCGTATTCCGCGGGATAGCCACCAGTCCGGATTGTCATCGCATGCGCATCATCCGCGCCAAACTCCGGTGCGAAGACCGGCGAGCGGTTGTCGGTCATGGGCAGCCCGTCGACGACGTACTGCGTCTGGTACTCGGAGCCTCGCGGGTGGAGGATGCCGTTGGCTTCGAGCAGCCATCCGGGCTGCGTGTTCACAATGTCCGGCAAAGCACGGCCGGAAAGCGCTGTGGTACGGCGCTCGAGCGTCTCAGCGCCGATGCGATGAACCGAAGTCGCTTCATGAGAATCCAGCAACGTGTTATCGGCCGACACGGTAATCTGCGCCTGCACGGTGGCCAGACTCATCGTCACGTGGTACTCCGCCGGAAGGGCCGATCGAATCTCGACGAGTCTCGAGACGCTGGCAAAGCCGTCGCGGGCAACCGCCACCCGATATGAGCCGAACGGCAGCCGCCGGACGATCACCACGCCCGCAGCATCGGTCTCGATGCGCTGGTGGAACTCGTTGGCGGCGCTGACGACTTCCACCGAGCCAGGCAATGGGAGGCCGCTGCTGTCAGTGACCGTGACGCGCAGTTCTCCCGTACTGCTCTGGCCGAATTGACCGACCGCGAGGAGGAGCGCGACGACGCACCGCACCATCAAGGACATTATTGTACAGGCGGAGTAAACTCGAAGGCCCGGGTGTCCGTAACTCTCGGAGAGGAGCCTCTGATGTTGGCCGCTGCCGTGCTGCTGTTCGTCTCCGTGTCCGCTCCGCTCCCGGGTGCCGCGATCGGGTACGCCGGTGATGGCGCTCAAGCCGTGCGGCCTGAAGCCGCCTCACCGATCAGCGGAACGATTCGCGACGGCGCCGGCGGCGTGATAGCGGGAGCCTCGATTGTCATCCGGAGCGGCGAACGCGATCAGTTCATCGTCAGCGGACCCGACGGAAGGTTCAGCGTGCCGGCCCCGCCCGCAGGCGAAGTCCTGCTCATTGTCCGGGCCGCGGGATTCGCCGAGCTTCACTATACGGTCGCCGCGGGATCACCGCGCGCGTACGTTGTTCTGGTCGTGGTGCCTGCGACCGTCACGGAAGCCGTCACAGTCACGGCGACCCGGGGCGAACGGCGGACCGGGGATGTGCCCGCAAGCGTCAGCATGCTCGACAGGCAGGACATCCAGCAGTCACCCGCGCTGGTGGCCGACGACGTATTGCGTCAGATTCCGACATTCAGCCTCTTCCGCCGTACGAGCAGCCTCGCGTCGCATCCCACCGCGCAGGGGGTGTCGCTGCGCGGCATCGGACCGAGCGGCGTCAGCCGCACGCTCGTCCTCGTTGACGGCGTGCCTGTCAACGATCCGTTCGGCGGCTGGGTGTACTGGTCGCGGGTCCCCCTCGAGAGCTCCGATCGCATCGAGGTCGTGGACGGATCGAGCTCGAGCCTCTACGGCAACTACGCGATGGGCGGCGTCATCAATTTCGTGACCAGTCCCGCCACGCCGAAGACCCTCGACGTGAAGGCGCAATACGGAAGCCGAAACACGCCGAAAGTGGACTTCGTCGGGAGCCACGTCTGGGGCAAGGCCGGCGTGACCGTGGACGGCAACGTCTTCGATACCGACGGGTATGCGATCGTGCGCGCCAGCGAGCGCGGACGCGTGGACAACAACGCTGCCGCGCGCTTCTGGAATCTCAACGTGAAGCTGGACTACGCCCCCACCGATCGCGTCCGGGCGTTCGTCCGTGCGGGTTACTTCAACGAGAACCGCGACAACGGCAAGGCAAGCACGATCGACGGCACGGAGGAAGCCAACGACACGACGTGGCGTGCGGCGAGCGCGGGCGTGCGCGTCCGGATGCCTGATCAGAGTAATCTGCAGGCGACGGTGTTCACCGACGTCGAAACGTTTCATAGCAATTTTCTCGCGGTGCCCGCGTCAACACCGCCACGCAACATCGGCCGCATGACGTTGACGCAGACGGTCCCCACGACGAGCGTCGGCGGCATGGCACAGTGGTCGCGCGCGCTGGGCACGAAGCAGTATTTCACCGCCGGTACCGATTTTCGCTGGGTGGATGGCGACAGCCAGGAGAATGGTCTCGACGCCGCGGCCGGCACGCAGGTCACGCTGAAACGTGTCTCGGGCGGCACGCAACGGAGCATGGGGGCGTTCGTCCAGGACTTGATCGTACCAGTGCCCCAGCTCACGCTCATACTCAGCGCGCGGCTGGATGGGTGGCGCAATTACGACGGTCACAACCTCGAGACGAGCCTGATCGGCGCCCCGGTGAACAACGTGCCATCGCTGCCGACTCGAAGCGACACCGTCGCGAGTCCGCGCCTGGCGGCGCGGTACCACGTCACCCGCCGCGTGGACGTGTGGGGAGACCTCGGCTGGGGATTCCGCGCGCCGACGTTGAACGAGCTCTATCGTCAGTTCCGAGTGGGCCAGACGCTCACGCTCGCGAACAACGCGCTCGGCCCCGAGCGGCTCGTCGGCGGCGAAGCGGGAGTGACCGTGGCGGCGTCGCCAAACGTCACGTTGCGCACGACGTGGTTCGACAATCGCCTGAAGGATCCGGTTTCGAACGTGACCATCAGCCAGGTAGGGCAGAACGTTACGCAGCAAAGGCAGAATCTGGGCAAGACACGGATCCGCGGCCTGCAGAGCGATGTCGAGTACCGGATCGGCGCCGCCTGGAAGGTATCGGCCGCCTACGTGTACGAGCAGGCCAAAGTTACCGACAACCCGTCGAACCTCGCGCTGATCGGCAAATGGCTGCCTCAGGTGCCCGCGCATCGCGGCTCGATCCGGGCCGCGTATTCGAATCCGAAGATCCTCACGCTGGCAGCGGGCGTGCAGTTGGTCGGCTCGCAATTCGATGACGACCTGAACCAGGTGACGCGGCGGCTGCCCAGATTCGCGCTCGTCGAGCTCAGCGCCTCTCGCGCCTTCGGCCGCAATCTCGAACTGTTCGCCGGAGTCCAGAACCTTTTTGATGCCGAGTACTTCGTCGGCACGCTGCCCACGACGGTCGGCTCCCCTCGCCTGGTGATCGGCGGGCTAAGGATCCGGCTGCATTAGAATGCCGCCCGCAGTCACGCAGTCACGAACCAATCGCGCGGAGAGCGCGGAGAACGCAGAGATAAGTCTGCCTTGCCGTTCCGGCGACCGTCCGGCCTGCGGCCGGACGCCAGGGACGCTGTGACCACCCGCCTCTTTATTGTCTTTTTCTGCGTTCTTTGCGATCTCTGCGCGAGATCCGCTCTCTCTGCGCGAGATCCGTCATGCCGCAAACGCCCGCATTCTCAGGCACTTGCGTCTATCCATGCGAATCAGTCATGGACATCATGCATAGATAGAAAGCCCCAAAACATAGATAGAAAGCCCCAAAACTTGACACTTCAGCTGACGGGCTGCTAACGTGCATTGCTGATGTCTCTCGCCTTCACTTGCGCTCGCCCCGCCTGCGTGTCGACCTGTTGTCGATGCGTCTGTACGGTGCCGGCGACGCGCGGGTGAGACGCCTCTAGACCTTCAGTTGTAACAAGCTCCGGCCTCTCCTCGCACATCGCTCGGCCTCTTCGTAGTGGTCGGTCGAGAGCGCCTGCGCCGTCCCGGCGCGGGCTGTAGAGGAGTCAGAGATGCACATCGCCCCCGTCGTCCCAAGTTATCGAGAAACCTCGGCAAGCGAACTCGCACCCGGGGCGCTCGCACGCCCGGGCGCGGAGTCGTCGCTTCGACTCGACCACTTGCGGGCGCTCGAAGCTGAAAGCATCCACATCATCCGGGAAGTGGTTGCCGAGTTCGAGCGGCCGGTGATGCTGTATTCAATCGGCAAAGACTCCTCGGTCCTGCTCCGTCTCGCGCAGAAGGCGTTCTACCCCGCACCCATCCCGTTTCCATTGCTGCACGTCGACACGACCTACAAGTTCCGCGAGATGATCGAATTCCGTAACGCGTACACCAGATCAATCGGGGCACGACTGATCGTCCATAGCAACAACGAGGCCCTCGCGGATGGCACGCAGCCCTTCGCCGTCGGCACGCAGCGATGCTGCGGGTTGCTCAAGACGCAGGCTCTGCTCGACGCGCTCGAGGCGGGCCAGTTCCAGGCCGCCTTCGGGGGGGCGCGGCGGGACGAAGAACGCTCGCGCGCGAAAGAGCGCGTCTTCTCGCTGCGGGACGAGAAAGGGCAATGGGATCCCAAACGCCAGCGGCCGGAACTCTGGCACCTCCTCAACGCCCGCATCCGGCCGGGTGAAAGCATCCGCGTGTTTCCCTTGTCCAACTGGACCGAGCTCGACGTGTGGCACTACATCCGCGACGAGCAGATCCCCGTCGTCCCGCTGTACTTCGCCAAGGAGCGCGACGTGATCGTCCGCGGACATTCCCTGATAGTCGCCGAGCAGCCGTTCGTCCCGCTGCTCCCAGGCGATCGTCTCGAGCGCGTGGTGTGCCGCATGCGGTCGCTCGGATGTTCTCCGTGCACGGGCGCCGTGCGATCCAACGCGGACACCGTGCCGAAGATCATCGAGGAGCTCGTCCGCGTGCGCCAGTCGGAACGGCAGCTTCGGGTCATCGATCACGACCAGGACGGATCGATGGAGCTCAAGAAGCGCGAAGGCTACTTCTGATGCCCGACCTGCTGCGCCTCTGCACCGCCGGAAGCGTGGACGATGGGAAGAGCACGCTCATCGGACGCTTGCTGTACGACTCGCGGGGCGTGTACGACGATCAAATCCGTTCCGTGACGGCCGCGTCGCGCAACCAGAGCGCCGGGCCGATCGACTTCTCCCTGTTCACCGACGGTCTCCGCGCGGAGCGGGAACAGGGCATCACGATCGACGTCGCCTATCGGTATTTCGCGACGGCGCGCCGGAAGTTCATCCTCGCCGACACGCCGGGCCACGAACAGTACACGCGCAACATGGCGACCGGCGCTTCCACGGCCGACCTCGCGATCCTGCTGATCGACGCGCGGCACGGCGTCCGGGAGCAGACGCGTCGCCACGCGCGCATCGCGCAGCTGCTGGGCATCACGAATCTGGTGCTCGCGGTGAACAAGATGGACCTCGTCGAGTTCGATCGTGAAGTCTTCGACGAGATCTGCCGCGAGTTCGCCGCGATCCAGGGGGACGCGCGGGTCCATGCGATCCCATTGAGCGCCCTGAACGGCGACAACGTGATCACGGCGAGCGACCGCACGCCATGGTTCGAGGGACCGAGCCTGCTCGAGTACCTGGAAACAGTGGAAATCGATCGGGAGGCCACCTCGCGCCCGTTGCGATTTCCGGTTCAGCTCGTCGTCCGCCCATCTGACGACTTTCGCGGGTACGCGGGTCAGATTTCATCCGGCGTCGTCGACGTCGGCGATTCCGTCACGGTGTGGCCGGCAAACCGATCGAGCCGGGTGAAGCGCATCGTGACGTGGGACGGCGACATCGACCGCGCATTCGCGCCGATGTCCGTGACATTGACCCTCGAGGACGAGCTCGATATCAGTCGCGGCGACGTGATCGCGGCGGGCCCGACCGAGGTCGGCGGCCGCTTCGATGCCGACATCGTCTGGATGGACGAACGCCCGCTCGATGCCGGGCGAGTGTACCTGTTGAAGCATGGCGCGACGACTGTGTCGGCGGAGGTCGACCGATCATTTTCGCTGAACGAGATCGGAACGGCGATCGTGTCCACGTCACGGCCGATCGCCTTCGACAGCTATCGGGCCGACCGCACGACCGGCAGCTTCATCCTCATCGATCCCGCGACGAACTTCACAGCGGGCGCGGGCATGATTGTCCGTCGCGTATCAAAGCGCGACGGGCTCGGGGCCAGCGCGGCCGCGGCAGGACGTCTGGCGCGGGCGGCCCGCACGGCCGCGTCCGATACGGAAGCCATCGACGCCGTGCGGCGTGTGCTCGAGGAGATACTCACATGAACGATGCAGCCCTCGTCATCGCCGGACAGCTCGAAGCCGCTGAGACTCCGTGCATCACCTGCAGCTTCCAGCCAGAAGATGTTGTCGTGCTGCACATGCTGCGAAGCGTCACGCCCGATATTCCTGTACTATTCCTCGACACCGTGCACCACTTCGCCGAAACGTATGCGTATCGCGACGAGCTGGCGGAGCGCTGGGCGCTGAACCTCGTGAATCTGCGCGCCACGGAGCCGTCGCCCGGACTGTGGCAGTCGAGCACCGAGGCGTGCTGCGCCCGTCACAAGGTCGAGCCGCTCTTTTCGGCACTCGAAGCCTACGATGTATGGTTTACAGGGCTTCGGCGCGAACAGTCTCCCAGCCGCGCGCACCTGGCGCATCTGGAGCCGTTTCGCCTGCCATCGGGCCGGGTGATTCGCAAGGTCAGCCCGGTCGCTACCTGGACCACTCGCGAGGTCTGGGCTTACGCGCACCAGCACGCGATTCCGCTGCTCCCGCTGTACGATGCCGGGTACACCAGCATCGGCTGCGAGCCCTGCACGACGCTGCCGCTCGACCCCTCCGATGCACGGTCGGGGCGGTGGCAAGGCCAGAAGCTCGAATGCGGTATTCACATCCAGCCGGTGACCATCACCCCGTGAGCGGCCGGGCTCACGAACGCCCGCTCTCGCCGGACGAGATGTTGCGGCTGATCCTCACCAGCCGCGTTTACGATGTCGCGCAGGAAACACCTCTTGATCCGGCGCCCCGGCTCTCGAGCCGTCTTGGCAACAGCGTTCTGCTGAAGCGTGAAGACCTGCAGCCGATCTTCAGCTATAAGCTGCGGGGCGCGTACAACCGGATCGCACATCTGACACCCGATGAGCGCACGCGCGGCGTCATCGCAGCCAGCGCCGGAAACCACGCACAAGGCGTCGCGTTCGCGGCGCGGCATCTGAGCCTCCAGGCGCTGATTGTCATGCCGCAGACCACGCCCGAGATCAAAGTGGACGCGGTGCGCGACCTGGGCGCGGAGGTTGTCCTCGCCGGCGACAGCTATGCCGACGCGCAGGTCCGGTGCCACGAGCTCGGGGTCGAGCGTGGGATGACCTTCGTGCATCCGTTCGATGATCCCCTCGTCATCGCGGGCCAGGGCACCGTCGGAGACGAAATCCTGCGTCATCGGCTGGGCGACGTGTCGGCGATCTTTGTACCGGTCGGCGGGGGCGGGCTGATTGCCGGCATCGGCAGCTACGTCAAGGCACTTCGACCGTCCGTACGTGTGATCGGCGTCGAGCCGTTCGGCGCCGATGCCATGTATCAGTCGCTGGCCGCGGGCCGCCGCGTGACGCTCGACTCGGTCGACATCTTCGCCGACGGCGTCGCGGTGCGCGAGGTCGGTGCGATCACGTTCCCGATCGTGCAGGCTACCGTCGACGAGATCGTCAGGGTTTCGAACGACGAGATCTGCGCCGCCATCAAAGACATCTTCGACGATACGCGATCGATCATGGAGCCGGCCGGCGCCCTGGCGGTCGCAGGATTACGCGCGTGGGTCGCTCGAACCGGCCTCACCGGCGCCCGGCTCGCGGCCGTGCTGAGCGGCGCGAACATGAACTTCGACCGCCTGCGCTTCGTGGCGGAGCGCGCGGAGCTCGGCGATGCGCGCGAGGCCCTCCTTGCCGTGACGATCCCGGAACGTCCCGGGGCATTCCGCGCCTTCTGCGCGACGATCGGGCGCCGTGTCGTCACGGAATTCAACTACAGGCTGAGCGGGCGCGATGTCGCGCACATCTTCGTCGGAATCGCGACACGGTCGAGGCAGGACGCCGCCGAGGTGACGGCGAGCCTCAACGCCGGCGGCTACGCCACCGTCGATCTCACGGACAACGAGACCGCAAAGCTGCACGTGCGGCACATGGTCGGCGGACGCAGCCCCGATGTCGCGCACGAGCAGCTATGCCGATTTGAATTCCCCGAGCGACCGGGGGCGCTGATGGCGTTCCTCGACAAGCTTGGCGGCCGGTGGAACATCAGCCTGTTTCACTACCGCAATCACGGCGCCGACTTCGGACGCGTCCTCGCAGGATTCGAAGTGCCTGATCCGGAGATGCCGGCCTTCGAGGCGTTCCTGGATGGGTTGGGGTATCGCTATCAGCGCGAGCGCGCCAACAGCGCGTACGACCTCTTCCTCGCGCGGCAAGAGACGAATCACTCGATCCCCCATCCCTAATCCCTCATCCCTCATCCCTCCTTTGAGGGACTAACGTGAGTGGTTAGGGATCAGGGATAGAGAGTAGGGATTGAATGGTTCATCCGCACGGGACACGCGTGTAGGGGAACTCCACTCGCTTGTTCTGCCCATTTCGCAGGCCCTCTATCCACGCACGTAGCGAATCCCCGTCGCGCCGATAGCCAATGCGCTGAGGAAAATCGTGCTGCAGGTTCTCGAAGACGACCTCGTTCTCGCCGACCGTACGTGACAGAAAGACCGCTGACGGTTGACCCGAGGGATGGGACTCGTAAGCAAGCTGCCCACGCTGTTCGCGGATAAGCACGAGCTCGTACTCAGCAAGCGAATCCCGCTGCGTGGTACGCCCGGTACTAATCATCGTGTGGGCTCGCGGCGCCATCCATTGCTCCTCGACCACCCGATCTCCGTTGACGTATTGCCAGCACCCGGTCAGCCACGCCACTTGTTCGACACTCGCTGAGTGACCGGTGGCAATTGACTGCAGCGCCACCCAAACGGCGATTAAAGACCTCATCCAAACTCCGTCGCTATCTGTGGGGGAAGCATACACCAGAGCTCCAACCTGATCCGCGCAAGAGCCAGGCAACACGGTGCTGGCCGGGCCATCGCGATACATTTTTCCGCGGCTTGAGAGACGTACGCAACGGCGATCGCATCGTCGTCATAACCCCCAATGCCGTGCTGCGCTACGACGTCCTCTCCACTCGCATCGTCGAGCCGACAGACGTGTCGGTACTCGAGCCTACGCCCGGTCCGACGCTTACGCTTGTGACATGCTATCCGTTCAATTACATCGGATCCGCCCCGAAGCGTTTCATCGTGAACAGGCGAAAATGGAGGGGATCGGCGACAATAACGGTCGTGACACTCGAGGAATTCAAGCGGACCACAGCACCGAGCCAACCATCGCCGCAGCTCTCCCGGCCGCTTCTGGCGTTGTGGCACGACGCGAAGGGGGACTGGGCGTCGGCGCATCAGACCGCGCAGGACATCGACGACGCGACAGGCGCCTGGATTCACGCGTATCTGCACCGCAAGGAAGGCGACTCCAGCAACGCGAGCTACTGGTATCGTCGCGCGGGGAAACCGCACTGCCACGAAACCCTCGAGTCGGAGTGGGAACAGATCGCGACGACCCTCCTCGCGGACGTGTAAAGTCGGCGCTGCGTAAAATCTTCCGACCCTTCACGATCCGAAGGTCCGGCTGAGGTCGAGTCCTTCAGCCGATCACATCGCTCCAGTCCGCTGCCCTGACGATGCGGTATCGCATGCTCGGACGAGCATCCGGCGAGTCGTTGTCGTAGACGAAGGCGCAGCCGTGCTTATCGAAGTTTTCGAACCATTCGTCCCAGGAAATCGGCCTGAAGGGCCCATGGCCGGGAAAGTTAAAGCGCACTCCCGCTCCACCGTCGGCGACTTTCACGGTCGCGGGTCCGCTGAGCGTGGCCTCCCCGGTGGCAGGCTCGGCCTGCCTTTGCTCGGCCCATTGTCGGATCAGGAGATGATCCTTGGTCGACACGACCGGCGCCGTCGCTGGGTCGGCGGTGATATCAGCTTTGACTTCCGGAATGTGGCTGGACGATTCCGGTAACAACGAATTATCGCTTGCCATCTTGCACAACCATTTCAGTAATACACATCTCGACCATGTTTGAAGGCGCTGGCGTTTGCATAGCAACACTGATGCCCATCGCTGTCCTCCCGCCGAGGCGGACCACAGACTTCTCATGTGGTGCGACTCTAGACGGGAGAACCGGCAGTGTGGAATATGCGCGAGCGCGACTATTTGGGGTCCAGTTTCCTGCCAGCGTCGAGGTTGTCGAAGTTCAGGATGGTGTTGAACACCATGAAATAACTGCCGATGGTCTCGCCACGATAGATCGGGTTGTTCGCGAACAGCACGACGTGTCCCTTTCCCACCGGGATGTCGACCACGACGGGGCGCTGCGCGATGTCGGCGCCACCATCGAGAAGCCCTGACACGAGCAGGCTGTTCTCTGCTTCGAACCTCACGGCGACGCGGGGACGGAACGGCGGAGGAATCAGCGTCGCCGGGTTCCGCTTCAGCTGCTCCACGGTGGGCAGCGTGTATTGCCAGAGCTGTACTGTCTGGGGTGGAGGCAGTGGCGGCAGGTTCGAACCCTCGCTCGCGGGACGGCCCTGCACGACATCCGGATCGTCGGGTGTTCCGCGTCCGGTCGGCCGTCCACTGCCAGGCCCGCCTCCGCGGCCGCCGCCCCCGCCGCCGGCCGCTGCCCCACCGCCGCCACGTCCGGCCCCGCCAGTAGTCGCGCTCACGCTGAAGCTGTCGCCGCTGTCGCTGTACATCGCGAGATTGTCCGGGACGCCGTACACCACAGGGCTCGTCTCATCGACGACCTTCGTGCGCAACAGCGATCCCACAACGCGCGAGCTCGAGCCGGGACGATTCAGGCTGACGCCATAAGCGAAGCTGTTGGTAATGGCGAACTCCGCGCTGCTGTTTGAGCCGACGAACACGCCCCCGGCCTTGATGAAGTCGCGCAGATGGATCAGTCCTTCGAGCCCCATGCCGATCCGCGTATCGTCGGTTTGCGCCCAGGTGCCGACGTTCGGGGTCTCTGGAGAGTTGCGGTATGGAATGGCGTTCAACCACATCGGCGTCCCTTCGACCGAGCCTTGTCCGCCGCCGGGGCCGAAGATGATCACGTCGTACTTCGCCCGAAGATCTGAGGTGTTCCGAATCGCCTGCGGATCGATGTAGTCGTACGGAATCTTGTGCGCGTCGAACGCCTGGCGCCACCATCCTTCAGTCTGGGTATTGGTCCACTGATGCAGGATCGCCACGCGCGCGGCACGCGCCGGATGCATCTTTACCGGCGGCGCCGCCTCGAGGGCACGCGCTCTGAGACCGAGATCGGTCGTCGCCTTGGCGAGCTCGGACTGTGAGACACCGCGGACGATGAACGAGCCACGCGCGAACCTGGCACCACTCGCTTCGAAGGGTTCCTCTGCGATCTGGATATCGGCGTCCTTCAGCGCGTAGCGAAGCGTGATCAACGAATTGTCCGCGTTGTGATTGATGGCAAAGATGGTGCCCTGGCCATCGACACCGCTCGGCGCGTTCACGTCCCCTTTGACCGCCTCGATCGGAATGTCCAGCACCTTGGTATCGGTGACGCGGACCGCTTGAACGGCAAAGCCTTCGGGGAACGTCCAGCCGGTATCGTCGTACGGCCGCGTCTGCGGATCGTTCGGCGCCCAGTACTGGTAATCGAGCAAGGCATCAGCGATGCGCGAGTACGGCTGGTCCATACGGACGATGTAGGTGCCCGCCGGAAACTCTCGCGTCGTCTCGACAGGCCGCGCCGGCGGTTGCGCCGGCGTTTCGGCCGCACCCTCGGCACCCGTGGCACCCTCGGCACCCACCGCGCCCGTGGCACCCGTGGCACCCCCTCTACCTCTTCCCCCTCGGCCGGTTGTCGCTGCGGGGCGTGCCGGGACTTTCACGGTAAAGGGCGCCGTGGCGCGTGAGATCTCGACCGCTTGCTTCTGCAACACCCGGAGCAGCTCGGCCTGCGATCCGAGGCGCGGGTCGTTCGCCGGGAAGACGTAGGCCGCCGGCCCTTCGACCCTGGCCTTCAGGATCGAGCGCTTGCTCTTGTCATAGAAGTTGCGCAGAAAATAGACGCGGTTGTTCGCGATGTAGTTGAGCGACACGAGGATGCCGGTCTGCTCGTAGTTGTTGTTGTTGCGGAGCGACCACCGCACGCGCGACAGAGGTGGATTCTGACGGTACCAGGTTCGAGACGTTTCGGCCGCGGTCAGCGTCCGCTCCTCGGTGTCGGCGCTGCCGCTGTTGCCGAACGTCTCGTAGAGGCGGCTGATGCCGTTGTGCGTGGCCGCCATGAACATCAGGTAGCCCGGCGACCACGTGTCGAACGTGCCCCAGGCGTAGACGCCCGGCATCCCCATGCGCGTCATCTCGTTGACGTTGTTCCACCCGACAAGATGCCATTCGTTGGTAAGGATCGGATCGAGCCACGCGTTGTACGGCCCATTGCCAATCGTGTTGTCGTACAGGAATGATCCCGACTCGTGGAGATCGTGCAGCACCTGCGCCTTCCACCCGAGATACGTGTTGAGCACGTTCTGCGACAGTTTGAGGGTGAGCGCCATCGCGTCGCGGTTGTTGTCGTGCGCAACATAATGTCCCCAGTAAATGGGGCTCATCGGCGTGTCTTTCGGGTGCTTCTTCCGCCACTCGTACGCGTCGACCACCCGATCGCGGCCGTCGGGCTCCACGACAGGTGTAATCAGCGTGATGACGTGCTCGCGGATGTTGCGGATGTAAAGGCTGTCGTCGACCGCCAGCCGATATGCAAGCTCCATAAGCGCCGTCGGCGCACCCGCCTCGGTCGAATGAATCGTCCCGGTCAGGTAGTACACGGGGGCCGCCCGCTTCGCGATCTCGTCGGCCATCGCGTCGTCCATCTTGATCGTGCGCGGATCGGCCAGCCTGGCGAGGTCAGCCTTGTTCTGATCGAGCTTCGCCATCAGCGCCTCCGAGGCGACGGCGACTGCCAGCATCTCGCGCCCTTCCTCGGACGTGCCAATCGAGTACACCTTGACGCGCGGAGTAGATTTCGCGAGCAGCCGCATGTACTCGTAAATTTCTTTGGTGTAAGGCAGCTTGCCTTCAGCCCCCGCAATGTCCCCAAGTACCGCCTTGGGTGTGGGAACCGTTTTCGATGCCGGCAGGTAGTCGACGAGCGGCGAGAGGAAGAAGGTCTCGGTGGTGTTCTGCTTGATTTTATCCGTATATTCTTCGTCGATCGGTTGATTCGGATCGCGTCCTGGCTTGGCGTTCGCGAGATCGGATTCGCTTGCAGCCTTTCTCAATTTCTGGGCCGTCGCCTGGCCGGCCAGCGGCATCGTCATCGCCACGATCACGAGAAACGGAAGGAGTCGCTCGATAGGCCTCTTCATCGTCATATGGAGATGAATTGTAATGCAGCAATCAGTTCTCAGTGGCGGCTAGCGGCTAGCGGCCAGAAAACTGGAGACCAGGAACTGGAAACTCGAAACTAAAAACTGGAAACTGGAAACTGGAAACTGAGATTAGCCCCGTCCGATGAACGGCATCTTCGTGGCCATGACGGTCATGAACTGGACGTTAGCGTCGAGCGGCAGGCCCGCCATGTAGACGACCGCCTTCGCCACGTGATCGAGGTCGAGGAGCGGTTCCACGGCAACGTCACCGTTTGCCTGCGGGATTCCTTTGGCCATCCTCACCGTCATCTCGGTGGCCGCATTGCCGATATCGATCTGACCGCAGGCGATGTCGTACTTCCTGCCGTCGAGCGATGTCGACTTGGTAAGACCGGTGATCGCATGCTTCGTGGCGGTATAGGGCGCCGAATTGGGTCGCGGCACGTACGCCGAGATGGAGCCGTTGTTGATGATGCGTCCGCCGCGAGGCGTCTGGTTTTTCATGAGCGAGAACGCCTGCCGGGTACAAAGAAAGGCGCCCGTCAGGTTCACATCAACCACTGACCGCCACTGTTCCACCGTCAGCTCATCGATTGGCACGCCGGGTACGTTGATCCCCGCATTGTTGAAGAGCAGATCGAGACGGCCGAACGCCCCCTGCGTTTTCTTGAATAACCGGACGACCGATTCCGGGTCGGTCACGTCGGTCGGAACGACGAGGCTCGCGGATCTGGCTGGGTCCCCTTCGGTGGCCGCCTGCTCCAGAAGCGCGGGGCGGCGGCCGGACAGTACCACGCCATATCCTTCCTGAAGGAGCGCCATCGACACCGCCTTGCCGATTCCGCTTCCCGCGCCTGTCACAATCGCTATTTTCGTTGGTGGCACAAATGATCCTGTCGGTTAACGGAGGCAATTGGGATAGCAGAGGAAATCACACCACAGAGAAAGCGGAGCAAACAGAGTAAATCTAATTTTTCTCCGTTACCTCTGCTGCCTGTGTGGTGAAATCCTCCGCTTCCTCATTTGCCCTTCCTTATCTTCCAAATCCAGCGTCCGGCGCCGGCCGGACCGTAGTACTATTCGCCCGTTCCGGTTTGTTGCATGGCTCGACGAGTTTTTTCTATCGCGTTGTATGAACTGGTTTGCCTCATCATGCTCGGCGCTGGCGCTGCATGGGCCGGCCCGACCAGGCTGGCGCGACATCCGGATTATCACGCCGGACGGATTGCCTTCAGCTACCTCGGCACATCTGGACCGCCAATGAGGATGGCACAGGCGTTCAACGCATCACCGACAACGGTGCGCGGGAAGTCTACCCGCGCTTCTCGCCGGACGGGCGATGGATTGCATTGTCGTCGAGCCGCTACGGGAACTACGACGTGTTCGTGGTCCCGGTATCCGGCGGCACGCCGAAGCGGCTGACGTTTCATACCGGGACAGACGACGTGCTCGGGTGGACGCGCGATTCACAGCACGTCATCTTCCGTTCCGCGCGCGGCGACGGCGGTTTCCCGAGCGTGGCGGTCCTCTACCAGATCGCCGCGACCGGTGGCATGGAGAAGCCCCTGCCGCTCGACTGGGGTTACTGGGGATCGTATTCGCCCGATGGCAAGTCGCTCGCCTTTAATCGGCATCCCGCCGTGTGGTCGCGCCAGCACTATCGGGGAAGCTACGCAGCCGACCTGTGGGTCGCGAACCTCTCCGGCAAGACTTACACGAAGCTCTTCGGCGACGAGCGATACAACCGCTACTGGCCGATGTGGGGCGCGGATGACGCGATCTACTTCGTCGCCGATCCGCTGCCGAACGACAAGAGCATCAAGCCCGGCAGCTTCTAGGTGCGCAAGAGCGCCAACAACATTTACAGGATTCTCGCGAAAGGCGGACAGCCGGTCCAGGTCACGAAGCACACCGACGGCAACGTGTTCTGGCCGTCGATGTCGAGCGACGGCAAGGTGATCGTCTACGACGACAACTTCGGCATCTGGAAACTGGATGTGGCGTCGGGCAGAAGCACAGAAATCAAACTCGACATCGCGACAGACGAAAAAGAGAACGAGGTTGACATCGAGACCGTTACGAACGACGTCGACGCGTTCGATATCTCACCGTCCGGGCGGCGCGCCGTCATCTCCGCGCGCGGGCAGATTCTGACGATCGCGACCGATCGCGGCGACATCACCCGGCTCGCGCCCGACAAGATGTCCTCGCGCAACGATGCGCCGAAATGGTCGTGCGACGGCAAGTACATCGCGTTCATCTCGGATCGATCCGGCCGCGATGAAATCTGGATCAGCGAAGCGGAGTCGAAGAATCCGAAGAAGATCACGGATCTCGACAACGAGAAGGGAGCGCTCGTGGGGACGCCGGATTCAAAGGCGTCCTCTACACCGCCGCGGACAAGAAGCTGTACAGCTAGAGCGTCACGGACGCGAAGACCACGGTCGTCACATCGACCGATCTCGGCCGCATCGGGTCGGTGGCCGTCTCCCCGGACAGCAAATGGATCACGTTCGCGAAGCAGGACCGGACACTGCGTTCCCACGTCTACATCGCGCCGATCGGTGGCGGCGAAGAGCGCCACATCTCGGACGACAGTCTGCTCTACTCCGAGAACAACGCCGTCTGGACCGCCGACGGCCGCTACATCGTCTTCACGTCGACGGAAGGAACGAACAACGGCATTGCGACGCAGGGTGGGCTGAATACAACGATGGAATTGTGGGCGTTGTCGCTGCGGGACTGGGATCGGGACCCGTCGAATCCCGACATCGACAACGAGGCGCAGGGGCTGGCGGCCGAAGCGGCCGCGCGCCAGAGCACGGGCCGTGGAAACGCCCCCGGTGCGGCGCCGCCTGTCGAGGTCCGCATCGACTGGAGCGGTCTTGCGCGTCGCGCGAGGCAGATTACCGTGCCGGGTACGGCGATCGGCGGGCTGGCCCCGTTACCTGAAGGACATTCCGTTGCATTGACGGCCTCGGCCGCCGGAGCTGGCGGCGGGCGTGGCGCAGGCGCAGCCGCAGGCGACGGCACATCGGGCATGTACATCATCAACGTCGAGAGCGACCAGCAGACGCGCGTGCCGCCTGCACCTCCGGTGGAAGCTGCCGGCGCCGGCGGCGGCCGGGGACGAGGCGGCGCGGCGGGGGACTTGGCGGCGGCGCCAATATGGTGTTCGCGCGTGATGGCCGGACGTTGTATTTCCGATCCGGAAACGGGCTGTACGCGGCACCGATTCCAGCCAACGCCGGCGCCGGGGCGGGCGGGCAACCCGCAGCCGCGACGGGCGGAGGAGGACGGAGAGGTCGCGGCGGCGGTGCGGCGGCAACCGGGGCGGACTCGGGAAACCCGAATGCGACAGCGCGGCAGGTCACCTACACCGCCAACAAGGTCGGTCACGTCTACAAGGACGGCCCGACCGATCGCGATTACCTGAAGATCAAGGAGGGGGATTACATCATCTCGGTGGACGATCACGATCTGAAGGCTGGCGACAACTACTGGCAGTATTTCACGCTCGCGCCAGGGACCAATTTCCACTTTGCGATCAATGACAAACCGGTGAAGGACGGGGCATGGGACGTGACCATCACACCCGTCGCCGCCGGAGGGTTCGGTGATCTGCAGTACGAGAGGTGGGTCACCGAGCGCCGCGACACCGTGACGAAGCTCAGTAACGGCGAGATCGGGTACCTGCACATCCGAGCGATGGACGCGCCGTCGCTCCGGCAGCTCCAGCTCGATCTCGCGGCCAACCGCACGAAGAAGGCGCTCGTGATCGATCAGCGCTTCAACGGAGGCGGCGGCATCGATCAGGAGCTGCTCGGGATTCCCGCGGGGCGACAGTATCAGTACACCGTTGGTCGAGACGCCGGCTTTCAGCAGCCGCGTCCGCAGAATTTCTACGGGCCGATGGTCGTCATGCAGAACGAGCGGTCCGCGTCCGACGCCGAGATGTTTCCCGCCGGCTTCAAGGCGCTCAGGCTTGGAAAGGTCGTCGGCGTGCCGACCATGGGCGCGGTCATCGGGACTGGCGCGGCGACGCTGCTCGACGGATCGACGATTCGTACGCCTGGAAGCGGAGTGTGGACCTCGACGGGCGAGAACATGGAGAATTTTGGCGTGCCGCCTGACGTGTACGTGGACAACACGCCCGAGGACTTCCTGTATCGCCGCGATGCGCAGGTCGAAAAAGCGGTCGAGGTGCTGAGGGGAGAGCTTTCGGCGAAGAAGACGTCGACGCCTTCGGGGCAGCGGTAGGTTCGGAGGCGCGAAACTGGATCGCTGTTCACTGTCACGTACGATCGCGCAGAGGCCGCCGAGAGCGCGGAGAAGACAAGTGAGAAAGACGACCGCCGGAGCGTTCCGCCGACCGCGCTTCGCGCGGTTGAGCGCGGGTTGAGATCCGAAACACGAGCGCCTCGGTCGTAAGGGGTGGCGCTTGTGTTTCGGATCTCAGCCCGCGCTCGAAACGCCGGCCGACAGGCCGGCGTTCGGCGGAACGCCCATTCGCAGCCTCTCTCTGCGTGCTCTGCGTACCTCTGCGAGAGTCCGTCTTGTCGATCCAGATCGCCCCTTGGATCACGCTTGAACTCGACGTCGAGCTCGGCGGTCAGGACCGTCAGTCCCAGGAGTGCCCATTGCTGCAGACCTCCTCGTCGCCGATCATGGTGCTGTAGCTGACAAATCCCCGACTGGCCATCGATTGCAGTAGTCGCGAAATGGGGCTGCCCGAGGGATGCCCGATCTTCCAGTCTCAGCCTCTGGGGACAAGGGTGGCGAGGTTCTGGCAGGTGACGGCGTCCACGACCATGTACTCGCGCCCGGTGAACAGGCCAGGAGGCCGCGGTGCAGGGACCCTTCTCCCCACGAAAATGGCGCACCAGGGCCATTTGCGCCGGTATCAGCAGGGCAGCGCCGACCGAGGCCGAAATGAACACGAATGCGAGGGTCAGCGCAAAGCCGGGTAGCGAGGTCGCCCACGCGACGTTGACGCTGGTCAGTGTGAGGGATCTCGAAACAATCCCGGCCAGAGCGCTCCGGCGCCGGCCGCAAACACGAAGACACTGATAACCCGAACGGCCATCAGCATAGGTAGCGCGAACGCTCGACGGCCAATATGTGCTCCGCCGTAGCCCGACCTTGTCCCGCCATTGGAAGGGCGAAGGCGGAAGGGCGAAGGCAAACCTTAGCGCGGGGTGGCGGAAACGCGCAGAGTGCCCGGATCTCCGGGTCGAAGCGGGTTCGTAAATCTCATTCCCGCGTTCGTCAAATCGCCGAGCACGTCGTCACCTTCAGGCTTGACGCCTTTTCGAGCCCATCTCACGAGCGCGTCGAAGGCATCCACCTGCTCTTCGGCGCTGAAGTTGCAGTGCCCAGGACTTCGAATGATGCGCTGCACGAGGAGCGACGACTTTTCCGCGCCATCGACCGCATGCCGGAGCGACTGCTCCAGCGAGATGGGCACGTAGAGATCACCGCTGCCATGCAGGGTGATGACCGGTCGCTCGATCCGTCCATCGAACGGGATCGCTTCTTCGTACGCGCCGCGCGCGCTGCGCGCCTCGCCATCGGCGGCCTTGCGGCGGACACCTGCGTTGATCGCATCCCCCGAGAGCCCAAGGCCGTCATCGATCGCGTAACGGACGTCGCTGTTCGACGCGACCAGGTTCCAGATTGTCTCCTTGCCCTTCGCGTCGGCGATCGTGCTCGCGTTGTCCGTGAAGCGCGTGGCGAGTCCTTCGATCGCGAATGGCCTCGGCCCGCCGCTGATCTGTACCTGGACGCTGGCGAGCTGGCGTCCCTTGTCTGTGTAGTCGGGAGGCTTTCCGAGAATCGTCGTGAGCTTCGCGACATCCTGATCGCGCGTCGCCTCGGTGACCTTCACGCCGGTGATGAACTCCGACGCGGCCGCAACGGACGTCAAGAAGTCCATCTCTCCGGGACCCGCCGGACACATCGCCAATCCACCTGCAAACGTGGTGGGAAACTCCTGCAAACCGAGCAGCGTCACGTGGCCGCCCATCGAAACGCCGGCGAGGTACACTCGCGTGGCGGGTTTGCCGTGGTTCAGTTTCGTGAAGATCTCGGCGAGCGCGATCGTGTCCAGGAGTCCCCTGCCGGGCACGTACCCATTGCACCGATAGCTGGAGGCAGCCCACGCGAAACCCTCCGCCACCAGATGCTGCCGAAGCGGACTTCCCTCCCCGACGCCCGGCACGCCCACACGCAGTCGCGACCCTTGCGCGCCCGCGTTGGCCGTATACCCATGAGCCCAGAGCACCAGCTCGCCATTCCACTTGTCTGGAATCTCGATTCGGTAGGTGCCGCCTTCGTAATGACCGAAGGAGACCTTCGCACCAGGCAGCGCGGCAAACGTCGAGTCCGCCTCTTCCCACGGCTGATCCGGACAAGGGGCCGGCGTGATTCCAGGCTTGCCGATTGCCAGGGGCGCGACGCTCACGGCGGCACCGATGGCTGCCATCGCTACTGCAACCACGCAGGCTTTTACAATCACGAGGCGATTCTAGCAGACCGCCGCGTGCCAAGTGGCTGGCGCTTTTCGCACTGTCGCGTCCTGGGCGCCGCGGCAGGAATTGCTTCGGCCTCGCGACGTGGGTCACTCCCGCATCGAAATCCCGCGCAATATCACGTCGCATCGGTCCCGGGTTGGAATGGCTAATTACCTGCAGGCCCGGAGAGGGGAGCGACACATGCACATCAAGGTTCAGAACGGCACGCCTTCGGGCGGGGAAAGCACTCTCTGCGCGACGTGCCGTTGTTCGACCATCGTTCGCGGCCGCACGCTCGATGAAGAACTGGTCGTGTGCAGCGCGATGGGCCTGCGGGGAGTTCAGATCACGTTCAAGGTCACGTTCTGCTCCGACTACGCCGACAAGCGATCACCATCGTACATGGAAATGCTCCAGGATGCCTGGATTCTTCAGCCCGGTTCGCGCAAGCGCCCTGCCGGTTTCGTCCGCAGCAGCGAATTGCAGGAAGACGAGCTCTTCAGTCTGCGGTCGACCGTGCCCAAACGGGGCAAGTAAGCCGCAGTGAGCCTGTTTCCTGTTGCCCTGCGCCTTCCTGGGTGTGAAGGCATTCTATGGGTTGAGTCGAATTGGGCTGGTGGCGGCGATCGTCGCCGGCGGCGTCGGCGAGGCCTCCGCCCAGTCAGAAACGCGACTCACCCACGCAGATCTCGCAGGAACGATCGGCTGGCTCTCCGCCGATACCCATCCATCCGGCCCTTACAACGACAATAACTGGGAAAACAGCTTCTTCGGCGCGGCTTCAGCCGGCTGGTACTGGACGGAGAACCTCAAGACCGAGCTGGATTTCGGCGCCGGAACCAAAGTGCGCGTCTTCAGCTCAGCGCCCATCACGATCGACGGGCGCCCCACATACGTCGCGACTGACTCCAGGTTTGCAAGACGGACGCTCGGGATCAGCCAGCAGTATCAGTTCTTCCACAACGTCTGGTTTCACCCACACCTCGCCGCCGGCGCAAACGTCACGTGGGAGCGCCGTACGGATCACATCGTACCGATCTACCTCTACGACGACGTGACGCGCACGAGCCGAGTCGTGACGCTGGAACAAAAAGAAGACCCGCGCACATCGGTGACGATCAGACCGTTTGTCGCGGCCGGCTTCAAAGCCTACATCACCGAACGGACATTCTTCCGCAACGACTTCCGGGTGGCGTTTCGTGGCGGACCGGACGAGACCCTGCTCCGCATAGGCTTCGGGGTTGATTTCTAGTTTTTTTAATACGAGCGCTTCCTGTAGAACGAGGCAGAACAGCGGGCACGTATGTTGAAAGCGGCAAGACAGGCGATGGCGGTTGTGATCTGCGCAGCGATGGCCACTGCGGGATGCGCCAGTGCCGGCGCGGTCCGCACTGCATCGGTACCCTCCGCGCCACAAGGAAGCGCCGGACGCGTCGTGCTGGTCGAATATCTCCAGAAGCTGCCGCCGGGAGCGGCGGTCCGCATCGATCGCGCGAAGGGACGATCGGTGCGGGGCACCCTGATCAAGGCGACCGGCGAAAGCCTCTTCGTCCAGCCGAGGACGCGGATCCCGGAAGGCATCGTCGAAATTCCCATCGACGAGGTGCTGCGGGTCACGCCGGATACACACGGCGGCAGCAATCTTGGACGAGCGATTGGCGCCGGTGCGGCTGCCGGAGCGGGGGCCACGCTCGCGATCTTTTTGATCCTCATCGCCGCTGTTGGAGACTGACTCCCCGCGATGCTGGC
>JBBQEJ010000010.1:0-62343 GCA_038320555.1 Vicinamibacterales bacterium | reverse complement strand
CCCGCATAGAGGACCCGTCCGGTGAGGAGCGATGCGGCAAGGAGGAGCACGTTCGCGATAACGAGATGGTCGCGGAAGAAGCGCGACCACATGGTGGATCGAGTCTGCACGGTGGAACACAAAATTCTATACTAGACAGGCCACCAGGTGCCTTTCACGCGACGCTCCGTCTCTTCATGAAGCCCCACCTGTTGGAACTCCTCGTGTGCCCGTCGTGCCGCCGGGATCTGCATCTCCGCGACGCGCGTGAGAGCGCTGCGGAGATCGAGTCAGGCACGCTGGCGTGCGCCGGATGCGGCGCGCAGTACCCGATTGTCGGCTTCGTGCCGCGATTCGTGCCGCCGGAGAACTACTCGAGCAGCTTCGGGTTCCAATGGAATCGATTCCGCCACACGCAACTCGACAGCGTCACCGGACAGCCGATCACGCGCGATCGATTCTTCGCGCAGTCCGGATGGGCGGCCGCAGATATGGCGGGTCGCTGGATGCTCGACCTTGGGTGCGGAGCCGGGCGATTCGCGGAGGTCGCGCTCGGGACCGGTGCGCGGCTGGTCGCGGTCGACTACTCGAGCGCGGTCGACGCCTGCCGTCAGAATCTGGGACCGCATCCGCGGCTGGACGTCGTCCAGGCCGACGTCTACCGGCTGCCGTTCCGGCGGCAACGGTTCGACTTCGTGTATTGCTTCGGCGTGCTGCAGCACACACCGGACGTGCACGCGGCCTTTGCGGCGCTCGTCGAGCAGATCGCGCCCGGCGGCCGTCTGGCGGTGGATGTGTATCCGCAGCTCGCGCTGAACATCGTCTGGCCGAAATACTGGCTGCGGCCGTTCACGAAGCGCATGCCGGCGCCGCGTCTGTTTTCGCTCGTATCGCGCATGGTGGACGTGCTGTGGCCTGTCAGCCTGGCGCTCGGCCGGGTGCCGCGGATCGGGCGGAAGCTGCGGCACGCACTGCCGATCGCCAACTACGACGGGATCCTGCCGCTGACGCCGCGGCAACTCAAGGAATGGGCGGTTCTCGACTCGTTCGACATGCTGGCGCCCGCGCACGACCATCCGCAATCGGCGGCGACGCTTCAGGCCTGGCTCGACGAAGCGCGTCTTGCCGAGATCGAAGTCTTCCGCCGAGGGCTCGTCGTCGGCCGCGGACGGCAGCGCGCCGGGCCGGTCGCGGCCGACAACGGCTGATGCGCATCGCGGTCGTGAATCTGACATCCGGCGGGTTGAGCGGTGGATATCGCAAGTATCTGGCGCGGCTCATGCCGTTGCTCGCCAACGACGCGCGCGTCACGGCTTTGAGCGTGTTCGTACCGGAAGGGGCCGCGGCCGGGATCGATCGCGGCGTCGATGTGCGGACCTCGCCGCGGCACACAGGGCGGCGGTTCGCGTCGCTCGTCCGTGACGTCGTGGCAGGTGCGCCGGACGTCGTGTTCGTGCCGACCGCGCGCCATGCGGAGTTCGGGAACCTCCCGGTCGTCACCATGGTCCGGAACATGGAACCGCTGACGGTTCCCTTCGATGGGAACACCTGGGGCGAGGGGCTGAAGAACGTCGCGCGAGCCTGGGAGGCCCGGCGGGCCTGCCGGCGCGCGTCGCGAGTGATCGCGGTGTCGGAGCACGTCCGCGATTTCATCGTGTCACGCTGGCGGATCGATCGAGACCGTGTCGGAACTGTCTACCACGGGGTCGACGATCCAGGTCCGGCGGAGGCCGCTCCCGACCCCGCGCGTCCTCGGACACTGTTCACGGCTGGATCGATCCGGCCCGCGCGCGGTCTCGAAGACATTATCCGCGCGCTGCCGTTGATGGATCCGGATGTGCGGCTCCTGATCGCGGGTCAGGCTGATGCCGGGTGCGCCGGTTATGCGGAGCAACTGCACCGTCTCTGCGGCGATCTTGGTGTGACCTCCCGTGTGACCTTCGCCGGGCAGCTCGGCGCGGCCGACATGACGGAGGCGTTCCGGCGGTGTGCGGCGTTTGTCATGACCAGCCGCGCCGAAGCATGCCCGAACACGGCGCTCGAGGCGATGAGCTGCGGCTGCGCCATCGTCTCGGTCGATCGCGCGCCGATGCCGGAATTCTTTGGCGAGGCGGCATTGTATTATCCACTCGCGGACATACGCGCGCTGGCACAACAACTTCGCGCCGTGATCACAAGTACCGCAGAGCACGATCGTCTCGCGGGCGCCGCACGCCGGCGCGCCGCGGGTTTTACGTGGGACGCCACCCGGGATCGCACCATCCAGGAACTGGAGCGCGCACGTTCATGACAGATTCGTCGGGCATTCGCGTGCTCGTGATCGGAGGCACGGGCATGCTTGGGCACAAAGTCTGGCAGGTGTTTCGCAAACGCTTTGATACGTGGGTCACCGTTCGCGCGCATCAGGACTACGCCGGAACCGGCCTGTTCACGGGCGATCGCGTGATCGCCGACGTACGCGTCGATGATTTCGACAGCGTTGTCCGCGCATGCGCGGTGGCCCGGCCGGCCGTCGTCGTGAACTGCGTGGGTATCGTGAAACAGCTGAAGGCGGCGGCCGATCCGTTGCCGAGTCTGTCTGTCAATGCGCTCTTCCCACACCGCACGGCGGCGCTCGCCAACGCGCTCGGCGCCCGGATGATTCACATCAGCACCGACTGCGTGTTCTCGGGAACTCGCGGGAATTACTCCGAACGCGATCCCCCCGACGCCGGCGATCTGTACGGGCGCACCAAACTGCTCGGGGAGATCTCCGGGCCCGGGTGCCTGACGTTGCGGACGTCGATCGTCGGGCGCGAGCTGACGGCGACCACCGGTCTGGCCGAGTGGTTCCTCGCCCAGCGGGGGAAGCGCGCGAAGGGATACACGCACGCGCGTTTTTCCGGGCTGACCACGCGCGCGCTGGCGAGGCTGCTGGGGGATGTCATCGAGCGCCATGCTGCGCTTGAAGGCGTTTATCACGTGGCATCGCAGCCCATCTCCAAGTACGATTTTCTCTGCAAGTTGAACCATGCCTATGCCGCTGGCGTTGACATCGAGCCGTCCGAGGACGTGCGGATCGATCGGACGCTCGACGGATGGTCGTTTCAGCAAGCCACCGGCCTGACGATTCGTGGCTGGGACGAGATGATCGCGGATATGGCCTCCGACCCGACCCCGTATGAAGAGTGGAGACGCAGACGTGTTTGAAGGGTTACGAGTGCTCGTGACAGGAGGCACCGGCTCGCTTGGCAAGACGGTTGTGCGCCGACTGCTGGCCGGCGGGTCCGGCCGGCCTCTCCGGGTCACGGTGTTCTCGCGCGACGAGGCGAAGCAGCACGATATGCGGCTGTCGTATCTGCACCGCGAGAGCGCAACCGACGAAGTGATCTATCGGCATTCGCAGGAACTACTCGCGTTCCGCATCGGCGATGTGCGCGACTATGCGGCGCTGTCGCGGGCGGTGGCGGAGGCCGACGTGGTCGTGCACGCGGCCGCGTTGAAGCAGGTGCCTTCGTGCGAGTACTTCCCGGCCGAGGCCGTGCAGACCAACGTCATCGGCGCCATGAACCTGGTGCGAGCCATCCGGGAGCTGCGATTGCCCGTGAAGGTCGTTGCGGGCATCTCGACCGACAAGGCGTGCAAGCCGATCAACGTCATGGGGATGACCAAGGCAGTCATGGAGCGGATCCTGGTCGAAGCCAACGTGGAGTCGGCGGGGACGCGGTTCGTGTGCGTGCGGTACGGGAACGTGATCGCGTCGCGCGGATCCGTCGTGCCGCTGTTCCTCGATCAGATTGCCAATGGCGGGCCCGTGACCATCACGCTTCGCGAGATGACCCGGTTCCTTCTCAGCCTGGACCGTGCCGTCGATACCGTGTTTGCCGCGATCGAGCATGCGTTGCCCGGGGAGACCTACGTGCCCAGGGTCCCGGCGGCGCGGGTCGTCGACGTCGCGGATGCGCTCATCAACGGCCGCGACATCCGGGTCGTGTACACAGGGATCCGGCCGGGTGAAAAGATCCACGAGATCATGGTCTCGGAAGAGGAGTGCCACCGTACCGTCGAGCGCGGAGGCTACTACGTGATCTGCCCGATGCTGCCGGAGCTGCAGCAGCAGCGGATCGACCGCCCGGCTCGCACCGACGAGTACTCCTCATCGGAGATCACCCTCGATCGGAGTGCCCTCGAGGCACTGCTGGCGCCGTATCTCGCCGCCGAGGGCGCGGCAGGCGCTGCGCGATGAAAGTCGTCACGCTCTTTGGCACGCGCCCCGAGATCATTCGCCTGAGCGCTGTCATCCGGACGCTCGATCGGTTTTGCACCAACGTCCTCGTCCATACCGGCCAGAACTACGACCCGTTGCTGAGCGACGTGTTCTTCAAGGAGCTCGCCGTCCGCCGCCCAGACGTGCACCTGGGGATCGGCGCCGCGTCCGGCTTCGCGTCGCAGGCGGCGGCCATCCTGGAAAAATCGGGTGAAGTCCTCGAGCGTGAGCGGCCTGACCGGGTGTTGATTCTCGGGGATACGACAAGCGGTCTCTCCGCGATCGTCGCGGCGCGGCTCGGCATCCCCGTCTATCACATGGAGGCGGGCAACCGGTGCTACGACGACCGCGTGCCGGAGGAAATCAACCGGCGAGTCATCGATCATTCGAGCACGGTGCTCATGCCGTACACCGAGCGCAGCAAGGACAACCTCGTGCGCGAGGGCATCGAGCGTGAACGCATCTTTGTCACAGGTAACCCGATTTTCGAAGTGCTGAATCACTATCAGCAGGAGATCGACTCCAGTCGCGCGCTCGAAAGGCTCGTGGTAACGGACAAGGCCTATCTGCTCGTGACGCTGCACCGGGCTGAGAACGTGGATCGCCCCGCGCGTCTCGCGCGAATTCTCGGCGCACTGACCACTGCGGGGCAGGCACATGGCCTGCCGGTGCTCGTCAGCGTTCACCCCCGGACCGCGGACCGCATGAAAGAGTTTGGGGTGACCGGATCCGGCTTGACACTGTTACGTCCGTTGGGATTCTTCGAGTTCGTCAAGCTCGAGAAGCGTGCCCGCGCGGTATTGTCCGACTCGGGTACGGTGCAGGAGGAGTGCGCAATCTTCGGCGTGCCGAACGTGACTTTGCGGGATGTGACCGAGCGGGCCGAAACCGTCGAGTGCGGCAGCAACGTGCTGAGCGGATCCGGCCCGGAGGACATCGCCCGGGCGCTCGCACTGGCGCTCGCGACCGGGACCGACTGGACCGCGCCGCGCGAATACGTCGTGCCGGCTGTGTCACGGACGGTCGCGAAAATTGTGCTGGGGTATGCGAGTGTCCGGCGCCACGTCAGCGGGCCGGGGGATCAAGAGGCTTCACTGGACAAGGTGTGACACGCATCCTGATCCTGTCGATCTATCACGACCCCGAGCCGATTCCGAAGACCGGCGAGCTGGCGCGCGAGCTCCAGCGGCGCGGCCACCCCGTGACCGTGGTGACCGCGTTCCCGCATTATCCGAGCGGACGGCTGTATCCCGGATACCGTCTCGCCCCCTGGCGATGGGAGATGCGTGACGGCGTCCGTGTGCTCCGCACTTTCATTTATCCGTACCACGGCCGGCGCGGCGGCCTCCGGATGCTCAATTACCTATCCTGGATGCTGTCGTCGATCCAGGCGGCCTGGCTCGCGCCGCCTTGCGACGTCATCTACGTCTGGCATCCGCCGTTGACCGTGGGTGTGAGCGCGTGGGTCATCAGCAAGCTCAAGCGCGCACCGTTCGTGTACGACGTGCAGGATCTCTGGCCGGAGAGCGCGCTGGCCTCCGGGCTGATGCGTCCGGGGCGGCTGGTTGACGGGTTGTACCGCCTGGCCGACTGGGTGTACAGACGCGCGCCGCGCGTGCTGGTCGTGAGCCAGGCAGCCGCCGATTATCTGCGCCAGCGCGGCGTGGACGCGCGGAAGATCTCGGTGGCGCACCATTGGCTCGATACGAGTCCGTTCGAGCGCGAATCGACGCGCGACGTGCGTGCAGAGTTCGGGTTCGAGCGCAAGTTTGTCGTGATGTTCGCGGGAAATCTCGGTATGGTACAGGGACTCGAGACCGTCATTGAGGCGGCCGCGCTCCTGCGCGATCGCGCCGATGTGGAATTTGTCCTGGTGGGCGATGGGTCCGACCGCGCGCGCCTCGAGCGCCTTGTGGCCGAGCAGCGCTTGTCGAATGTGCGTTTCCTCGGCCAGCACCCGCAGGCAGACATGCCGGCGTTCATGCGTGCGGCGGACGCGCTGCTCGTGCACCTCCGGCGTTCGGAAATCGCCGACCATGCGATACCCACGAAGATCTTGTCGTATCTGGCCGCGAGCCGGCCGGTCGTTTGCGCGACAAGCGGCGCCGCTGCCGAGCTCGTACGCTCGGCGGAGGCCGGCCTGACGCTCGAGCCTGGCGACCCGGTCGCGCTGGCCGGCGCCGTTACGCGCCTGACGTCGCTGTCTGGGGAGGCACGTCGTCAGCTCGGGCACAACGGCCGCGCATATCTCGCCGCGCACTTTGAGAAGCAGACCGTCATCGACGGCTATGAGCGGCTGTTGAACGAGCTGGCGGGATCGCCCCCCATTCCCACCCAGAAAGCAGCCGAGCGCATATGAGCGTCCTGACAATTCCCGCAGGCGCCCTGACGCTGGTGGCGTGGTACGCGACGGCCCTTGCCGTGTCGGCCGCGCTCGTTCCGCTCTGTCGTACGATCGCGCTGACGAGAGGTTACGTCGCCAGTCCGCGCAAGGATCGGTGGAACAAGCGGCCGACCGCGCTTTTCGGTGGCGTCGCGATTGCGGTGACCGTGCTCGGGCTCGCCGCGGCCGGCGGAGATCTCCTTGCCCTGGCCCTGCCGCTCATCGGCGGCTTCCTCATCTTCATCGTGGGGATTACCGACGACATCCAGTCGCTGAAGCCGACGACGAAACTCATTGCCGAGATTGCGCTGGCGGCCATGTTCGTGTTTTTCGGCGAGCGGCTCCGCTGGACCGATCTGCCGGCGGTGGACATGCTGCTGACGATGGTCTGGCTCGTCGGTGTCACCAACGCGTTCAATCTGCTCGACAACATGGACGGACTCTGCGCCGGAATCGCAATCATTGCCGGCGCTGCGCTCCTCGTGGGCCTCGCAGGGCGCCCCGAGGTGGGCCCGGAAACGCGGTACCTCGCCATTCTGCTCGGCGCGACGAGCGGTTTTCTGATTTACAACGCGCACCCTGCATCCATTTTCATGGGCGACGCCGGCAGCCTGTTCCTCGGACTGACGCTGGCGGCGTTGACGCTTACGGCCGGAGGACCGGCGCACGATCGATCGAGAATCCTGTCGATCGTGGCGGCGCCGATGCTCGTGCTGCTGATTCCGATCTTCGACACGACGTTCGTGACAATGTCGCGGCTGCTCTCGGGGCGGCCGATCTCGCGCGGCGGCCGCGACCATTCATCGCACCGGCTCGTGGCCATTGGCCTGTCCGAGCGAAGCGCCGTGCGCGTGCTCTGGGCGCTCGCGGCGGCGGCCGGCGCCATCGGGTTTGCGATACACCGCTCGTCGGATGTGGATGCGTGGCTGCTTGGGGTCGTCTTCATCCTGGCGATGGTCGTGTTTGCCGCGTACCTCGCGCAGGTGCGTGTGTACGACGAGTCTTCGAGCGTCCCGGCACGGGGCGTCACATTCGTTCTCGTGGAGCTGATGTACAAGCGCCGGATCGCCGAGGTGTTGCTCGATGTGTGCCTCGTCCTCGTTGCGTATTACGGGGCCTGGCGGCTCCGCTTCGAAGGGGCGGAATGGGATGCGTACTCCGGCAGCCTCCTTCAGTCCCTGCCGATCGCGCTGGCTCTTCAGATGGTGGCGCTCTTCATCTTCGGCGCGTATCGCGGCGCCTGGAGGTACTTCGGGTTGATGGACGGCGTGGCATTCGCGAAAGGCATCGCCGCCGGGACGGTGGCCCTGATTGTCACGCTTCTTTATTTGTACCGGTTCGAGAATTACTCGCGCGGAGTGTTCGTCATCTATGCGGCCTTGCTGATGTTGCTCTTGTGCGGGTCGCGCGCCTCGTTCCGTCTCATCGGAGAATATGCGCGTCGCCGGCATACCGGGCTGAGGCTCGCGATTTACGGCGCAGGTGAAGCCGGATCCCTCGTGCTCCGCGAGCTGCTCGGCCATCCCGCCGAACAGTACCGGATGATCGGGTTCATCGACGACGACCCCGTCAACCAATCCCTGCGTCTGCAGGGTTATTCCGTGCTCGGTGGAGAGCGCAAGCTGCTCGAGCTCATCGCGGCCACCGCGGTCGACGTCGTGGTGATTGGCTCGGTCAAAATCGAACCGGAGCGCCTGGCAAGGCTCGAACGTGCCTGCCGGGACAGGGCCGTCAGGCTTCTGCGATTCAGTTTCAGGCTCGAAACCCTCAACAACGCCTCATAGATCGAGGTCATCCTCAATTCGGCACGCGTAGCGGTTCAATCCGTCCGCCGGTGTAATAGAAGAAGTGACTGCCTCCTCGCTGAATGTCCTGGGTCAGCGTCAGCGTCAGGCGCGCCGCGCCGCCGGTCGCTTCTGCCTTCAGATTGCCGAGCGGCGTCTCCAGATCCAGTTTGTCCCCGGGGCGAAGAGGGGTATCGAATGCGCGCAGATCGCGCGAGAGCAAGAAGTTTCCACGATACGCCGGGACCGATATCACGATCTGCGACGGTCCATTCCACTGCACGACGATCGGCGTATCGAGCCGGAGTACACGGACAACGACCTGGAACACCTCAGGCATGCAGCCACGCGGCACCTCGAACGTTTCGTAGTAGAAGTGCGAGTACACACTGCGAATGCCGACCGGGCTCGTCAGGAACACGACATGGCCGGTTCCACACGACGGCGCGAGCGTTGAGTCCACCAGTCGCGCTCCCTCGGCCGTCATTCGGCCCGCCCACTTCCAGTCGCCAATCTTGACTGTGATCTGAATCACGGAGGCGACCAGGACCACCGCGACGAGGAATAACGCCGCGCGTCGCCATCGTCCCTGCAGATCGGCAACCACGACCGCCACGATGAGCGACATGGCCGCTGACGGCAGATACAAATACCGTTTGCCCTCGGTGAGCGCCGAGACCGGGAGGAGCGTCGCAGCGAGGAATGCCGCCAGGAACCACAGGCGGCCGTCGCCGAGGACCGTGTGCCAGATGCAGAACACCACGGCGCCCGCGACGAGAAGCGCTGCCCCGCCGGTTATCCAGGACAGGCTCGTCGTGGGATCGGCGAAGACCGCCTCGCCTGGGCCGAGCAGCGGCGACATCCAAAAAAATATGGCGAAGCCGGCTACGGAAAGCTTTTCTCGTGCCAGGGTCCCCGCCCGCCCCGCGGACACGGCCGCGACGATGATCGTGATGCCCAGCAGCGCGATGAAGACTGCGGCGCACTGCGCGCGGCGCGGCTGCAGCCACGCGCGCACCTTCTCCCATCGGCCGTCCGATAGCGCCACGGTGACCGCCAGGCAGACGCCAAACGCGGCAAGCTTGGGGATCCGCGAGGCGCCCCCGACCGCCGAGACACCGCCGGCGAGGTGACGAAGCGCACTGTACGCGATCAGAACCACGAGCCAAGGCGCGACGCGGCCGATCGTAGCGAGAGTTGACGCGCGTAACCGGAACGAGCTCCAGCCGGCTGCCGCAATGGGCAAGGCCACGGCCGCCTCTTTGGACAGCACCGCCGGAAAAAAGAGCAGCGCCGGCATCCAGGCGCGGCCGGTCCATTCCGACATCATCCAGCACAGCGCCGCGAGCGCGAAGCAGGTCGCGAGGAGATCGAACCGCGCGGAGATCCAGATGACGGCCTCGCTGTTGGACGCGTGCAGAGCGAACAGGGAAGCCGCGAGAGGTCCAACGAGCGACCGCGGCGACAGCGCGCGGCCGATGAGCAACACCAGCACCGCGTTGACCGTATGGATCAGCAGGTTGGTGAGATGGAATTGACGGGAATTCTGTCCCGCAATCGCCCAGTCGACGGCGTGCGAGACGAAGCCCAGCGGACGGTAGTATTCGAAGAACTCTCCCCGGAAAAACCGCAGCACGTCGGCTGCGCCGGCGAGCGATCGCAGCCGGTGCAGGATCATGAAGTCGTCGCCGACGAAACCGCTGTTCAGGGCCGGCCAATAGACGGCGAGCGTCACCGCGACGATCAGGCCTGACGCAATCAGCGGAAGCCGTGGGGCATCCGCGGCCTGAGTCGGCACGACGTTCATGCGGCCGGCTTCCGGCACGCGACGTGATATCCGCTTGTCATGATCCCGTGCTCACCCTTGAGACGCCGGCTGTCCCCGTACTCCTGCGTAATCAGGAATGAAAAGGGGCGCACGGTCTGCGCGGCCAGCAGCCAGATGCCACGGAGCGGTGTGCGGTGCAGCGTCTGCGCCTGCATTCCCAGGCGCTGCAGAAGCACGGCGATCGTACCGACGGTGTCGGTCTCCTCCTGCAGCTCAACGATTTCGAAACGGCGCAGCAGGTGGCGCAGCCCGTACTTCGTAAACCGAAAGTAGTCGTGCGGCGCGTCGTGGATTGGGAAGAGGAAGCGCGTGGTGAGCAGCAGGTGACCGCCGGGGACCAGTACGCGGAACATTTCGTCGATGGCGCGCTGCGGCTCGGGCAGGTGTTCCAGGACTTCCGTGCACAGCACGACGTCGAAGCTGGCGTCCCTGATGCCGAGCGCTTGTGCGTCGCCGATGACCTGCACGCCGATTCCCCGCTGGACGTCCAGCGCGACGCGGCGGGGAAAGTGCGCAGCGTAGGGGCCGTTCTGAGCGCCGATGTCCAGCGTGCGCCGATCGCTGGCATGCGCTTCAATGAACCGATCGAGCGTGACTCTGGTCAGCTTGGCGGACAGTGCCCGGCCGATTCTCGTGAACAACGGCATGGTTGGCGGTCACCAATCGTCCCGCGAATGTCGGCGGCGGTCCTGCTCGCCCGGCTTCATGCCGCGCGCCTCAGCGATTCGAGCTCCTCAACGTCAGGTCGAACGATCCCACAGCCAGCTGCGCCTGCATCCGCACCGGCAGGCGCCGCGGGTCGTCGCTCAGCCACAGGCTGAGACGCGTCGCGCCTCCCGCCTTGCCGGCGGGCACCATCGGCGTGATCTTCCAGGCGCGCACGTCGCCGATCCCGGTCTTCACAGTTTCGACGCCGCCGACCGTGATCTGCACCGTGTAGGTGTCGCCGGCGTCGCAGATCGGCATCGAGAATCTGTCTCCGGGCTTCAACGCGACGGCCCGCAGGACGTACAGCGCGGCGAGTCCGTCCTGCGAATATGCCGGGATGGTAATTTCTTTTCTTACCAGGGTGCTCGTCTGCACTTCGTACTGCGCTTTCCTCGCCGCCTGATCGAACGTCGTCACCTTCAGGCGGCTTCGTTTCCCTTCCTCGCTGTAAATCGACGCGCGGTGCGGGAGCAGCGAGTAGATGTCGAGCAGCGTATCGGCCTTGTAGTAGAGGTCGTACAGCTTGGACAGCAGCGGCGTAGGCCGTCCCTCCGCGACGATGTAGTAAGCGTCGGATCCGTACGAAGGCTTCTGGTCCTTGACCGACAGGGTCGCGCCTCCCGCGGTCAGCGCCGAGGCCCACGACACATCGTACGTCAGCGTTTCTCCGGTGGAGAATGGAACCGCGTGTACTGTCCGCCTCGGGGCGGCAGGCGGCCGGGACGATGCGGGCCCGGAGTGCGCAGGTTTTTCGCGCTGCGCGGACACGACGACGGCGAGAGCGGCAATCAGGGCGGCGATCGAGAGGGACTGCCGGCGGAAATGGATCAAGGCGCCTTGTCTCCGATGACGGCGTAATCCAGATACGTGAAGATCCGCGCGTTCAGCTTCTCGACGTTGCCGTTGAATGCCTCCGCGAGATCGCTGAAGGCCGGGCTGGCCCCCTCGGGTAAGGCAACGGGCTGCAGACGATCCTGCTCGGGGACCGGCGAGCGAAACTCGATCGCGGTTCTGGTGAAGCCGCTTGCGATCACGAGGTACTTGAGCGTGTCGGGATGGAGCGGCCAGACGTGGGTGATGTCGCGGATGTAACTCTCGAAGAACGCCACCCAGCATGCCGGGTTGAGCGTCTCGAGCACGATGCGGCCGCCAGGCCGCAGCTTGTGGAATGCGAGCTCGAGAAAGCGCAGCAGATAGCCGGGCTGCAGGTGCTCGACGACCTGCGCCGAGAAGATGCCGCCGAGCGAACGATCCTCGAGTCCCGAGAGATACCCGACCGCGTCGGCCTCCGTGACGTCGAGTCCGCGCGCTCTGCACATCTCGACCATCTCGTGATTGAGATCGATCCCGCGGGCCGTCAGACCCCGCGCGTTCAGGAGGTCGAGGAATTCTCCTCGTCCGCATCCCACGTCGAGCACATCCTGCGTTCGGTCGAAAAGCGGGAGATAGGATTCGAGTCGCGCCCGGATCACCTCACGCGAGCCGCGGAATTGATCCTCGAAGCCGACGTACTTGTAAGCGTCGAGCGAAGGCGTGAAAGGGTCTGACGATGTCGCGACCCGGGAGCCGGGATCCGGGATCAGCGATCCGGGGCCCATGGCAGCACGAGATGATCCTTGGAGTCTTTCCACTTCGCGCTTGAGCGACACGAGCGCCTGTTGCGCGGTGCCGATCATCGAACGCAGTTCCTCCTGGGCGGCGGAAAGCGAGGACGCGCGAGCGTCGAAGCGATGATCGCGCGCCGCCATGGCCTCGGCACGCTTCGCAACATTCTCCGCAAGGCCACTCAGCGACGCGTTGAGGACGAGTGCGCCGCCGGCAGTGTCGCGGTCCTTGGTGTCGACGTAGGCGGTGATCTGCTGGAGGTACTGCAACAGCCGGCTCTGGAATTCAGCGAGCGCGGCCAGTTGATCCCTCAGCGCGGCATTGGCGGCTCCCGCCGCGCCATGGGCGTTCCGTTGGGCGGCTGCCTGGCGATTGAGGTGATCGACGAGGTGCGAGTTGAACGTCAGCTGACGCTGCAGGTACGGACCAATGACGCCCCAGATGTAACCGGTCAGTTTCGCGCGAAGTCCGGAGGCGCGCGGAGGCGCCGGCAGGATGTTCCACTCGTCGTTGAGCGCGGCGATCTGAGAATCGTCGAAGCCTGGCGCGGCCGGAGCCAGCGTCGCAGGAGGCCGGGCCGCTCGATCGAGTTCCGTGAGCGCATCGTTATAGCGCGCGTCGGCCTCGTCGCGTTCGTCCTTCAGGCGCCGCAACACCGCGTCGAGCGGCTCGGCGGAGTGATCAGCCATTAGGCGCCGGCACGCCCGCCCGCGCCCACCACGACCGGAGTGATGCGTCCGTCGGCGGGACTGCTTGCCGACGCGTAGGCGCGCATGGGAATCCGTCCCGCGCGATACGCGAGCCGTCCGGCCTCGACCGCCAGCTTCATCGCGCTCGCCATCGCCACCGGATCGGTCGCCAGCGCAATGGCGCTGTTCATCAGCACACCATCCGCGCCAAGCTCCATCGCAATCGCCGCGTCGGACGCCGTCCCCACGCCCGCATCGACGATAACCGGCACGTGCGCCTGATCCTTGATGATCCGGATGTTGTTCGGATTCTGGATGCCGAGGCCGGAGCCGATCGGCGCGCCGAGCGGCATCACGGCCGCCGCACCGGCTTCCTCGAGTTTCCGGCAGATGACCGGATCGTCGTTCGTGTACGGCAGAACCACGAACCCTTCCCGCACCAGGACGTGCGTCGCCTCGAGCAATGCGACATTGTCCGGAAACAGCGTGCGCTCGTCGCCGATAACCTCGAGCTTCACCCAGTTCGAGAGTCCGACCTCCCGCCCCAGCCGCGCCGTTCGAATGGCGTCGTCGGCCGTGTAGCATCCGGCGGTGTTGGGCAGGATGAAGATGCGTTCGCGATCGATGTAGTCGATCAGCGACTCCTTCGACTTGTCCGTAAGGTTCACGCGGCGCACCGCCACGGTGACCATGTCGGCGCCCGAGGCGCGATGCGCGTCGGCCATGACGGCGTTCGACGGGTACTTGCCCGTGCCGACCACCAGGCGTGAGCCGAACGTGCGGCCTGCGATGACAAGAGGATCTGAGGTCATAAGGGGCTCAGGGCTCAGGGTACAGTCTCTCTATCCGCCGCCAACGAACCTTACGATTTCAATCTCATCGCCCTCGCCCACCATCGTAGAGTCGTACTGCTGACGTTTGACGACCACGATGTTGTGTTCGACCGCGACGATGCGAGGATCGATCTTGAGCTCGGCAAGCAGCGTGCTGATGGTGACAGGGCCGGCGATCTCGAACGACTCGCCGTTCAGTCGTATCGTCAAAGTTTACTCCAACCTTTCCCTTCTACCTTTTCCCTTGTCCCTTGTCCCTTGTCCCTTGTCCCTTTTCCCCTTACTCCCACACCGCGTCAACCGAGAACTTTCCCAGAACCTGTTTCAGCAGACGATCACCGTTGGTGACCAGATGTTCCGGCAGCGTGACGCGCGAAGCCGGCCTTCCGGCTGCGTCCGCGAGGATGCGTTCGTAGTCCTCCAGCATTCGCGGCATCGAGTGCTCGCGCTCCCAGTACTGACGTCCCGCTGCGCCGAGCGACGCGCGCAATTCCCCATCCGTCGCCAGCCGGCGCATCGCCAGGCGCAAGGAATGACTCTCGTCCAGGATGTCGATGGCGACGCATACGGGTTCCATTGTGTCGCGGTTCGCGGTTCGCGGTTCGCGGTTTGAAAGATCGGAGGGGTTCGCGGTTCGCGGTTCGCGATTCGAGGGATCCGGGCGAGCCGCGAGTCGCCCTTCGACGTTGCTCAGGGCGACCCTGAGGCTCTCGAAGGGTCGCGAGTCGCGAGTCGCGATACTGTTCACCTGCCACGTGCGCGGATCCAATGAGGGCACATCCGTCAGGTGCGCGAGGTCGAGTGTGATGGTGGGTCTTCCCGCGGCGAGCGCGCGGAGCCACGGACCGGACATCTCGCGGGCGGTCGGCCAGCGGAGATTGAGCGAAACGTCGCACGCCGTGATACACGATGTCAGTGCTTCGTCTGTGTCCACATAGCCGGTAATCGTCACTCGGCTCTCGAGGCCACGGCCGCGCACATCGGCCGCGACATCGTAGTGGCGGGCCGCGGCGCCGGCGAGCAGCAGGTGCGCCGCGGGCGCGTAGGGAAGAATGGCAGCAAACGCCTCGAGGATCTGCGGTATCCGTTTCTCGGGTATCAGTCCGCCGAACACTCCGAAGACGAGGCGGTCGTCGTTGAGGCCGTATCTCTCGCGCACCCGCTCTCGCGAGCGGCGGGCTTGTCCCTCAGGCAGCGGGGTGCCGTGCGCAAGGCGGACCGACGTGATCGCGGCGTCGGGAAGGTCGGCCTTCAATTCGCGCGCTGTGGTCTCTGTATGAACCGCCGTCAGCCTCGAGGCTTCGATCACCAGCCGGGTCATGGGCCAGGAGTAATAAAGGTGGTTGTCGAATCCGGCAACCGCCAGCTCGGCCAGATCCGGGTGGACACGTGGATGGTTGGCGGCAAACTCTGCTCGATAATCCTCGGCGCGTTTGGTCCGGAGTAACTGCGCCGCACGCGCGTGGTGCAGGTGTGCGTCGTGCAGCACTGTCAGGCCCGGGAATCGAAAGAGATACGGCCAGAGATAATCGTGGTGCGACGAATTGCCGACCTGGTAAACCGTGAGGTCATACGGGTTTATGCGGTGCCGCCAGACGAACTCGTGCGCCGACTCGGCCCCCGGAGGAGCTGCGCCCGGCGTCCCGTCCACGTACACATCTATTATGTGATGCCGTCTTCGGAGCTCGCCGACCAGCTCGGCACTGCACGCGGCAATGCCCGAGCGCACCGGCGCCATCGGACTGAACCAAGCGAGGCGCATGTCCTGTATTGTGACGCTTCCAGCCTTCAGCTTCCAGCGCGGGGCGGCCACCATGCCTCTTTGTGGTTCGTGTTCGTTGATGCCTCTGTTGATCTGTGTTCATCCGCTGATCTGTGTTCACCCGTGTGGGTCTGTGGCTTGTGATAGCATTCCGTAGTTGAGGCGGCGGTGAAAACCAGCCGCAGATGATGTTCGGGCTCCGCGAGGCATGGTTCTCATTGCCGTCGCGTTTTTGGTGGCCCGACTTTTTTTCGGCCCGCCTTGAGAAACAATTCACAAGCGCGGCGCCGACCTTAGGTCGCATGCACGGCTGGGTGCCTATCCTTCTGATGATCGGACTCGGCGCCGGATTCGGGGCCGTCAATGTTCTCGGCGCGTACCTCCTGGCTCCGAAGAAACCGACCCCCGAAAAGCTCGCCCCATACGAGTGCGGCATGCCGCCGGTCGGCGACGCCCGTGAACGCCACCCCGTGAAGTTCTACCTGGTGGCGATGATTTTCCTGCTGTTCGACATCGAGATTGCGTTCCTCTATCCCTTTGCGATGGCGCTCAGGGAACTGCGATGGGCCGGCTTCATCCAGTTGGTCCTGTTTTTTCTGATTATGCTCGCCGGCTACATCTACGTGTGGCGCAAAGGGGTCTTCAACTGGGGCCATGAACGGTGAAGAAGCGACTGGCGACTCCCGGCTGGCGGCTAGCGGTTCACGATTGAGTGATTAGGGTTAGTGATTGACCATGCCTGACGAAGAGATTCCCGTACTGCTTACGACGGTCGACAAAATGGTCGCCTGGGCCCGGCGTTCGTCGATTTGGCCGGTGACCTTTGGTCTCGCCTGTTGTGCGATCGAGATGATGGCGATGAGCGCATCGCGGTACGACATCGCGCGCTTCGGGGCGGAAGTGTTCCGTGGGTCGCCGCGCCAGTCGGACCTGATGATTGTGGCCGGGCGGCTGTCGCGGAAGATGGCACCCGTGCTCCGCCGGATCTACGACCAAATGCCCGAGCCGAAGTACGTGATTTCGATGGGAGCGTGCGCGTCGGTCGGCGGCGTCTTCGACAACTACGCGATCGTCCAGGGTGTCGATCAAGTCGTCCCCGTCGACGTGTTCGTGCCCGGATGCCCGCCGCGGCCAGAGTCGCTCATCTACGGGATCGTCCAGCTCCAGAAGAAAATCGACAGATCAAAGGCGTTCGCCTGATGGACGCCACGGCGATCATCGACGTGCTGTCGCGCACCGTGCCGGCGGCCGGACTCGACCCCGTGCAGTCGGCCGACGGCATGCCGACGATCGCGGTCGCGCGTGGGCAACTGGTGGACACCTGCCTCACGCTCCGCGACACGCCCGAGCTGCGGTTTGCGTTTCTTGTCGATCTGTTCCCGGTGGACTACCTGCCTCGCGAACCGCGCTTCGAAATCGTGTACCTGATGGCGAGTCTGGGAATGTCAGGCTTCGGCGACACGCCCAGGCGGCTGCGGGTCAAGGTGCGTGTGCCGGGCCACGACGCCATGGTGCCGTCGGTTTCGAGCGTTTGGCCCGCCGCGAACTGGTCAGAGCGCGAGGCGTACGACCTCTTCGGCATCCACTTCAGCGATCACCCGGACCTGCGCCGGATCCTGATGCCGGATGACTGGGAAGGATACCCGCTCCGCAAGGACTATCCCGTGCAGATCAAGCTGCCCGTGAAAACGTACGAGCCGCTGCAGGTCTCGCAGGAGCAGTTCGTCGCCAGCATCGAGGCGACGCGAGCCCGCGCGCGGAAGGACTGATGGAACGCCGCGTCCGCACGGGCGATGTCGCGTGCGGCGGTAAAGGAAGAGCCCCCAGCATCCAGCCGCCAGCTTCCAGCGCATGCTCGAAGCGTTGGCGGACGCTGGGACTCTTTGCTGGCAGCTGGCAGCTGGAAACTGGAAGCTCGAGAGATGCCTGAACTTCGCAGCGAGACGATGACGGTCAACATGGGGCCGCAGCACCCCAGCACGCACGGCGTGCTGCGGATCGTGCTCGAGCTCTCCGGCGAGACTGTCGTCGGCGCCGACACGACTGTCGGCTTTCTGCATACGGGCATCGAGAAGACCGCGGAACAGAAGAAGTGGCAACAGGTCATCCCGCTTGTGGAGCGGATGGACTACCTTGGCGCCCAGTCGAACAGCCTGGCCTTCTGCCTGGCCGTGGAGCGGTTGCTCGGCGTGGAGGTTCCCCAGCGCGTCCGCGACATTCGCGTGCTCATCGCGGAGCTGCAGCGCATCACGAGCCACCTCGTGTGGCTCGGCACGCACGGCCTCGAGATCGGCGCGGTGTCGGTGATGATGTACTGCTTCCGCGAACGGGAGCAACTGCTCAACGTCAACGAGATGCTCGCCGGGTTCCGGATGTTCCCGAGCTATCTGCGCATCGGGGGGTTGCGCGAGGACCTGCCGACCGGTTTCCACGAAACCGTGAAGAAGTTCCTCGACGCGTTCCCCGACAAGCTGAAGGAGTACGAGGACCTTCTGACGCAGAATCAGATCTGGTTGAAGCGCACCCGATCGGTCGGCCTCATTCCGAAGGATCTGGCGATCGCCTATGGGCTGGTCGGACCCATGGCGCGCGCCGCCGGTGTGCCGTACGACGTGCGCAGGACATTTCCGTATCTCGGGTACGAGACGTACGACTTCGACGTGCCGACCGGCACGGCCGGGGACGTGTACGATCGGTACCTCGTGCGCGTCGAGGAGATGCGCCAGAGCACGCGGATTGCGCAGCAGGCGCTCGCGCGCATCAGTCCCCGGGGCGTCTACGACATCCAGGACTACCGCATCGTGCCCCCGCCGAAGGACAAGGTCTATACGGAAATGGAAGCGTTGATTCAGCACTTCCTGATCTATTCGCAGGGGTTCAACGTGCCGGCGGGCGAAGCCTATGTCCCCATTGAAGGCCCGCGCGGGGAGCACGGGTTTTCAATCGTCTCGGACGGCTCGAACCGTCCGGCTCGCATCAAGCTGCGCGCCCCCTCGTTCTATGCGTGCCAGGCGCTGCCGAACGCGATCATCGGCGGCATGATTGCCGACGTGATCGCCGTCATCGGCTCGACCGATGTCGTCATGGGAGACGTGGATCGATGAGCTTCCACCCGTTGATGGTGTACGACTCGCAGCACTTTCATAAGTCGGAGCGTGCGCGCCTCGACGAAGGCGGGCCGTTTACCTTCACGCCCGAGCGCCGCGCGAAGCTCGACGACATCCTGACGAAGTATCCGCCGGACCAGAAACGGTCGGCCGTCCTTGCCGCGCTCTATCTCGTGCAGGAGCAGGTCGGCTATTTGACGGCGAGCGGCATGCGGCACGTCGCCTCCATCCTCGACATGACCCCGGCCGAAGTGGAGGATGTCGCGACGTATTACGTGATGTTTTTTCGGGAGCCCGTCGGCAAGTACGTGCTGCAGGTGTGCCGCACGCTCTCGTGCGCGTTGAACGGCGCGGAGCGCGTGACCGAGGCGCTGTCGGCAAAGCTGGGAATCAAGGTTGGCGAAACAGATCCGTCCGGCACGTTCACGCTGCTCGAGTTCGAATGCCTCGGCGCGTGCGACCGCGCGCCGATTGTGATGGTGAACAACGAGCACTGGCACGAGCGCGTGCGCCCCGAAGATGCCGGCCGCCTGATCGATGAGATCAAGGCGAAGGGCGAAGGCGCCTTCAACGGATGTTATTTGAAAGTGGAAAAAGGATCTTCCGCCTAAAGGCGGAAGCCACAGGAATCTCTTTTGAAGAAGGCTTCCGCTGTTGATTTTGAGTATGTGGCTTCCGCCTTTAGGCGGAAGGACGAGTAAATGGATCCCATCCTTACAAAATACGTCCGCGAGCCGAACAGCTACACGCTCGACTTCTTTGTGAAGCACCAGGGCTACGAGGGGCTGAAGAAGGCGCTCGGCATGAAACCGAACGAGGTCATCGATCTCGTGAAGGCATCGGGCCTGCGCGGCCGCGGGGGGGCGGGTTTTCCAACCGGCCTCAAGTGGCAGTTCGTGCTCAAGGACACGCCGAAGCCGAAGTACATCTGCTGCAACGCGGACGAAAGCGAGCCGGGGACCTTCAAGGATCATCTGCTGATGGAGCGCAATCCGCACCTGCTCTTCGAAGGGTGCCTGATCGGCTGCTGGGCCATCGGCGCGAAGGTCGCCTACATCTACATCCGCGGTGAGTTCTTCCATGTCCAGGAGATTCTGGAGGCGGAGCTCGCGAAGGCGTACGCGCAGGGCTACGCCGGCAAGAACATCATGGGCACGGGCTTCGACTGCGACATCGTCATCCATCGCGGCGCCGGGGCGTACGAAGCGGGTGAAGAGACCGCGCTCATCGAATCGCTCGAGGGGAAGCGCGCGCAGCCGCGGATCAAGCCGCCGTTCCCCGCGGCGTCGGGTCTTTATAACGCCCCGACCGCCGTCAACAACGTGGAGACGCTCTGCAACCTGCCTTCGATTCTGACGAACGGCGCCGAGTGGTTTACCTCGATTGGTCCGGAAAAAAACGGCGGTCCGAAGCTGTTCTGCGTCAGTGGCCACGTCAGGAAGCCGGGGGTTTTCGAAGCGTCGATGAAGACGACGTTGAAGGAGCTGATCTTCGATTACGCTGGCGGCATCCGCGACGGTCATCAGCTGAAGGCGGTCATTCCCGGGGGATCGTCGGTGCCGATCCTCCTGCCGGATCAGCTCGATATTCCTGCGAGCTTCGATGACGTGGTGAAGGCCGGATCGATGCTCGGGTCGGCCGGCATCATCGTGATGGACGAGACGACCTGCATGGTATGGGCCGCCAGGAACCTCCTCTACTTCTACAAGCACGAGTCGTGCGGCAAGTGCACGCCGTGCCGCGAAGGGGCTGACTGGCTCCACAAGATTCTCGCGCGCATCGACGCCGGCGAAGGAGAGATGCGTGACATCGATCTCCTCGTGAGCGTCGCAAACAACATCGTCGGCAAGACACTCTGCGCGTTCGGCGATGCCGCCGCGACGCCCGCGCTGACGACGGTCAAGCACTTCCGCGCGGAGTTCGAGGCGCACGTGCGCGAAGGGCGGTGCACGGTGCCCGCCGACTGGCGCGCGGCCGCCGCGCCCGTGGGGGCGCACTGAGATGAGCTGGCTGCCTCCACCGACAGTCATCGCGCAGCTCGGCCTGATCTTCGTCGTCTTCAACATGCTGGTGTTGTCGGCCGCCTTCATGGTGTGGATGGAGCGGAAGGTCTGCGCCTACATCCAGGATCGCAGCGGCCCGAACCGGGTCGGTTTCGAAGGCTGGCTGCAGCCGTTCGCCGACGTTTTCAAGCTCCTCTTCAAGGAACAGCTGAAACCGAAGGCAGCCGATACGATCCTGTTCATGCTGGCGCCGCTGGTGTCGACGGCGGCCGCGTTTGCCGCGTTCTCCGTCGTGCCGTTCGGCACCGAGACGACGCTCTTCGGGCTCCTCGATCAGCCGATCCCGCTCGAGATCACCGACGTCAACGTCGCCGTGCTCGTGATCTTCGCGATCACGTCGATGGGTATCTACGGAATCGTCCTGGCGGGCTGGAGCTCGAACAGCAAGTACTCGCTGCTCGGAGGACTCCGATCCTCGGCGCAGATGATCAGCTACGAGCTGTCGTACGGTCTCGCGATGGCGGCGGTCATCATGATGGCCGGGTCGCTGTCGCTGCGCGAGATCGTGATGAACCAGTCGGGCACATGGTTCGGCGTCATCCCGCGCTGGTACATTTTCCTGCAGCCGCTCGGATTCTTCATATACCTCACGGCCGGTGTCGCCGAAACGAACCGCGCCCCGTTCGACTTCCCCGAAGCGGAACAGGAGCTCGTCGCGGGGTATCACACGGAGTACAGCTCCATGAGCTTCGCGATGTTCTTCCTCGCGGAGTACGTGAACATGGTCACCGTGTCCGCGGTGGCGACCAGCCTGTACCTGGGTGGGTGGCTCGGACCGATTCTGCCGGACTGGCTGGCGTGGATCTGGTTCCTCATCAAGGTGTTTCTGATCCTGTTCTTCTACGTCTGGATGCGCTGGACGCTGCCGCGCTACCGGTACGATCAGCTGATGGAGTTCGGCTGGAAATGGCTGTTGCCGGCGGCGGTGCTGAATCTGTTCGCCACGGCCGCGATGGTGCTGTGGTTTGGATAGGAGCTTCGACGGAAGTTTCCAGTTTCCGGTTCCCAGTTTCTGTTCTCACTGGCAACTGGCAACTGGCAACTGGCAACTGGCCACTGGCCACTGGCCACTGGCCACTGGCCACTGACAAGGTCTCGGTCGGAGCTGATTAGCTGGGAGCTTGAGAATATGGACGTCATCGCTTTCTACGCCTTCGCCGCGATCGCCGTGCTGGCCTCGCTGCTCGTCGTCGGGCAGGGAAACCCGATGCACAGCGTGATGCTGCTCATCGTGTCCTTTGGCGCGCTCGCGGGCCTGTATGTGCTCCTGGATGCGCCCTTCACCGCCGTGACGCAGATCATCGTCTACGCCGGCGCCATCATGGTGCTGTTTCTCTTCGTGGTCATGCTCCTGAACGTGCCGCGTGAGGAGCCTGCGCCGCGGGTTTCGGCGCTGCTCGGCCCCACCGGCATGCGAATGGGCGTCATGCTCTCGGTGCTGCTCGGCGCGGAAGTCGTCTGGGCGCTGGCGCGCGTCGGGATCGGGTGGTTTGCGCAGGGGACGTCGGCGGCGTCGGTCAGCGACGTGGGCCTCATCGGCAGAGCGCTGTTCACGCGTCACGCGTTCGCGTTCGAAGCGACCTCGATCCTGATTCTGGTGGCGATGGTCGGCGCCGTGATTTTGGCCGGGAAGGAGCATCAGTGATGGTGCCGCTCAATCACTACCTCGTGCTGTCGGGTCTCCTCTTTGCGATTGGGACCGCCGGTGTGTTTCTCCGGCGCAACCTGATCACGGTGCTTCTGTCGGTTGAGATCATGCTGAACGCCGTGAACCTCACGTTTATCGCCGTCGGGCGCTACCGGGGGACCGTGGACGGCCAGATCATCACGTTCTTCGTGATGACGGTCGCCGCCGCCGAAGCGGCGGTCGGCCTGGCCCTCGTGATTTCGCTCTTCCGCCACCGCGAAACGTTGAATCCGGACGCATTCACGGCACTGAAATGGTAGGGGCGGCACGAGGAGAGGCCGTTCGCGAACCGGCCGGGCGGGCTGACTGATGCTGTTACTGATTCCACTTCTCCCACTCGCCGGGTTCGTCGTCAACGCCTTCCTGGGGCGGCGTCTGTCGAAATCGCTTTCCGGTGGCGCCGCGTGTGCGGTGATGATTGCGTCGTTTGCCGCATCGTCGTGGCTCGTGTGGGGCCTGCTCGGAGCCGGCGCGCCTCACGCGATCGAATCGACCGTGTTCGAGTGGATCGCCTCGGGGAACCTGCACGTGCCGTTCGCGCTGCGGCTCGATCATCTTTCGGCGCTGATGATTCTGGTCGTGACCGGCATCGGCTCGCTCATCCACATCTACTCGACCGGCTACATGCACGACGAATCGGACGGCGAATACGCCCGGTACTTCTCGTATCTCAACCTGTTTGCGTCCTTCATGCTCGTGCTCGTGCTGGGCGCCAGCTTCCCGGTGATGTTCGTCGGATGGGAAGGGGTTGGCCTCTGTTCATACCTGCTGATCGGGTTCTGGTTCCGCAAGCAGGCCGCCGCAGACGCGGGCAAGAAAGCCTTCATCGTCAACCGCATCGGCGACTTCGGTTTCGTGCTGGGGATGCTGCTGATCTTTGCCACCTTCGGAACGCTCGACTTCCAGCAGGTCGCAGCCGCCGCGGATACGCGCGCGATTGAGCACGGGACGGTCGGCGTGATCACGATCGCGACGCTGCTGCTGTTTCTCGGCGCGACCGGCAAGTCCGCGCAGATTCCGCTGTACGTCTGGCTGCCCGACGCGATGGAAGGCCCGACGCCGGTCTCCGCGCTCATTCACGCGGCGACCATGGTCACCGCCGGCGTCTACATGATCGGCCGCAACGCCGTCATCTTCTCTCATGCCCCGACGACGCTGGCGGTGGTGGCCGGAATCGGCGCCGCGACGGCCCTGATGGCTGGCACGATTGGCCTCGTGCAGAACGACATCAAGCGCGTGCTGGCGTATTCGACCGTCTCGCAGCTGGGCTACATGTTCCTGGCGATGGGTGTGGGCGCCTACGCGGCCGGGATCTTTCACCTGTATACGCACGCGTTCTTCAAGGCCCTCCTGTTTCTGGGATCGGGCGCGGTCATCCATGCGCTCGCGGGAGAGCAGGACCTGCGCAACATGGGCGGGCTGAAGAAGTACCTGCCGATTACGTACTGGACGTTTCTGATCGGCGCGCTGGCGATCGCGGGCGTGCCGCTCCTCTCAGGGTTCTTCAGCAAGGACGAGATCCTCTACCGGACGTTCACGTCGACCAACCCGAATCGCCTCGTGCTGTGGGGCATCGGCTTGGTGACGTCGCTCTTGACCGCGACGTATATGTTCCGGCTCGTATTCCTCGCGTTTCATGGCGAGCGTCACGAAGCCCCCGCGCACGGTACCACCCCTGGCACCCACGGCACCCCTGGCACCCATGGCACTCATATTCATGATGCGCCGCCCTCGATGGCAATTCCTCTGATCGTCCTGGCAATCGGTTCGATCCTGGCGGGTTACGTGGGCGTGCCGCACGCGCTCGGGGGGAGCAATCGCATCGAACGTTTCCTCGAGCCCAGCTTCGAGGTCAGTGAAGGCGGCCGCCGCGTCGAGGCGGCGGCGAACGGGGGGCAGCCCGCCGGAGCGGCTGAGGGTGTGCGGCCGGTCGCGATTCAGGCACCCGAGGCGTCGCAACCGGCCGAGCAGGCCGGCGCCAGCGAATCGACCGAGTTGATGCTGATGGCGCTCTCGAGCGGCATCGCGATCGCCGGCATCGTGATCGCCGCGTACTTCTGGTTGCGCCCCTCGACAGGCTCGGGGCGTCCTGAGCTTGTCGAAGGACGAAACCGCGCGGCGGCCGACGCCATGTCGCGGCGGATGGCCGGCCTCTACAACCTGCTCAGTCATAAATACTACGTGGACGAGATCTACGACGCCGCGATCGTCCAGCCGATCAAGCTGCTGTCAACGGGCGGTCTCTGGAAAGGGGTCGATGCCGGCATGATTGACGGCGCCGTGAACGGCGTGGGCCAGACGGTGCGCGGCGCGAGCGATGGGCTGCGCCGCCTGCAGACCGGATCGGTCCGCACCTACGCGGCGTCCCTGTTCCTCGGCGTGGTGCTGATTCTCGGCTGGTATCTGCTGAAGACCTGATGATTCTTTCACTGATCGTGTTTCTGCCCCTTGCCGGGGCTCTGCTCGTCCTCCTTGCAGGAGGGAGCGGGGATCGGCCCGATCGCGAGCGCGTGGTACGTACGCTGGCGCTCGCGGTCTCGCTGGTGACGTTCGTGGCCACGCTGCTGTTGTGGTGGCGCTTCGATTCGTCGAGCGCCGACTATCAGTTCGTCGAGCGCCACGCCTGGATACCCGCGTTCGGCATTCAATATCTTGTCGGCGTCGATGGCATCAGCCTGTTCCTGATCGTGCTGACCGGCTTCCTGACGCCGCTGGCGCTCCTGTCCTCGTGGGACTCGGTGCACAAGAACGTGAAGATGTTCTCGTTCTTCCTGCTCGCACTCGAGAGTTCGATGCTCGGCGTCTTCGTCTCGATCGATCTGTTCCTGTTTTACATGTTCTGGGACTTCGTACTGATCCCGATGTATTTCCTGATTGGTATCTGGGGATACGAGCGGCGCGTCTACGCGGCCGTCAAATTCATCCTGTACACCATGGCGGGCAGCGTCCTGATGCTCGTCGCCATCATCGGCCTGGCGATGGCGTGGGCGCAGGCCTCGCCGACCGGGACCCCGAGCTTCAACCTGCTGGACCTCCAGAGCCTGACGCTCTCGTGGCCGCTGGAGAAGTGGTTCTTCCTCGCATTCGCAATCGCGTTCCTGATCAAGGTCCCGCTGTTTCCCTTCCACACGTGGCTTCCCGACGCCCACGTCGAAGCGCCGACCGCCGGGTCAGTGATCCTGGCGGGCGTGATGCTGAAGATGGGCACCTACGGGCTCGTGCGCTTCGCGTTTCCGCTCTTTCCGTCGGCCGCCATGCATTTCGCGCCGTGGATTGCGGTGTTTGCGGTGATCGGCATCATCTACGGCGCGCTGGTTGCGATGGTGCAGCCCGACATGAAGAAGCTCGTCGCGTATTCGAGCGTCAGCCACCTGGGTTTCGTGGTGCTCGGGCTCTGCGCGATGAACGTGCAGGGACTCGAGGGCTCGATCTATCAGATGCTGAACCACGGGGTGAGCACGGGAGGGCTCTTCATGATCGTGGGGATGCTGTCGGATCGGCGCCACACCCGTCTCATCTCCGAGTACGGCGGGCTGAAGGCCGTCATGCCCCGCTTTGTCGCGGCGTTCCTGCTCATCACGCTGTCGTCGATCGCGCTTCCAGGCATGAACGGGTTCATCGGCGAATTCCTGATCCTGCTCGGCGGGTACCTGTGGAACTCGAAGTTCGCCGCATTTGCCGCCTCGGGCGTGATCCTCTCGGCGGTCTACATGCTCTGGATGTTCCAGCGCGTGAACTACGGCGAGCTCACCAACCCCAAGAACCGCGCGCTCCCTGACTTGACGCCGCGCGAATGGGCGCTCGTGGTGCCGACCATCGCGGTGGCGATCGCGATGGGGATCTTCCCGGTGGCCTTCCTCCGTCCGATGGAGCCCGCGGTGAAACGCACGATCGAGCGTGTCACCGGCCGGAGTTTTGCCCAAACGCCGGCGGCTGGCGGCTGGCGGCTGGCGATTTGGAACGGCGGCGGCGTCGATCGCCAGCCACCGCGTCGCGAGTCTCCTGGCTTCAAGCCGCCTGCGGGCGTCGAGCCGCGAACCGCGACCCGCGAACCGCGATCCGCGGGAGCGAAAAATCATGACTGAATACCTCGGCCTCATTCCGCTCTCGATCGTGGCGCTCTCGGCCGCGGCGGCCATGCTGGCCGAAGCCTTCCGTCAGCCTGGCGAGCGCATGTGGATAGCCGGCCTCGGTCTCATCGGACTGTTCGGCGCCGCGATCGCGTCCGGATCGCTGTGGAACAGCGATGCCCACAGTATGGGCGTCATCCGGTCGGACAACTTCGCGCTGTTCATCAACATCGTCCTCTGTCTCATCGGGATACTGACGATGGTGTTTTCCAATGAGGTGATCGAGCGCGAGCACATCCCGGCCGGCGAGTATTACGCGCTGACGCTCTTTGCCATCTGCGGCATGATGATGATGGCCGCGGCCACCGACCTCCTCGTCATCTTCCTGGCGCTCGAAATCCTCTCGCTTGCGGTGTACGTGCTGACGGGCATCCGCCGCAGCAGCGCGGCCGGCGCCGAGGCGGCGTTCAAGTACTTCCTGCTCGGCGCGTTCTCGAGCGCGTTGTTTCTCTACGGCGTGGCGTTCACGTTCGCCCTGTCGGGCTCGACGCGCATCGAGGACATCGGGATGGCGCTCTCGGCGCAGGCCTCCGGATCGCCGAGCACGGTCGCGCTGCTGGCTGTCGGCCTGCTGGCCGTCGGGTTCGCGTTCAAGGTGTCGGCGGTCCCATTTCACATGTGGACGCCCGATGCATACGAGGGGGCGCCCACGATCGTGACCGCGTTCATGTCGACGGGGGTGAAGGCCGCCGCGTTCGCGGCGTTCGCGCGCGTGTTCCTGTCTCCGCTCGAGCCGCTCCAGGCGCATTGGATCCCCGTGCTGTCCGCGATCGCGGGCATCACGATGATCTTCGGTACGGTCGTCGGCGTGGTGCAGACGAACGTGAAGCGCATGCTGGCCTACTCGAGCATCGCGCACGCCGGCTACATCCTGTTGGGGATTGTGTCCGCGAACAGGGATGGCAAGGCGGCCATCCTCTTCTACCTGCTCGCGTATGCCGTAACGAACATTGGAGCGCTGGGGATCGTCGCCCTGCTCGGCACCGGCCGGCACCAGCACGACGAGCTCCGCGATTTCAGCGGGCTGTGGCGGTCGCGTCCGGGCCTGACAGGGCTCATGACCGTGTTCCTGCTCTCGCTTGGCGGTATTCCGCCGACAGCGGGGTTCATCGGCAAGTGGTACATCTTCAGCGCCGCGATCCAGAGAGGACACTACTGGCTCGCGATCATCGGCGTGCTGACGAGCGTGGTGTCGGTGTTCTTCTATCTTCGGATCGTGGTCATGATGTACATGACCGAAGGGTCGGAGACCGAGCGCCCGCGGGTTGCCGCCGCGGCGCTGGCAGGCCTGGCACTGGCGGTGATTGCCGTGTTCTATCTCGGCATCCTGCCAACCCGAGTCCTCGACCTGGCCCTCGAGTCGATTTCGACGATTCTCTGACGGAACCGTGGGTGCGTGCGGCTCCACAGCTCGGCCGTGCGCATCGTAATACACTCGTTGGAATGGCTGGACGCGACTACTGGCTCTCCATTGCGCAGTCGCCCGATTCGGACGACCTGCGCGAGCACATTCTCACCGGCTTCAGAAGCGGAAAGCCTTTCACGCCCTATGTGCCGACGATCGCGTTGCCCTCGCCGGTGGAACGCGTGCTCGACTTCGGCTGCGGCGTGGGCCGGACGTTTCCATTTCTCAACACCATCGCGCGTCACGTAACCGGGTTCGACTTGCCGCCGATGATCGAACGGTGCCGCGCGCTGGCGACCGAACCTGCCGACGCCCTGTTCCACGACTGGGACGCGGCACGCCGGCAGACCTTCGATTTAATCGTCTCCGTCCTCGTCCTTCAGCACATCGAGCCGGCCGCGTGCCGCGCCTATCTCGAAGACTTCGCGCGGATGGCGCCGGCGGTTTATCTCCTGAGCCGGGTCGACAGCGACTTCGGCACAAATGTCTTCGCCGACGTGGCGGCAACCGGGCTGTTTGATGCCGGTGAGTGTGTAGAAGTCGATCACGATCCGGCGACGCATCAGCTGCGCGTTCTCGGACGAAAGGCCTTCGACGCCGCGGCCGCATCGGATGGTCCGGGACACTACGAGGTTCTGCTGCGCTCGCGGATATAATGGCCGGCAATGAATTGGTGATTGGGCGGCGTTGGTGAATTGGCGAATTGAAGTCGTGAGCCACGAATTCACAGATTCACCCATTCACGGGTTCACCAATTTCCTCGAGTGCTTCCATGAAACGACTGCTGGTGATCGCAGCCGCGGCAACTGTTGCCGTAACGGCCGCGGTGTCGGGACAGACTGAAGGCGCCCTCGACGCGCAGACCTTGAAGGGCGTCGAGCTCAGAAGCGTCGGTCCTGCGCTCGCGACGGGGCGTGTGCAGGACGTCGAGATCGATCCCAGGAATCCGAGTGTGTGGTACGTCGCCACGGCGTTCGGAGGTCTGTGGAAAACCACCAATCGCGGCATTACTTTCGCGCCGATCTTCGACGACCAGGGCTCTTTCACGCTCTGCTGCGTCGTCGTCGACCCGAAAGACTCCAACATTGTCTGGGTCGGGTCGGGCGAGAACGCCAGTCAGCGCAGTGCGCACTTCGGCGACGGCGTCTACAAATCCACGGACGCAGGCAAGACGTGGAACAACGTCGGACTCAAGTCGTCGGAGCACATCGGCAGGATCCTCGTCGATCCGCGCAACTCGAACACCGTCTATGTCGCGTCGCAGGGTCCGCTCTGGTCGGCCGGCGGTGAGCGCGGGCTGTACAAGACGACCGACGGCGGAGCGATCTGGAACGCTGTCCTCACGATCAGCCCCGACACCGGGATCAGCGATGCCGTCTTCAACCCGAAGAATCCTGACATCATTTACGCGTCGGCGTATCAGCGGCGTCGCGCGGTCGGACAGATGATCGGCGGCGGCCCCGAGGGAGGCATCTTCAAATCGACCAACGCCGGGAAGACCTGGACGAAGCTGTCGAAAGGGCTGCCGAAAGACGACGTGGGCCGGGTCGCGTTGGGTGTGGATCTGCGCAATCCGAAGCGCGTGTATGCCCTGATCAGCGCGAAGGGTCCCCGCGGCCGGGGGATCGTCACGGATTCGCCGTCAGGACCCCTCGTTGACGAAGCCGGTTTCTATCGCTCCGACGATGCGGGCGAGACGTGGGCGCGAATCGGGCGGGCCATTCCAAATGCGGGAAGGGGAAGAGGGGGTGCCACGGGTGCCATGGGTGCGCAGGTCCAGGCGGCGGCCGAGCCGCAGGGTGACTGGTACCGCGGCGGCGGCGCGGCGTACTACCAGGAAATTTTCGTCGATCCCGCTCGTCCCGACACGATTTACTCGGCGAACACGAATCTCGATCGCAGCACCGACGGTGGCAAGACGTGGCGCCAGACGAATTGGGAAGAGACCGGTATGCACGTCGATCACCACGTCGTCGCATTCGATCCGTCGGACAAGAATCACATTCTCGTCGGCAACGATGGCGGGCTCTATGAAACGTACGACGAGGGCGCGTCGTTCCGATTCTTCGCGAGCATTCCGGTCACCCAGTACTACCGTGTGTCGGTGGACAACGCGAAGCCGTTCTACCACATCTGCGGCGGCGCGCAGGACAACTGGTCGCACTGCGGCCCGGAACGCACTCTCAGCAGCTGGGGAATCCGCACGAGCGACTGGTACGTGGTGGGAGGGGGTGACGGATTCCAGACGCGGAGCGATCCCGAGGATCCGAACATCGTGTATGCGACCTCGCAGGATGGCAACGTCAGACGCCTGGATCTCCGCACGGGAGAGTCAAAAAGCATCCGGCCGCGCGTCGCCGGCGCGCAGGTGAGCTCTGATGAAGGAGGAGGCCCCCCGGGTGGCCTTGGAGCGCCAGGTGCGCAAGCGCCACAGGCCCAGCAGGGCACGCCCGCAGCACAGGCTCCGCAGGGTGTCCAGGGTCTACCGGAGGCACAGGCCGGCGGCCGCGGCGGGCGCGGAAGCGCAATCGCGGATCGCGCAAACTGGGACGCGCCGTACATCATCAGTCCGCACGCGTCCCGGCGCCTGTACTGGGCGAGCAACTACGTGTATCGGTCCGACGATCGCGGCGACAGCTGGGCTCGTATCAGTCCGGATCTCACCCGTCAGCTCAAATGGGACGAGCTGCCCATCATGGGGAAAGTCTGGCCGGCTGATTCGGTCGCGTATCACGACTCGACGACCGCATTGAGCAATGTCGTCTCGCTCGACGAATCTCCACTCATGGAAGGCCTGATCTATGCAGGCACGGATGACGGGTTGCTGCAGGTGACCGAGGATGGCGGCAGGAACTGGCGGAAGATCGAGGACTTTCCGGGCGTGCCGAAGTGGACCTATGTGTCCGATGTCTTCGCGTCCCCCCGCGATGTGAACACGGTTTTCGTCGCGCTCAATAACTGGCAACGCGGCGACTACAAGCCGTACCTGGTGAAGAGCGCGGACAAAGGACGCACGTGGTCGAGCATCGCCGGCAATCTGCCGGATCGCCACGACGTCTGGTCGGTCATCCAGGATCACGTGAACGGCGATCTGCTGTTTGCCGGCACGGAGTTCGGTCTTTTCACGAGCGTCGATGGCGGCGCGAGCTGGGTGCAGCTGAAAGGCGGCATGCCGACGATTCAGGTGCGGGACATGGCGGTCCAGAAGCGCGAGACCGATCTCGTCCTGGGCACGTTCGGGCGCGGGTTCTATGTGCTCGACGACTACAGCCCGCTGCGTGAGATTTCAGCGCAGACGCTTGCCGAAGAGGCGCGGCTATTTCCTTTGCGGGACGCGTATCTCTTCAACCCCGTGGGTCTCGCGCCCGCCGGGACTGCGGGTCTCGGTCCGATGGCGGGTAACTGGACAACCCCGAATCCGCCGTTTGGCGCCGTCTTGACCTATTACATCAAGCAGGCGCTGCCGGCTGATGCGAGACTCGTCGTCACGATTGCGGACGACAACGGCCGGCAGGTTCGACGCCTGGTCGTGGACAAGGCGCCCGGCCTGCGACGGGTCGCCTGGAACCTGCGCGCCGCTCCCCAGGCGCCGTCCGCGACCGCCCCGCAGGGTGGCCGGGGCGGCGGCGGATTTGGTGGCGGCGGCGGTCGTGCCGGTCCGCCACAGGGGCCCCTCGTGGCGCCCGGGCGCTATCGCGCGACACTCGGCAAGGAGGTCGCTGATACCGTGACGCCGCTCGGTCCTTCGCAGTCGTTCACGGTGGTGCAGATACCGCAGTAGAAAGACTGCAGCGTTTTGAAGAGGAACTGGAGGAACGGGAGATCACATCGGGTGGGTGGACGCACACACCAGGTGTCCATTCGATCCTCCGCCGTTCTCTCTCTCTGTGCTGCCCGTGCCTCTCGTTCCTCCTGTTCCTCCTGTTGAGATTTTGGTAAGCAGGCCGCAGCGCGGCAGCAAATGCCGTTGACAGTCCAGTCCCAGCGACGCGACATTAGGCCCCCCAGGTCCTGCCACGATCGCGCTTCCGTAGTCAGAGGTTGCTGCCCATGCAGACAGTGCGAAGACTCGTTCGCGTCGCCCTCATCGTTGTTGCCATTCCGATGCTCGTAACTACGGTGTTCCCGCAAGGCGGCGCACAAGAGCCGCAGCGGATGGTCAACCAGTCGACCGATGCGTTGCTCAAGCCGTTCAGGTTCCGCTCGATCGGCCCGGCCAGCATGGGCGGCCGCATCGACGACATCGCGGTGTCGGAAAGCGATCCGAGCACGATCTACATCGGGTACGCGGTCGGCGGCGTCTTCAAGTCCGACAACAACGGCACGACCTTCACACCGGTATTCGAGACCTATGGCAGCGCGTCGATTGGCGACATCGCCATCCACCCGACAAACCCCGACATCGTCTATGTCGGCACGGGCGAGGCGAACAACCGCCAGACCTCGACATTCGGAGACGGGATCTACAAGACGACCGACGGGGGCAAGACCTTTACGAACATGGGGCTGAAAGACACGCAGACGATCGCGCGAATCGTCATCGACCCCAAAAGCCCGGAGACGGTGTACGTCGCGTCCCCCGGACATCTGTTCGGACCAAACCCCGAGCGCGGAGTCTTCAAGACGACCGATGGCGGGAAAACGTGGACGAAGATCAAGTTCATCGACGATGACACGGGATTTACCGATATTGCGATCGATCCATCGAACAGCAGGATTCTCTATGCGGCGAGCTACCAGCGCCGACGCAGCGGCTGCTGCTTCAACGGCGGCGGCCCGGGCAGCGCCCTCTGGAAGACCGCGGACGGTGGGAAGACCTGGACGAAGATCAGCGGCGCGGGTCTGCCGCCGGGAACGTATGGCCGCATCGCGCTTGACGTCTCGCGATCGGATCCGAAGGTCGTCTACGCGCAGATTGAAGCCGGTCCCACCGGGACGTCGGCTCCGGCACGCGGAGCCGATCCGGCGGCGAGCACCGAAGCGACGCCTCCGGGCGCGGCAGCGGTCACGGCCCCCGGCGCCCCGGCTGCGGCTCCGGGCGCGCGCGGCGCGGATCAGCAACAGCAGCAGACCCCTGCGGGCGGCGGCGGTCGAGGCGGATACAACTGGTGCAACAACGCCGGTCCGGGCCGGGGGTTCGGCCGGGGTGGCGATCAAGCGGGCGGGGTACCGCCGGTGCTGGATCCGGGGCGCGGCGGCCTGTTCCGCTCGGACAACAAGGGCGCGTCGTGGACGCTCGTCAGCAACTGCAACGCGAGGCCGATGTATTTCAGTCAACTGCGCGTCGATCCATCGAACGATGCGACGATCTACGTCGCCGGCCTGCCGGTTGCGAAATCACTCGACGGCGGCAAGATGTTCGCGACGCTCGACGAGACCGGTGGCTACGGCGAAGCCGGCCACGTTGATCAGCACGCCATCTGGATCGATCCCAGGAACCCGAAGCACATCATGATCGGGAACGACGGCGGCCTCGACATCAGCTGGGATCAGGGCAAGACCTGGGACTACGTCAACACGATGGCGACCGCCCTCGCGTACTGGGTGTCGGCCGACATGCGGCATCCGTACTTCGTCTACACGGGTCTGCAGGACAACGGAAGCTGGGGCGGCCCCAGTGCGACGCGCAGCGGCATCGGCATTCTCAACTCCGACTGGTTCGGCATTGGCGGTGGCGACGGTTTCCAGACGGCGGTCGATCCGTCCGACTACGCTATCGTGTACACCGAGTCTCAGGACGGGAACACAAACCGATACGATTTGCGCTCGGGCCGGGTCGGCAGCATTCGTCCGCGGGGTCCGGGTGTACGGGGACGGGGGGGATTTGGGGGGGCCGCGGGTGCCGGGGGTGCTGCGAGTGCCACGGGTGCCACGGGTGCCAGGGGTGCTGCGAATGCGCCTGGCGCAGAACAGGCCGTCACGCCGCAGCAGCAGGCCGCCGGCGCGTTTGGGGGGCGCGGAGGACCGCCGAATGTGCTGAACGCCGGCCCCGCCGACGTGTACCGCTTCAACTGGAACACCCCGTTCATGCTCTCGCCGCACAATCCGAGCATCGTGTGGCTCGGCGGCAACCGGCTCTTCAAATCGTATAACCGAGGCGACACGTGGATCGCGAGCGCCGACCTCACGAAGAACATGGACCGCAACAGCGTTCCGCTCATGGGCGCACCGGGTGACCAAACGCAGCTCTCGAAGAACGACGGCGTCGTCTCCTACAGCACGATCATCTCGATCTCGGAATCTCCCGTCATGCCCGGCGTCGTGTGGGCGGGGACCGACGACGGGAATGTGCAGGTGAGCCGCGATTCCGGTGCGACATTCACTGAAGTCGGGAAGGCCATGCCCGGTCTTCCGTCGAACCACCAGTACTGGATCTCGCGCATCGACGCGTCGCATTTCGATGCCGGTACCGCGTATGTATCGGTCGACGGCCATCGCAGCGACGACGTCAAGCCGTATCTTTTCATCACGCGCGATTACGGCAAGACCTGGCAGAGCATCGTCAACAACCTGCCCGCGTGGGGCAACATCCAGGTGGTCCGCGAGGATCCCAAATCCAAGGAGCTGCTCTACGTCGGTACCGAGTTCGGTCTGTACATCTCGCTCGACGGCGGGAAGCAGTGGCAGCGGTTTATGAACAACCTGCCGACCGCGCGCGTCGACGACATCCTCGTGCACCCGCGCGACAACGATCTCATCATCGCGACACACGCGCGCAGCATCTGGATTGCCGACGACATGACCCCGCTTCAGCAGATGGCCACGACTGCGACACAGGACGTGGTGCTCTTCGATATCCGTCCGGCAATCGCCTACCTGCCGGATCGTCAGCGCGGACAGCAAACCGGCGGACAGAAAGCGTTCGTTGGCGAGAACGCGCCACGCGGCGTCATGATCAGCTACTACTTGAAGTCGGCTGCCTCGGGCGACGTCAAGATCACGATTGCCGATGCCACCGGCCGTACGATTCGTACGATTGACGGTCCGAAAGAACAGGGGATCAACCGCGTGAACTGGAACCTTACCCCTCAGCCTCCCGCCGGACGCGGCCAGGGCGGCGGCTTTGGCGGAGGGCGTGGCGGCCTCACGGCGGTCGATGCCGGCACCTACATCGTCGCGCTGTCGGTAAATGGCAAGACGATGACCAAGCCAGTCAGCGTGCTGCAGGATATCTGGTTGAACGAGAGATAGCGCTGGAACTGGAATATCCAGGCGCGCTCCACGCTCGGGCAGAATCTCGTCAATCAGTTTGTGACGGGATACACGGCATCGCACGTGTATTTCTTTACCGAGATCACGCCGTCATCGTTGACGATCGACGTAAGCGACACGTTGACCTGGTTGAAGGGGTCGCACCGCTTCAGCCTCGGGGCCTCGTTCACGCACGTCGGCTTGTGGGCCTACAACCAGACCGTGGTTCCCCAGATCGGGTTTGGAATCGCGACAGGCGACCCGGCCGACCCGATGTTCAACACCACGAACTTTGAGGCGTTTGTGTTTCCGATCTCAGCATCCGCTCGACCGCGCAAAGCGCGGTCGGCGGAATGCGTCGGGAGCTCCTCTCGTTTGATCTTCTCCGCGTGCTCTGCGATCTCTGCGCGAGATCTTCTTGTGCTCTCTGCGCGAAACCCCCTGCGCGAGCTAAGCCGGCAGGCCGTCGAACGCGCGGAGAATGAACAGGTCGTCCTGAGGATCGACCGTGCGCAGATCGAGGACGATTCGATCGCGTTCGATGCGGGCGATGAGGGGAACCGGCTGACGACGGAGGAGGCGCTCGAGATCGTTGGCCGTTTGGGTGGCGTGCTCGACCGCGACGAGTTTGGTGGGGATCATGGCTCCCGGTGCACTGCCGCCGCCGATCGTGGATTCGCCGTCGACGACTGTCGCCTGAATCCCGCGTGCTGACAGGGTGTCCGCCAGCGCTTGCGCGCGGCGTGCGATCTCCTCGATCGGCATCGCGAGCATGGCCGCGACCGGCACCGTCGTGTCTGCGCGTCCGGCGGCGAATTCTTCGAGCGTGGCTTCGAGCGCCGCGTACGTGAGCTTGTCCACGCGCAAGGCCCGCATGAGCGGGTGCGTGCGGATGCCGGCGATTACCGCTTCGCGACCCGCAATGATGCCGGCCTGAGGTCCGCCGAGCAGCTTGTCGCCGCTGAACATGACGACGTCAACGCCGGCCGCCAGGCTGTCTGAGACGATCGGCTCATCCCGGAGCGATGGAGGCGTCGCGGCTTTGCTGCCGAGGTAACCGCTGCCGAGATCTTCGGCGACGAGGACGTTGAAACGGCGGCCTAGGTCGACCAGCTCCGAGATGAGCGGCCGCTCGGTGAATCCCTCGATACGAAAGTTCGAGGGGTGCACGCGTAGGATGAGCGCCGTGCGATCGCCGATTGCCGCCGCATAATCCGCAGCGCGCGTGCGATTGGTCGTGCCGACTTCGCGCAGCACGGCCCCCGATTGGGCCAGCACGTCCGGCACGCGAAAGCCGCCGCCTATTTCCAGCAGCTCTCCACGCGAGATGATCACCTCGCGCCCGTTCGCAATCGCGGCGAGCACGAGCAGGGTGGCGGCGGCGTTGTTGTTGACGACGACCGCGGCCTCAGCCTTCGTCATCTGGCAGAGCAGCCGCTCGGCGTGGACGTCGCGGCGTCCACGCTCTCCGCGTTCGAGATCGTATTCGAGATTTGTGTACCCGACCGACAGCCGCGCCACACGCTCCGCTGCAGCCCGGGCAAGCGGCGCCCGGCCCAGGTTCGTGTGGATGATGACGCCGGTCGCGTTAATCACGCGACGCAACGACGGGCCTTCGGCCGCGAGCCGCTCGATGGCGCCGCGCTCGATCGCGTCCGCGACGCCACTCGCATCGGGCGACGACGCACCCCGGTCGCGGGCCGCCGCCGCCTCTGCCCGAATCGCGTCCACGACGGCGGCCCGTCCGTACCGCGCCTCGAGCGCCAGGATCGCCGGCCGCTGACGCAGTTGTTCGATGGAGGGGATTGATCGCATTTTCTTACGCGTGGCAAAGGCCCGCGCTACGTCCAAAGTGTGGCGCGCGGGTTCCAGCCCGCGCGTCGTTTCAGCCCGTGCTTCGTTTCAGGATATCATTCCGTTTCCGGCCAGCATGAAGCCAACAGAACCTGTCGCGGAGCGGCCCATCGACAACACGCCGCCGGATGTTCCGGTGCCTGACTACCGGCCCGTCGAACGTTTCTGGCCGTACGTCGATCTCCCGGAACAGCCGACCGAGGAGGAGCTCGCGGCCCTGAACCCGGAACTGTCTGAAGCGCTGTTCGGCACGCCGCCGCTGCCCTTCTCCATCTCAATCGACTTCCCACGGTTCGATGGCTCTGACTACCCGCGAGCGGTGGAGATGGCCCGCGCCGCATCGGAATACACGGAAATCGGCTCCGGCGCGACGCTCAGGCATCGCGCACGGTTCTATCCCCAGGACGCACTGAAGCTGCGCGACCTCTTCGATCTCGTCGGCCGATTCGACGCCAGCGAAGTGCTGATCGACGATCGGCCGGTGCCGTACGCGCGCGAGTTGTGGCTCCCGTTGGTGTGGTTTCTGATCAGGTAGTTTCCAGTTCGCAGTTTCCAGTTTCCAGACTGGTAACTGGTAACTGGTAACTGGCGACTTTTACATGCCCGAGCCGACCGAAGTCCAGCGCGACCTGCTCACGCTCGAAGCGGAGCTCAAGCGGCTGGAAGCCGAGTACAACATGTTCTTCTCCGGCCGGGCGAGGCGGCCACCCATCGAAACCCGCGGCCGTGTCGAGGCCATGGTGAAGCGGTGGGACCGCGGGCACATCGATACGGCGGCCGACCGTTTCCGTTTTGAAACGCTCCAATCACGCTTTCAGAAGTTCGTGGATCTCTGGGATCGCGGGTTGCGCGCGCGGGAAGAGGGACGGCCCGGACCCTTCGCGCAGCCGCCGCCCAAGTCGCCGTCGAAAAAACCGGAGCCGCCCGAAGCCAAGGTGCTCTGTGTCACGGCGTTCAGCGACCCGATCCAGGAAATGGACAAGCTTCATTCTCTGTATGACACGTTGATGGACGCACGGCGTCAGATTGGCGACGACGTCGTGCCGTTCCACCGGTTCGCGGCGCTCGTGAAGGATCAGGTCACGAAGCTCCGCGAGACGGGGAGTCCGGAAGTAGCGTTTCGCGTGGCGATGAAGGATGGAAAAGTAAACTTGACGGTGCGGGGCGTGAAGGGGACGGGAGATCCCTAACGACCGGAGACCGGGAGCGCCAAAGCGCCCCCGGCCCCGTTCGGGATTTAGCTTGGTTTGGTAACGTTGCCGGCCTGCGGGCCCTTGGGGCCATCAACGATCTCGAATTCGACCGCCTGGCCTTCCTCAAGCGTCCGGAATCCGTTGCCCTGGACCGCTGAGAAGTGGACGAATACGTCGCTGCCACCTTCGCGTTCGATAAATCCGTAACCCTTGGCGTTGTTGAACCACTTGACCTTGCCTGTGATACGCATCGTACTTTTCCTGCCTTGCAATGGCGCGGCGCTGAAGCGCCGACGTGACACCTGCCCGGCGCTGTTTCCGGCTCGCCCCGCCATCGCTCGCGACACGAGCAACCGCGGAGAGGACGGAGCGGCGCGGACATAAAAAAAGACCGCGAGTCCGCGGCCTCGGCTTACGACGCTGGCCAACCCAGCGTCGGTGAATAGTAGCGGGCCCGGCTCGAGCGTGTCAAGAAATCGAGAGATATGCGTGCAATTCTGAGTGTTTCTGATAAAACCGGTTTGGTTGAGCTTGCTCGCGGATTGGTGGAGCGGGGTGTCGAACTCATCTCGACCGGGGGCACCGCGAAGGCCCTGGCGACAGACGGACTGCCGGTCGTGAATGTTTCAGATGTCACCGGGTTTCCCGAGATGATGGACGGTCGCGTCAAAACGCTGCACCCGGCTATATTCGCGGGGATCCTTGCTCAGCGCGGCCGGCCGGAGGATCTCGACGCGATCCGTGCGCACGGCATCCAGCCGGTCGATCTCGTTGTCGTCAACCTCTATCCATTCGGGAAGGCGGCGGAGAATCCTGATACGCCGTTTGACGCCCTGGTCGAGGAAATCGACATCGGCGGCCCCAGCCTGCTGCGCGCTGCCGCGAAGAATTTCCGCGACGTGCTCGTGGTCGTGCAGCCGGAGGATTACCGCACGGTGCTCGAAGAGTTATCGCGCGAAGGCGGCCCGTCGCTCGAGTTCCGGTTCGAGCTGATGAAGCGGGCGTTCATGCACACGGGGCAGTACGACGGCATGATCGCGATGACGATGGCGCACGTGAATGTCGCCGGCGGCGGGATGACGCGCGAGCCTCTGAAGAAGGGTCCGGCGACCGAGACAGTGAAGCCGCGCGACCTGCGCTACGGCGAGAACCCGCACCAGAAGGCCTCGTGGCTCGAGATTCCGAAAGACTCCGGTCACGGCTGGCAGGTGCACCAGGGCAAGGAGCTGTCCTACACGAACCTGCTCGACCTCGATGCCGCGCTGCGGATCGCGCTGGAGTTTTCCGAGCCCGCCGCGGCCGTGATCAAGCACACCAACCCGTGCGGCGTGGCGACGGGCGCGACGATAGATGCGGCCTATATCCATGCGCGCGAAGCGGACCCGGTGTCGGCCTTCGGCGGCATCGTCGGCCTGAATCGTCCGATCGACGTCGCGGCGGCGCGGGCGCTGACTTCGACGTTCATCGAAGCTGTGATCGCGCCGTCGATCGACGACGACGCCGGGGTAGTCCTGGCCGCGAAACAGAACCTGCGCGTCGTGACGACCAACTTCGCCAAGGCGTCCGAGCCCTTCATGGGGCGCGACCCGCGCGAGATCCGATCGTTTCTCGGTGGCACCCTGGTGCAGGAACCCGACCGTGTCGTCGAAGCCCGTGAACCTTGGCCGCCTTCGCCTCACGGGACTTCGGCGGCCCAGGGCCTTCCTTCGCCGCCTGCGGCGGCCTCGGCGGGACAGGGCCTGCCTTCGCCACTCGCGGCGGGACACGGCCCCCAGATCAGAGTGGTCACGAAGCGCCAGCCCACTCCGGAAGAGTGGACCGCGCTGCGCTTTGCGTGGCGGGTGTGCGCGCATGTGAAGTCGAACGCGGTGATCTTCACCGGTGCGGATCGGACGCTTGCCGTGGGCGCGGGACAAATGAGCCGCGTGGATGCGGTGAAAGTGGCCGTGATGAAAGCCGCCGGCCCGCTCACCGGCAGCGTCGCCGCCTCGGACGCGTTCTTCCCCTTCCGGGACGGCCTTGATGCGCTGGCCGCCGCAGGCGCGACCGCGGTCGTTCAACCCGGGGGATCGGTGCGCGACGCCGAGGTCATCGCCGCCGCCGACGAGCACGGCCTGGCGATGGTGTTCACGGGTCGGCGGCATTTCAGGCACTGACGCGGTTCGCGACTGGCGACTCGCGATAGCGGCTCGCGGCTCGCGATTAGCGGTCAGCGGTTGGCGGGTAGCGATTCGGGATGCGCGATGCGGATTCGATGATTCAGGGATTAGGTGATTAGTGATCTGTGATTCAAGGATCCAGGATTAGTGATTAGTGATTAGTGATTCGAGAAGACTGGCGCTCTTCGTGCTCCTTGCGGCGTCGATTCTGCCGTACTTCATAGACCTCAACGGGTCTGCGATTTGGGACGCGAACGAGGCGTTCTACGTCGAGACGCCGCGCGAGATGATTCAGCGCGGCGATTTCGTCAGTCCGACATTCAACTACCTGCCCCGCTTGAACAAGCCGGTCCTGAGCTACTGGATCGTTGCGGCGTTCTACAAAGTATTCGGCGTCTCGGTCGGCGTGCAGCGGCTGCCTATCGCGCTTGGCGCGCTCACGATGATCCTCACGGCGTTCCTGCTGGCGAACGCGGGGGCCGATCCGGCGGCGGGATCGAGCGGGCGGGGCACCGCGACGGAATCCGCCTTCTGGGCGGCCGCGGGACTGGCCGTCGCGCCGCGGCTCATGATGTTCGGGCGGCGCATCTTCATCGACATTTACATCTCGATGTTCATGGCGCTCACGCTCTTGTTTTTTGCGTTGGCGGAGCGCTATCCCGAACGGCGCCGGCTCTTTCTTCTATTGATGTACGGATCCGTCGGCCTGGGGATGCTGACAAAGGGACCCGTGGCGGCTGCGCTGCCGGCGCTGGTCTTTGCGATCTATCTCGTCGTGCACCGGGAGCTGGGACGGGTGCGCGAGATGATGATTCCAGCCGGCATCGTCGTCGTGCTCGCGATTGTCGTGCCGTGGTATGCCGCGCTCTATCACCGGTACGGCTGGACGTACATCACGTCGTTCTTCGTCGGCGAGAACATCGCCCGCTACACAGAGGGGGTCGGTGTCGAAACGCGTCGCGGACCCCTGTTCTACATCCCGGTCGTTTTCAGCGATTCGTTCCCCTGGTCGCTGTGCCTGTTCGGCGCCGCAGGCTTGTGGCTGACCGAGTGGCGCGCGGCGCGAGGTCAACTATCGCTCGGTCTCAAGACCGTGCCCGACGGGCACACCCATCAGGATGCGGCGCGGCTCGCATTTCGCATCCGGACGCTCCTCTGGCTGTGGGTGGTCGGTATTGTCGCGTTTTTCACGTTTTCCGCTGCGAAGCAGGATCTCTACATCTTCCCGATCGTGCCGGCGGTTGCGGCGCTTGCGGGCCTCTTCATCGCGCGCGATATGGCGGACGGCACGCCCGCGCGTCCGCTGTCGCTTCGCATCACGGCCGCTGTCATCGGGCTGCTCCTTGCGGTCGCGGGTGTGGGGACGCTCTACATCTTCCAGGCCGCCGGCAAGGTCTATGCGCTCGACGGCGCGGCGTTCGTGGGCGCCGCCGCGGCCATCGGCGGCGCGGCGGCCCTTGTATTCGCGCTCGCAAATCGCGCACGCGCCGCGCTGGCCGTCGTCCTGCTCTCGCTCATCACGCTCAACTGGGCATTCGTGATTCGCGTGCTGCCTAGCTTCGAGCGCTATAAGCCAGTCCCTCCGCTCAGTGCCGCGATCCGCGAGCGACTGGCCGATGGGGACGTCGTCGCGCACTACAACGTCGCGCTGCCGAGCATGGTGTATTACCTCAGACGCCAAATCGAGATTCTCTTTGATCAGGATTCGTTCCTGCGGATGCTCCGCGGCGATCGTAGAGTGTTTGCCGTGCTCTCCGCGTCCGATTACGCGCAGCTTCAACCCACGATTCGGACGTACGGCGTCGAGACCTGTGTGCTCGATCGCCGGCCGACGGTCAACATCAAGTTGAAAGCAGTGCTGGCGAGGGATCCGTTGCCCGAGGTCCTGTTGATTACAAATCGGTGCAGATAACGGAGGTTACGGAGGGACCGGAGTTCACAACGAAGAAACGGAGGTAACGGCCGAACGAAGAAGAAAAATTCATTGTGGAAACGGAGTCCACGAAGCCGAACGAAAAAGACAACGATTTTATCTTCTTCGTTCGTCTTCGTTCCTTCGTTGTGAACTCCGTTCCCCTGCGGGCCCGCGATCCGCAGCGTAGGGCAGCGTCGCCACCACCAGGAACAGCATCAGGAACTCGGAATCGCCGAAGTTGTACTCGAACAGCCCCGCGGCAAGGAGCGCGACCGTCGAGGCCAGCGCACCCATCGCGACGGATGGGACCGTCGTCGTGCGCCGGCGCCCAACGAAGTCTCGCAGCAGCGTGAACATGAACCACAGCCACAAGAGGAGCGCCGGGATGCCGCGCTCTGCGGCGATCTGGAGCGGCACGTTGTGGAGGTGGGAATTCAGCTGCTGGACCGCTCCGGGATCGCGATACTGCGGATACACCATTCTCACCGTGTCGGGTCCGACACCCGTCAACGGGTTGTCCTTGACGATGCGGAGCCCCGAGCGGAGCATCGCGAGCCGGTCCCGGTTCGACAGGACGCTCGCTTCGGTAGCTGCACTGTCGTGGCGGAGCGGGTTGATCCGGAAGGACGAATAGAAGCGCTCGGTCAACTGCGCCGGCGCCGCGGCGATGAACACCGCGGCGACGACGGGCAGGAGCGCGACCAGACGGAAGTCCCTGATCAGCAACAGCAGGCCAATGCCGGCGCACGCGCCGACCCAGGCGTTGCGGCTCAGCGTGGCGGCAAGCGCCGCGATGAGCGCGGGCATGACCAGCGTGGCCCACATGCGATCATCTTTCCGGAAGAGCACGCGCGCCGCTGCGATGCATGCCACGAGCATCAGCTGACCCGAGTAGGTCATGTACATCCCGAGGAGACCCCGCGGCCGCTGCCCGAGCGAATCGAACTTGAGGATTCCGAACTCCACGATCCCGATCACGGCGCTGATGGCGCCGGCCGTGATGATGATGTCCACCACCGTCAGTGCGCGTCGTCCCGGCAGGAGCCGGTAGGCAATCGGCACGATGGAGAACAGCAGCAGCTGCTTGCAATCGATGAAGCTGGTTCGTGGATCGACTGAGAAGACGGCGGCGACGAGCGTGGCGGCCGCGTACGCCGCGAGCGGCCAGAACATGCGCGGCGCCTCGAAGCGCTCGTGTCCTCGGATGATCACCGCAAGCCAGAGCACGCCGGCAATCGTCAGGACCACCTGAGAGGCGGCGATTGAGAACGGGAGGAAGGCGACAAACGCCAGGAACGCGTAGTACGCGGCGCGTTCGAGTCCCGCGGCGGGGTTTCCGGCGACGGTCACCCCCGCGCGCTCATCGCCCGCTCCGCTGCCGAAAGGACGTCTTCCGGCCTCAACGTAGTTAGACATCGAAAATCGCCAGGTTCACAGACTCGCTGATCGCACGGTCGGCACGGCAGCCCCGCCACCTCGACTGATTCGGTCGCCACCCGCGGGTCGCGCCAGGGCGCGGACCGCGCGGATTCCGTCGGTCCATATATTCCCACTATCGGGGTCGCCGTGGTGGCCGCGATGTGCAGCGGACCCGTATCACCGCCGACGAACAGGCGGCTGCGCGCCACGAGGGCGCGGAGTTGCGCCAGATCGAATTCCCCGAAATCCACGATGCGGTCTGCCGCCGGGCCAAGCACCTGGCGGGCGGCCGCCGCGATCCGCGCGGCCGCGTCGCGATCGGACGGCCCCGAGCTCAGCACAATGCGCCGCGCCGTCGAAGCCGCGCCGAGCCCCGCCACGAGCGCGGTGAAGGCCGGCTCCGGCCATCGCCGAAAAGGATTCCCCGCGCTCACATGCACGACGACGAGTTCGTGCTGCGGCGTGACGCCCGAAGCCTGCAACCGCTGCGCGATGCGCGCCTCTGCGCCGGCGTCCCCCGCCATTTCGACCGCGTCGCGGGTCCGGTCCGGCCCTCCCCCGGGCCATCCCTCAATGGCCTCGAGCAGGTCCCACTGATTCACGACGGAGTGACGCGCGCGCAGTGCGCGCGGCCGTGCGACGGCCCGCGTGTACATCCAGGTTCGTCCCGCCATTTCGTACCCGATCCGCCGCGGCGCCCCGGACAGAAACGCAAGCCACGCGCTTCGAGGTCCGCCGTGCAAATCGACCACGAGGTCGTACTCCGCGCGCCGCAACCGCCGTGCGAGCCTGAGATCCGCCGCGATTCGCGCGAGGCCTCGCGGCCGTGGCGCCACGATCACCTCGTCCAGGTGCGGATTACTCACGACGACGGCCGCCGCCTGCGGCTCGACCAGGTACGTTACCCGCGCGTCCGGAAAAGCCCGCTTCAGCGCCCGCGGGATCGGCGTCGTGAAAACAACGTCGCCGATGAGCCGTAATCGAATCAATAAGATCTTCACGGTTTTGCGAGCCGCGAGCCGCGAGCCGCGAGCCGCGAGCCGCGAGCCGCGAACCGCGAGCCCTACGGCTCTATCGTCGCCTCATCGATCAACATGACCGGGATGTCGTCTTTGATCGGGTATACACGTTTGCACTGTCCGCACTTGAGCGCCGTGCCGTTCTTGACGAGCTCAACCTTGGTCTTGCAGTTCGGGCAGGCAAGTATCTCGAGCAGTTCCTGATCGACGGGCATGGGGCGCCTCCAAATTCGCTGTGAGCGTCTCGGACTATATCACCTCCGTTTGCGTCGTCGGGGCGCCTGAGGTCATTATAGTCAGTCAGATGCGGGCTTTTCTCTCCATGATTGCGGGTGTAGTCCTTAGTGGCATCGGCGCCGGCGTGGCCGGCGCAGCGATGCCGCAGGCGCCCGACGCGGCCTCGCCGCCGGAAGCTCCGGACGCGTACTACTTCATGCTGGGCCGTCACATCGAAGACGATCGGAAGGTCGAGGAAGCCATCGCGGCCCACAAGAAGGCGATTACGCTGGCGCCCGAGTCGGCCGAGTTACGCGCGGAGCTGGCGGCTTTGTACGCGCGGCAGGATCGCGTGCGCGAGGCGCTCGAGACCGCGGAAGCCGCGCTTCAGCGCGATCCCGCCAACCGCGAAGCCAATCGGATTATCGGCACCGTGTATGCCGCCTTGAACGAGCAACGGCAACCGTTTCGACCTGGCGACGATCCTACACAGTACGGCGCCAAGGCTATCGCCGCGCTCGAGAAAAGCCGGCGCGAGGCTGGCTTCGATATCAACCTCGAGTTGCTGCTCGGACGGCTTTATCTGGGCGCGCGCGATTACGACCAGGCTATCGCCAGTCTGCGCAAGGTTGTCGACGATCAGCCTGGCTATCCTGATGGCGCCATGCTGCTCGCGGCCGCGCAGGATGGCGCCGGTCTGAAAGACGACGAAATCCTGACGCTGGAAACAGCGCTGGAGTACAGCCCGGCGTTCTACCGCGGCCATCTTCGCGTGGCGGAGTTGTACGAGCAGCAGCGGCGTTTTGCCGACGCGGCGGGGGCATACGCGCATGCGGCGGCCGCCAATCCGCGGGTCGATGTCTCGTCGCGGCAAGCCGCCTCGCTTCTGAACGCAGGGAAGGCCGCCGAAGCGCGCGACGTCCTGCAGGCCGCGATGCAGAAGAAGAGCTCGCCCGATGCGGGCCAGCTCTACATGCTCGGTCAGGCGCAGCGGCTGCTGAAAGACGGGGATGCGGCTGCGGCCACGTCGCAAAAGCTGAAGGCCGCCTTTCCCGAGGACGCGCGCGGACTCTATCTCGATGCCCAGCTGCTTCGCGACAAGGGACGCATCCCGGAAGCCATCACCGCGTTCCAGGATTTGATGAAACGCACGCCGGAGGATGCGTCGCTGGTGTACGAATACGCCAGCCTTCTCGACAAAGCGGGGCGCGTTCCCGACGCCGAACGCGTGATGCGCGATCTGCTCGCGAAGGATCCGCTGGATGCCAACGCGCTGAACTCGCTCGGGTATCTGCTCGCGGATCACGGCCAGCGGCTCGACGAAGCTGTCGACCTGCTGCAGCGGGCGCTGAAAATCGAGCCCGCGAATCCGTCCTTCCTCGATAGCCTCGGGTGGGCATACTTTCGGCAGGGAAAACTCGATCTGGCGGATCCGCCGTTGACGCGCGCCGCCGATCAACTGCCGGCAAGCTCCACGGTCAACGAGCATCTCGGGGACCTGCGCTTCAAGCAGGAGCGCTATGCCGATGCGCTGGCGGCGTTCGAGCGCTCGCTGGCCGGAGACGGCGACTCGATCGACCGCGTGAAGATCGAGAGGAAAGTGCGTGACGCGCGTCAGCGCGTCAAGAATTGATGATGCGCGCGAGCGCCCGTCAGGAACTGATGATGCGCGTGAGCGCCCGTCAGGAAATGACACGCATGAACGCGTCAGGACGTAATACGGCGCGCCGCGGCACGCTGTGGCTGCTCATTGCCGCTGCGTCGTGCGCGCCGCCCCGCGTCACGCTTCCTACGGGCGCCGGTACTCCCTTCCCGGATTTCCTCTCCGCATTCACACAAGCCACTGCCGACTGCCGTGGCGTCACGACGATAAGTGCGTCGCTGTCATTGTCGGGACGCGCCGGCTCCACGAAGCTGGCTGCTCGCATCGACGCGGGCTTCGCCGAGCCTGCGCGCCTTCGGCTCGAGGGATATCCGCGCGTCAACTTTGGCGGCAAGCCATTTTTCGTGCTCGTCGCGAGCGGACCAGCGGCGACACTGTTGCTGACTCGCGACGGTCGGGTCCTTCGCGGCGCCGCCCCGTCCGCGATCATCGAAGCACTCGCCGGCGTCGCGCTCGAGCCCGACGAGCTCCGCGCTCTGGTCGCCGGATGCGCGCTCGGTGCCGGTCAGCCGTCGGCCGGCCGATCGCTCGCGCAGGGCTGGGTAGCCGTCGACGCTGGCGATTCGACGGCGTTTCTCCGGCAGCTGGAGGGCCAATGGCGCCTCGTCGCCGCCCGGCGCGGATCGTTGACGATCGAGTACTCGAATTTTGCCCGTGCCCGTCCGTCCACCGTGCATCTGCAGACAACGCCTGCGCCCGGGGTTGCGGCGGCCGATCTCACGCTTCGGATCTCACAGGTGGAAATCAATACGCCGCTCGACGATGGCGTGTTCAACGTGGACGTTCCCCGCGACGCCGTGCCGCTGACCCTCGAAGAACTGCGGCGCGCAGGACCGTTGGGTGGCGAATGACGCGGAGAAGACGATCTCGCGGAGGAAGCAGAGACAGCACAGAACGCCGAGAAAGGCTGCGAAGTGGCGTTGCGCCGACGCCGGTCTTCGGCCGGCTACCTCCTGCTGCGCGAACGCGCGGGTCGGCGCAGCGCCCAGGCAGCCGCTTTCTCAATTGTCTTCTCCGCGATCTCTGTGCCCCTCTGCGTGAGATCGTACGTGATCGGTCTGTGTTAGTCGGCGTTCATCTGTGGCCGGAGGGGATCGCGCGATGAAGCGGCCAGTCAGACTCACCACGCGCGCGCATGGCAAGGTCAACCTCGATCTGCGCGTCCTCGGCACGCGTCCCGACGGATTTCATGAGCTGCGCACGGTCTTTCAGGCCATTGAGCTGCACGACACCCTCACGTCGGTGGCACGGCCGGGCGCCTTCGCAGTGAAGTGCCGCATGCCGGGCGTGCCGCTCGATGACAGTAATCTCGTGTGGCGCGCGGCAGCCGGATTGTGGAAGGCGTTGGGCCGTGCCGGCGAGCCACGCGACGCGGTGGTCACGATCGACAAGACCATTCCCATGCAGGCTGGTCTCGGCGGCGGCAGCGCCGACGCAGCTGCAGCTCTCGTCGCGCTTGCACGGCTGTGGGGCGGCGCCCCGGTGACGCTCCTCCGCGAGGTTGGGTCGGGCATAGGCGCGGACGTGGCCTTCTTCCTTTCGGGGGGCACGGCGCTCGGCCTGGGTCTCGGCGAGGAAATCTATCCCCTCGTCGATCTTCCACCGCATTGGATCGTCATCGTCCGCCCCCCGTTTGGAGTCTCGACCGCCGAGGCGTACGCCTGGTACGACGACGATCGAACAGCAGGGCTCAAAGAGACGCGCGAGCTGCAGATTTTGCCTGTGCCGTGGCCGACCCGCGCCGCCCAGATGATCAACGATCTCGAGCCTCCCGTCGTTCGCCGCCATCCGGAAATTACGACGCTGAAGGCATCGCTGCGCGAGGCCGGCGCGGTCGCGTCGGCGATGTCTGGTAGCGGATCGGCGGTTTTCGGGCTGTTTCGCAGTCGAGCTGCCGCCGAGCGTTGCGTCAGACCGCTGTCGAAGGGAGGCAACAAGGCGCTTCTGACCCGCACGCTGAGCCGCGCCGCATACGAGCGGCGCGCGCGTCCCGTTGCCAAGCGGCCGTAAAACGGGCTAGACTTAACCTTTTGCGGACACGCGTGGCGGACCGCGCCTTGGGGCTGTGCTTCGAGTTCGGCGGCGGAATCCGGCGCGACGGCATCGGGATTCCAGGCGCAGATGCGAGGCGCGTGGCCAGCCGCGATGGGGCGTGGCCAAGCGGTAAGGCGCGGGACTTTGGCTCCCGTATTCGGAGGTTCGAATCCTCCCGCCCCAACCAACATCGTGGATCGTAACGTTCGGCTTTCTCCGGACCTCGCAAGGGGGCCGGCGCGTGCGACTTCAGTGGCGTCCGGCTCGAGCCGGACGGTTGGCGGACCTTTAGCCGGACCTGGGACGATGAATGGAGGCCAGCTGAAACTGTTTTCCGGCAGCGCCCACCCGGCGCTGGCGCAGGAGATCGCAGACTTCCTGGGCGTGACAATGGGGCACGCGCGGCTGCAGCGGTTTCCGGATACGGAGTGTTCGTTTCAGATAGACGAGAACATCCGAGGCACGGACGTCTTCGTCGTGCAGCCCACATGCGCGGACGTCGATCGCAGCATCATGGAACTCTGCGTGATGATCGACGCGTTCCGTCGATCGTCGGCGTCGCGGATCACGGCGGTCATTCCGTACTACGGCTATGCCCGCCAGGATCGCAAGGACAAGCCGCGCGTGCCGATTTCGGCCAAGCTCGTGGCCAACCTGCTGAGCGCGGCCGGTACGAATCGTGTGTTGACGATGGATCTGCACAAGGCGCAAATCCAGGGGTTCTTTGACATTCCGGTCGATCACCTGTTCGCCGCGCCGGTGATCATCGACTACTGTTCGCGGCTGGCGCATCCGAACCTGACGATCGTGTCGCCGGATGCGGGAGGCGCCGAGCGCGCCCGCGCCTATGCGAAACGACTCGACGCGGACCTGGCGATCATCGACAAGCGCCGCACCGACGATGGCACGGCGGAAGTGATGAACGTCGTCGGCGACGTCAGCGGCCAGACGTGCATCATCCAGGACGACATCATCGACACCGCGGGAACGATCGTGAAGGCGGCCCATGCGTTGAAGGAGAACGGCGCCGAGCGCGTGCTCGCGTGCGCCGTGCACGGGGTGCTGTCGGGCCCGGCGATCGACCGGCTCGAGGCCGCGCCGATCGATCAGGTGATTATCACCAACACGATCCCCTTGAACGGCGATCGTGCGCGGTGCGGCAAGATCAAGGTGCTCTCGGTCGCCCGGCTGCTGGGACAGGCGATTCGCAGCATCCACGAAGAGACGTCGGTTTCTTCGCTGTTTGTGTAAAAGAAGTTGCCAGTTCCCAGTTCCCAGTTCTGGTTACTGGAAACTGGTTACTGGAGACTGGAAACTGGTTACTGGAAACTGATTTATGGCCGCAACATTACAAGCAGAAAAGCGTGAGGGACGGGGCAAGAACGAGGCTCGGCGGTTGCGCGCGCGGGGCCGGATTCCCGCCGTGGTCTACGGCGCCGAGAAGGGCAAGGCGGTCGAGATCGCCGTGGACCCGAAGATGCTCCTGCGGATTCTCCACTCGGAATCGGGCGTGAACACGCTCATCGGCCTCCAGCTGGCCGGCGGCGACACGCGCGTGCTCGTCAAGGAATACCAGCTCGATCCGATCGATCACAAGCTGCTCCACGCGGACTTCTATCAGGTCGCGATGGACAAGACGATCACCGTCACCGTTCCCGTCGTGCTGAAGGGCGAGGCCAAGGGCGTCAAACAGCAGGGAGGCATCGTCGACTTCGTGCACCGCGAGATCGAGATCGAAGTGCTGCCCGGCGACATCCCCGAGAGCATCACTGTGGACATCAGTGAGCTGATGCTGCACGAGGGCGTGCGTGTCCGCGAGGTGCAGACGGAAGGCAGCAAGTGGAAGGCCACGAGCGACCCGGACATGATGATTGTCCACGTCGTGACTCCGCGCGCTGAGGAAGTCGTCGCGGCGCCGGATGTGGCCGCCGTTGGCGCGGTCGCCCCGGCCGAGCCGGAAGTCATCAAGAAGGGCAAGCTCGAGAAGCCGGAAGAAGCTGAGAAGCCGGAGAAGAAATAATTGGCGAATTGGTGAGTGGGTGATGGATTGGTGCTGAGAATGACAATTCACCAATTCACCAATTCACGAATTCACCAATTCTGATGAAGCTCGTCGTTGGGTTAGGCAATCCCGGCCGGAAGTACGAGGGGACCCGGCACAACGTCGGCTTCGATGTGCTCGACCTTCTGGCCGGACGTCATCGGCTGGAATGGGAATCGGCGCCGGCCGACGCGCTCATCGCGAAATGGCGGTCCGCATCGGTGCTGCTGGCCAAGCCGCTCACGTTCATGAACCTGAGCGGCTACGCGCTCGGGGACCTGCTCCGGTTCTACAAGATCGACCTGCCGGATCTCTTCGTCGTGGTCGACGATGCGAACCTGGAGCTGGGGCGGTTGCGGGCGCGGCCCTCGGGATCGGCAGGCGGGCACAACGGCCTGAAGTCGATCATCGAGGCGCTCGGGACCGAAGAATTTGCACGGCTGCGGGTCGGCGTCGGTCGCGGAGACGCCCGGCGGGATCTCGCGGATCACGTGCTGGCGAAGTTCGATCCGGATGAGCGGATCGAGGTCGCCGACGCGGTGGGCCGTGCCGCGGACGCCGCCGAACTGTTCGTCACGGAGGGGATCGTCGCTGTGATGAACAGGTTCAACAGGAAAGAAGACGGGGATTAGACAACCGATCTTCTCCTTGCTACGGAAGTTGACAGTTGCCAGTTACCAGTTTCCAGAAACTTCTGGGAACTGGAAACTGGTTACTGGGAACTGACAAGTAGCCGATTAGTCCATAAGGAGACACATGAGCACCTCACGACAGTACGAGCTCGTCTACATCGTCACGCCCGAAGCCACCGATCAGGAGATTGCCGATCTGCACACCCAGATTGGGCAGATCGTCGAGCGCTTCGGCGGCACGTTCGACAAGACCGAGAACTGGGGACGGAAGCGTCTCGCCTACGACATCGGTCATCACCGCGAAGGCAATTACGTCGTCGAAACCATCACCGGCTCGGGTGAGCTGATGAAGGAGATCGACCGGCGGCTGCGCGTGATCGACCAGGTCATCCGGCATCTGGTCGTCCGCGTGGACGAGGAGCTGCGTGTCGCGCAGCGGACGACCGACGCGCGGAAGAAATTCGTCGCGCGGCGCCGCGTGGCGCGCGGGCTGCCACCCGAGCGGCAGCCCGGTGAAGGACGCGGCGACGGCGACTCCCAGGACGATATGGAAGGGTTGGAGGTCCAGCGATGAGGGAAGAACGAGGCGGCGGCGGCCGCGGGCGCGACAAGGACAAGAAGGACGGCAAGGGCGGCGAGGCGCCGCGTCGTGGGTTCTTCCGCCGGCGCCGCGTCTGCAAATTCTGCGCGGAGAAGATCGATTACATCAACTACAAGGACGTGCGTCTGCTCGCGCCGTTCCTGCCGGAGCGCGGCAAGATTCAGCCGCGTCGGATTTCCGGCACCTGCGCGCTGCACCAGCGCAAGCTGCAGGTGGCGATCAAGCGCGCCCGCCAGCTGGCGTTGATTCCGTATGTGACAGATTGAGGCAGCCTTGACCAGCCTCCGCCAAGGCTGCGGCGGTCCGCCGAAGCATTTGCGAAGGCGGAAGGGCTGCGCTACAAACATAGAGGTGTAGCGCAGGGTTTTGAACCTTGCCCGGAGAATTACCATGGAAGTCATACTCAGAGAACACGTCGACAACCTGGGGCGTCGGGGCGACGTCGTGAAAGTCGCGGCGGGATACGCCCGGAATTACCTGCTGCCGCGCAACCTCGCGCTGGCGGTGAACGAAGGCAACAAGCGGCAGATCGAGCGTGAGCGGAAGAATGCGGAAGCGCGCGAGCTGGAAGAGACGACGCAGGCCGAAGCGTATGCGAAGCGGCTGAGCGAGGCCGAGATCTCGATCGGACGGCGCGTGGGCGAACACGACGCGCTGTACGGATCGGTGACGTCGGCCGACATCGCGTCGGCGCTCGCGGCGAAGGGCTTCGACATCGACAAGCGCAAGATTACGCTCCCGGAGCCGCTCAAGGCGCTCGGCGACGTGACCGTGCCGGTGAAAGTCCATCGCGATGTGATCGCGCAGCTGAAGGTGAGCGTCGTCGCCGAAAAGAAATAAGGTGCTTCCGAAATAATGTGCTTCCGCCTAAAGGCGGAAGCTACGGGTTTCTGCTACACTGCGGGCGCCCCTCCAAATGATGAGAGGGGCGCCCCTTTTTTTTCCGCGATCTCCCTTGGCTGACCTCGCCGCACCTGCGCGCACGCTTCCGCACAACCTCGACGCGGAGAAGTCCGTGCTGGGCGCAATTCTGATTCACAACGACGCGTTCAACTCGGCCGCGGAAGTGATCGACTCGCGGGATTTCTTCCGCGATGCGCATCGGCGCATTTTTGATCGGATGATTGCGCTCAGCGAACGCGGCGACGCGATCGACTTCGTCACGTTGAAGGAAGAGCTGTCGCGGGCCGGTGAACTGGACGAAGTAGGGGGACCGGCCTATATCGCCTCGCTCGCGGACGGCGTCCCCCGGTCGGCCAACGTCGAGTACTACGCGAAGATCGTCAAGGAGAAGTCGACCCTCCGCAGCCTCATTCACTCGGCCAACAAGATCCTCGCCGAGGCGTACGACGCCGAAGAGGAGCCGGATCTCCTGCTCGACGAAGCCGAGCGGGCAATTTTCGCGATCGCCGAAGATCGCATTCGCGCGGGGTTCGTGCCCCTGCGCGATCTCGTGCAGAGCAGTTTCACCGCGATTGAAAAGCTGCAGCAGCACAAAGGTCTGGTGACCGGCGTGCCGACCGGATTTGTGGACCTCGACGAGATGACGTCCGGCCTGCAGCCGTCCGACCTGATCCTGGTCGCCGCGCGCCCATCGATGGGCAAGACGAGCTTCGTGCTCAACATCGCGCAGCACGTCGGAACCTCGACCGACATGACGGTCGGATTCTTCAGCCTCGAGATGTCGAAAGAGCAGCTGTTCATGCGCATGCTGACGTCCGAGGCGCGCATCGATGCGCACCGGTTCCGCACCGGCCACCTGAGCGAGAAGGATTACGGCCGCCTGTCGCACGCCCTCGGGACGCTCGCGGAAGCGCGCGTGTTCATCGACGACTCGGCGTCGATCGGCATCCTCGAAATGCGCGCGAAAGCGCGCCGGCTGAAGGCGGAGCACGGCCTGCACCTGCTCATCATCGATTACATCCAGTTGATGCAGGGGCGCGGACGCTTTGAGAGCCGCCAGACCGAGATCGCCTCGATTTCGCGATCGCTCAAGGGCCTGGCCAAGGAGCTCGGTGTGCCGATCGTGGCGCTGTCGCAGCTGTCGCGGGCACCCGAAACCCGATCCGATCACCGCCCGCAGCTGTCCGACCTCCGGGAGTCCGGCGCCCTCGAACAGGATGCCGACGTCGTGATGTTCATCTTCCGCGAGGAGCAGTACCGCGACTCCGACGGTAACCCGAACCAGGAAGCCGAGGGAACGGCCGAGATCATCATCGGCAAGCAGCGCAACGGTCCGGTTGGTACCGCGAAGCTGGCGTTCATCAAGGAACACACGCGGTTTGAAAACCTCGCGCACGGTGCGCGGTGACGGCGTGACAAAAGAGACCAGGAAAAAGGGGCAAGGGAAAAGGGTAAAGCTAGAAGGCACACGTTTGTGACTCGTCCGACCGTCGCGCGCGTCGATCTCGGGGCAGTGCGCTCCAACTTCCGCGCCATCTCCGCCTTTCTCGCGTCGGCAGCCCCCGCCGCGGCCCCTCGAGTCATTGCCGTCGTCAAGGCAAACGCCTACGGTCACGGGGCTGCCGAGGTCGGTCCGGCGCTGGAAGAAGCGGGCGCGGCGATCCTGGCCTGCGCGGAGATCGAAGAAGGCATCGTCTTGCGCCGGGCAGGCGTGCGGATTCCCATCCTGGTGTTCGGCGCGCTGGGCATCAGCGATCTGGACGGCGTCTTTCAGCACTATCTGACGCCCACCATCTCCACGCCGTCGGCGGCGCGAGCGCTGCAGGCGGCGGCCGCCAGACACGGCGCGATCCTGAAGTGCCATCTGAAGATCGACACCGGCATGAACCGGCTTGGTTTCCGGCACGATAACCTTGCGCGCACGCTACCGGAGGTCGCGGGCAGCCGCAATTTGTCGATCGACGCGGTCTACACGCACTTCGCGACGGCCGACGAGCCCGAGAGTGCCGCGTTCGGCGAGCAGCGCGCCCGATTCGAGGCTGTGGGCGCGACCCTTGGGTCGCTTGGGATCACGACCCGTGCGCGTCATGCGGCCAACAGCGCCGCGCTGCTGCGCGACGAGCGGGTCTGGTACGACTTCGTCCGTCCAGGGCTGTTGCTGTACGGTATCGTGCCCCCCCCGCTTGCCGCCCAATTGTCCCTGCGACCTGCCCTGTCACTCCATAGCCGTATCGTGCATGTCAAAGGGCTGCGCCCGGGCGAAGGGACCGGATACGGGCTCAAGACCGTCGTCGATCGACCATCCACTCTGGCCGTCGTGCCCGCAGGATATGCGGATGGCCTCGACCGCAGGCTCGCGGGACGCGGCTACATGATCGTCCGCGGCCGCCGCGCGCCGATCGTCGGGTCCGTCTGCATGGACATGACCACGATCGACGTCACCGGCACCGACGTTGCACCGGGCGACGAAGTAGTCATCGTCGGCGATCAGGGTGGCGAGTCGCTTGACGTGCGTGAAATCGCCGCGTCGATTGGGACCATTCCGTACGAATTGCTCTGCAGGCTGGGATCGAGAATAGAACGGGTTTATTCATAGCTTCCAGTTTCCAGTTTCCAGTTGCCAGTTGCCAGTTTCAAGAAACTGCGATGGCCGCGAGTCGTGGCCAGTGAAATCGCTGCCATGTGCGAACTGGCAACTGGCAACTGGCAACTGGCGACTGGCGACTGGCAACTGGCTACTGACAGATATCAAATGAAAACCAAGACAGTCTTCGCCTGTCAGGAATGCGGCGCGCAGTCGCAGAAGTGGCTGGGCCGGTGCCCTGAGTGCGGCGCCTGGAATTCGCTGGTCGAGGAGCGGGCGGCGGAGCCGCCCGCGGCGGCCGATATCGCGAAGCGTTACAGCCTCACGGTTACCGCGGGGCCACAGCTGTACGCCGACATCGATACCGTGGTCGCCGAGCGATTGACGACGGGTATCGATGAATTCGATCGCGTGCTTGGCGGTGGCGTCGTGCCGGGATCGCTCGTGCTGATTGGCGGGGAACCTGGTATCGGGAAATCGACACTGCTTCTGCAGGCAGCCGCGCACTTCGCCCGGACGTACGGTCCCGTCTTGTACAGCTCGGGTGAAGAATCGGAGCACCAGATCAAGTCCCGCGGCGAACGCATGGGCATCGACCCTTCGACACACTCAGGGTCGTCCCGAGCATCGTCGAGCGACGAGCGCGCGCCACTCTACATCCTCGCCGAGACGTGTCTCGAGCGCATCCTCGAGGAGATTGCCAGGCTCAAGCCGGCCTTCATCATCGTCGACTCGATCCAGACGGTCTTTTCGCTCCGGTTCCAGTCGGCGCCGGGTAGCATCGGCCAGGTGCGCGAGGCCGCCACCCAGCTGCTGTTTGCGGCCAAGAGGCAGAACATCCCGACGTTTCTCGTCGGCCACGTCACTAAGGACGGGAGTCTGGCCGGCCCCAAGGCGCTCGAGCACATCGTCGACACGGTGCTGTACTTCGAAGGGGAGAAGCATCACTCGCACCGCGTCGTGCGTGCGGTGAAGAACCGCTTCGGCGCGGTGAGCGAGTTGGGCGTGTTCGAGATGACGGGCAAGGGTCTTCGAGCCGTGCCGAACCCGTCGAAGCTGTTTCTGGCCGAGCGTCCCGTGAACGCGCCCGGATCGGCCGTCTTGTGCTGTGTCGAGGGCTCGCGTCCGATGCTTGTCGAGATCCAGGCGCTCGTCAGCACGAGCACGTACGGCAACGCGAGGCGGATGACCAGCGGTCTCGATCAGAACCGCTTGTCGTTGTTGCTTGCGGTGCTCGAAAAACGCGCGGGGGTCAATCTGGTTGCGGAAGATGTGTTCGTGAACGTCGCCGGCGGCATCGCCGTGGATGAGCCTGCGGCCGACCTTGGCATCGTTGCGGCTGTCGCATCCAGCGTTCGCAACCGCCCGATCAAACCCTCGACCGCCGTGTTTGGCGAGGTCGGCCTTGCCGGCGAGGTGCGTGGCATCAGCCAGGCGGCGCTGCGCGTGCGCGAGGCTGCCCAGATGGGTTTCACGCGGTGCATCGTGCCGCACGGGAACTGCGCGCCGGAAGACACGCCGGCCGGCTGCGAGCTCGTGGCCGTGAAGAACGTCTCCGAAGCGCTCGACCAGTTAATGGAGTGGTAGCTCGCCCGCCGACCTGAATGCGGGGTCTGATAACACCGGCCCTACACGAAGATCCCCAGCTCAGGCGACGACCCGCGAATCGCGACCCGCGAATAGCGACCCGCGCGAATCGCGAATCGCGAACCCAGGCAGTATCATAGACCTCAGGTTCATACCCGGAGCGTGTCCATGCTGTGGTTCCTACTCGTTCGGGCGCTGTTCATACTGGCGGTCACGTACGCGGCAATGCTGACCCGGCCGTTCAGCGCCGGGATGACGTCGAACCTGGCCATCGGCGCCGGGCTCGGCATCGTGATCATCTGGATCGAGACGCGGCTCCGGTCCGCCGAGGTCACGGACCTGCTGGGCGCGTTGATCGGCGGAGCGATTGGCCTCGGCCTGGCGAAGACGATTGGCGCCGCGCTCTTCTGGGCGGACGCGACGGATCCCCGCATCGTCTTTCTCCACAGTTTCATCCTGCTCGTCTTTCCCTACCTCGGCATCGTGATGGGCGCCCGGAAAGGGGAGTGGCTCGAGCCCGCCCGGCTCGCCGCGCTCTTCCGCAATGCGGGACCGGAGAAGCACTACCGGATTCTCGACACCAGCGTCATCATCGACGGCCGCATCGCCGACGTGTGCGAGACGGGCTTCCTCGACGGCACGCTCGTCATTCCTCAGTTCGTTCTGAAGGAGCTGCAGCTCGTCGCGGACTCCGCCGACTCGCTGAAGCGCAACCGCGGGCGCCGCGGCCTCGACATCCTGCAGAAGATCCAGAAGATGTCTGGCGTCGACGTCATGATTTCCGACGTCGATTTTCCCGAGGTTCGCGAGGTCGATTTGAAGCTGATCGAGCTCGGGCGCACGCTTCAGGGAAAAATCGTCACGAACGATTTCAACCTGAACAAGGTCGCGCAGCTGCGCGGGGTCGAGGTCCTCAACATCAACGAGCTCGCCAACGCGTTGAAGCCGGTGGTCCTTCCGGGCGAGTTCATGAAGGTCTTCATCCTGAAGGAAGGCAAGGAATACAACCAGGGCGTCGCGTACCTGGACGACGGCACGATGGTCGTGGTGGACAACGCCCGGCGGATGATCAGCCGCAACATCGACATCGTGGTCACGAGCGTGCTGCAGACGACGGCGGGGAAAATGATCTTCGGCCGGTACATCGAGGGGACCACCGCGTCGCATGTGGCCGCTGCCCCGCACGCCGCCGCGCAACCCGCGCAAGCCTCGAAATGAGCTCGCGTTTGCCGACGTCTCTTTCGCCTTTTGCTTTTTTCTTTTTCCCGTTCGCCCTCTTCCCTTGAAGCACACTCCCTTTCACTGGTGGCGGACGGTCTTCTACCTGATCCCCGCCGTCACGCTCTACACGATCGTGCTGGGCACGGCGTCACTCCTCTCGACGATTTTCGATCGCGGCGGCAATTTCGGGCACCGTTGCGCGCGGGCCTGGGCCTGGCTGATTCTGAAGACCACCGGGGTACGCGTGCGCGTTTCCGGACTGGAACTCGTGGATCCGTCGTGCAGCTACGTCGTTGCCGCGAATCATCAAAGTATCTACGACATCCCGATCGTGTTCACGTCGCTGCCGCTGCAGCTGCGGATCGTGGCCAAGGATTCGCTCGGGCGCATACCGTTTCTCGGCTGGCACCTGCAGCGGACGGGGCACCTGCTCGTCGATCGCACGAACCCCGGCGCAGGAATCCTGAAGCGGATGGCGCAGCTCGTCCACGGGGCGCGTTCGCTCATCGTGTTCCCCGAAGGCACGCGGAGCGCGGATGGCCGTGTCGGGCGCTTCAAAGGTGGCATCTTTCTGCTCGCGATCGATTCGGCGCTGCCGGTGCTGCCGGTCAGCATCGCGCGGAGCCGTTTCGTGATGATGAAGGGGCGCCTGATGGTCTGTCCGGCCGAGGTCACGCTGACGGTTCACGAGCCGATCACAACCACGGGGATTGCGCGTGAGCAGGCGCGGGAGCTTGCCGAACGCGTGCGCGAGGTCGTGCGGCATGGGCTGGTCGAGGACGTCGTCGGAAACGAAGACGTCGTCGGAAACAAAGACGAGCCGCAGCGCACGTAACGGGGCCGTGCGCTATAATCATCGTTTGACCGCAGTCCCGCGGTTCCTGCCCATGCATGTAACCGCCATCATCGCGGCTGCCGGCGAAGGCCGCCGGCTTGGCGCGGCCCTGCCGAAGCAATTGCTCGACATCGGCGGACGAACCATTCTCGAGCGCAGCGTAGCTGCCTTCGCGGACCATGATCGGGTCAACGAAGTGATCGTGGTGCTGCCCGCCGCGCTTGCGGCTGCGCCGCCCGAATGGCTCACCGCGTCGAGGCCCGCGCCCCCCCTCCGGATTGTCGCCGGCGGGGAGCGGCGGCAGGACTCGGTGGCAAACGCGTTCGATCGCGTGCCGGCGCATTCGGACGTCGTGCTGGTCCACGATGCCGCGCGGCCGTTCGTGTCGACCGAGCTCATCTCGCGGGCGATTGACGCCGCTGTCGAACACGGCGCCGCGATCGTCGCGCTGCCCGCGCGCGACACGGTCAAGCGCGTGGAAACCGCCGGCGGCCATCCCGTGATCACGGGCACGATTCCGCGCGACACCGTGTATCTCGCGCAGACCCCGCAGGCGTTCCGTCGCGACGTATTGGGCGCCGCCGTGGCACTCGGCCGCGCCGGCGTCGACGCCACGGATGAAGCGATGCTGGCGGAGCAGGCGGGGCACCGGGTCCACGTCGTTGAAGGCGATCCGGCGAACGTCAAGATTACGACTTCGGACGATCTCGAGACCGCGCGGCAGCGCCTGCGGCCCGCAGGACGCGGGCGCGTCGGCACCGGTTACGATCTCCATCGTCTCGTCGAGGGGCGTCCGCTCATCCTCGGCGGCGTGACCATCCCGTGCGACAAGGGCGCTCTTGGTCATTCGGATGCGGATGTCGTGTGCCATGCGGTCATCGATGCGGTGCTCGGCGCGGCGTGCGCCGGCAATGTGGGCCAGCACTATCCGGACACGGATCAGAGATGGAAGGGCGCATCCAGTCTCGAGCTGTTGCGTGACGCGCTGCGCCACCTGCACGCGCGCGGTTTTGGCGTCGAGAATGTCGACGTGACCGTCATCCTCGAGCGCCCGAAGATCGCGCCGTTCATTGCGCAGATTCAGGGCCGCCTCGCCGATACGCTCGGCGTCGATCACTCGGCGGTCAGCGTCAAGGGGAAAACCAACGAGGGGGTCGATGCGATCGGGCGCGGGGAAGCCATTGCTGCACACGCGGTCGCGTTGATCACACCGCTATGAGTTCCGTCCTGAGTTGCGCGTTATTTCGGCGCAGCGCCCCGGCACAGAGTACCTGATGCGCGTCCGCTTTGCTCCCAGCCCGACCGGTCAACTCCACGTCGGGAACGCGCGCACCGCGCTCTTCAACTGGCTGCTTGCCCACGGCAAGGACGGAACGTTCATCCTCCGCATCGAGGATACCGATGCGGAGCGATCAACCCGCGAGTCAGAGGCTGGCATCCTCGAGGATCTTCGATGGCTCGGTCTCGACTGGGACGAAGGGCCCGATGTGGGCGGTCTTCACGGACCGTATCGGCAGTCCGAGCGGCTGCACCTGTACGCGTCGTACGCGAACGAGCTCCTGACGGGCGATCACGCGTATTACTGTTTCTGTTCGCCGTCCAGGCTCGACGAGGAGAGGAAGGCTGACCTTGCCGCCGGCCGTCCCCCGAAGTATCACGGCACCTGCCGTTCGATCTCGATCGAGGACGCGCGGGCCCGCATCGACGCGGGCGAGCGGCCGGTGATTCGCTTCAAGATTCCCGAAAACGTGGACATCGCCTTCCAGGATCTCGTCCGGGGCGAGGTCACATTCAGCAGCGACGTGATCGGCGATCCCGTGATCGTGCGCTCCGACGGCCGTCCCCAATACAACTTTGCGGTGGTCGTGGACGACGCGCTGATGGAGATTACGCATGTGATCCGCGGCGAGGATCACATTTCGAACACACCGCGGCAGGTGCTGCTCTACCGGGCGCTCGGTTTTACGCCTCCGGAATTCGCGCACCTGTCGCTCGTGATGGGGCCCGATCACACGCCCCTCTCGAAGCGGCACGGCGCGACGTCGGTTTACGAATTCCGTGAGCGCGGATATCTGCCCGAGGCGCTCGTGAATTATCTCGCGCTCATCGGCTGGTCGCCCGGCGGCGACCAGGAGCTGCTTCCGATCCAGGAACTGGCGCGGCGCTTCGCGCTCGAGGATGTCGGCCACAGCGCCGGCGTCTTCGACCCGGAAAAGCTCGCGTGGATGAATCGGCATTACATGAAGGAAGCGGCGCCCGCGAGGCTCGCGGCTGAGACGGCCCGCTTTTTTCTCGCCCGCGGCTACCTGCGGCGCAGGACCGACGAAGGGATGGAATATCTCATCTCCGTGCTGCCAATGGCCGTCGGCTCCGTCGATCGGCTGGAAGAGATTCCGGATCGACTGAAGTTTCTGTTCGAATTCGATCCCATCGCCGCTCTGGCGCGCGAGGAAGTGGCGGGCGTGCTGCACGAGGCTGGCGCGCGCGACGTCATTGCGGCGCTGCCCGATGCGATCGATCGCCCGCTCGCCGATCGCGAATCGTTTCGCGCGATGGCAAACCGCGTGAAGGACCGGACGGGGATGAAAGCAAAGGCGCTCTTTCACCCCATCCGCATCGCGCTGACCGGTGAGGGCGGCGGGCCCGAGCTCGATCTCGCGGTGCCGGCGATCGAGCGGGGCGCGGCGCTTCCGTCGAGTGCGGGCGTCGCGCCGATCGTGGCCTGCCGCGAGCGGGCGGTGGCCTTTGCCGCAGCTGTGACGCGGCGCTAACGGCCTCGACACGAAGGCCCGTCGCGTCAGACTCTCGTAGGTGCCCGAATGATCATTTACGGCATCAATCCGGTGCTCGAGGCGCTGCGCAGCGGACGCGTGCGGCGCGTGCGTGTCGGGCCGCGCGGCGACCGCCGGGTCGAGGACGCGCTCGCGCTCGCGCGGGAAAAAGGGGTGACCATCGAGCGCGCCGACGCGGCCGCCATTGATCGGGCCGCGCGCGGAGGCGTGCACCAGGGGATTGTCGCCGAGCTCGATACGCCCCGCGAGTACACGCTGCGCGATCTCGTCGAAGG
>JBBQEJ010000009.1:0-62558 GCA_038320555.1 Vicinamibacterales bacterium | reverse complement strand
TGGGTGATGACTTCGTCGCCGGCCCCGAACAGGCACATTGCCGCGTTGTACAGCGCCTGCTTGCCGCCGGCCGTGATGATGGTTTCCGCCGGCGAGTAGTCGATCCCGTAATCGGTCCGATAGCGTGCGCACACGGCACGCTTCAAATCGTCGGTGCCCGAATTGGTCGTGTATTTCGTGAAGTTCGCGTCGATGGCCGCGTGCGCCGCGGCGCCAATATGCTTCGGCGTCGGAAAATCCGGTTCCCCGGCGCCGAAGTCGATCACGTCGACGCCCTGCGCCTTCAGTTTCAAGGCTTCGGCGGCAACTTTCATGGTCGGCGAGACGCCGATGCGCTTCGTACGATCTGCGAGCATAGTCTCAGGCCCTCACGTTTTCCCGCGCGAGTTTCTTGTCGCGCAACCGCTTCTCCACGCTCTCGGGTACGAGCCCGTGGACCGATCCGCCGAGCGCGACCACTTCTTTCACCAGCCGCGAGCTCACGTACGTGTACGGCTCGGTCGGCATCATGAACACGGTCTCCACTTCCGGGTTCAGCTTCCGGTTCATCAACGCCATCTGCATTTCGAACTCGAAATCGGAGACGGCGCGGAGGCCTTTGACGATCACGCCGGCGCGCCGCCTTCGAGCGTAGTCGACCAGGAGGCCGTCGAACGTGTCCACTTCCACATTGGCGTTGCCGATGAATGCTTCCTTCGCGATCTCGACGCGTTCGGGCACGGTGAAGAGTGGCGCCTTTTCCAGATTGATGAGCACCGCAATCACGATGCGATCGAACAGCCGCGCCCCGCGCCGGATGATGTCGACGTGGCCGTTGGTAAGCGGATCGAACGAGCCCGGATAGATCGCAACCACGTTGTTCATGCGGGTTTCGCTCCTAGGCTAGTGGCCTGTATCCGTCAGTTCAGTAGCGACTTTCGGGCGGGGCATCCCGGGGCCCCCCAGCGCGGCTGCCGCGCTGGGGACCCGTTCCGCCTGGCTGCGTTGCTCCTCATTCAAATACGGCCGGTAATCTCAGTCGTCGCGCCTTGTCAGTCGGGGGCCCCAGTCGGGCGCCGCGCTCCGAAATTCGCTACCGAACTGACGGATACAGGCCACTGTCAGGTCTCGCGGCGGCGGGTATAGAACGCGAGCGCGCTGTCACCGGACGTCAGCACGCGCGTGCGAATCAACGCGCCTCTCGATTCAGGGGCCGCCTCGCGCTTCGCGTGCTCGACGATGAGCAGCGTGCTTTCTCCAACCAACAGTTCCGCGGCCTCGAGGGCTGCCGACACATCGGCGGCGCCGTACGGCGGATCGAGGAATATCACGTCGAACGTGTCCCCAACTGTCGGCCGTTCGGTGCCCGCAAACCTCGCGCGGATAATAGCATAGCGGTCGCTGACGCCGCAGTGCTCGAGGTTCGCTTCGATGAGCGCGGCCGCGCGCGGATCCCGCTCGACGAAGGTCACGTGCGCCGCGCCGCGGCTGAGCGCCTCGATGCCGACGGCGCCCGTGCCCGCATAGCCATCCAGCAGCCGCGCGCCTCGAATACCCGGCGCCAGCACGTTGAACAACGTTTCGCGCAGCTTGTCCGACGTCGGACGCAGGCCGTCCCATGTGGGGGCCTGGAGACGGCGGCCTTTCAAGGTGCCTCCGATGATCCTCATGACTCTGGCTGCCACCTCCCAGCTGGAAGCTCTATCCAATTCCCACTAACCCGAACCGCTGCTCCCAGCTCGTGCGCACGAACGCGGCCAGCGTCGCCGCCTGACGAGCGTCGTCCAGCGCGGCGACGGCTTCGCGGCGCGCGGCTTCCATGAGCTGATGATCGCGGACGAGGTCGCCGACGCGCAGCGTTGGCATGCCCGACTGGCGCGTCCCGAAAAAATCGCCGGGTCCGCGCAGCTCGAGATCGCGCTCCGCAATCACGAAGCCGTCGGTGGTCTCGGTCAGCGCCTTGAGACGCGCGCGGCCCTGGTCGGTCAGCGGGTATTGATACAGCAGGATGCAATACGACTGATGGGACCCGCGGCCGACGCGTCCGCGCAGCTGGTGAAGCTGGGAGAGGCCGAAGCGCTCCGCGTGTTCGACGAGCATGACCGACGCGTTCGCCACGTCGACGCCGACTTCGACGACGGTCGTCGAGACGAGCACGTCGAATTCGCCGCGCGAGAACGCGCCCATGACGCGCTCTTTCGCGTCCTGTTTCATCCGGCCGTGCAGCAGCGCCACGCGGTAACTCGGGAAGACATCCTGCGAGAGATGATCCGCCATCTCGGTGGCGGCCTTGAGATCGACTTTCTCCGACTCTTCCACGAGCGGGTAGATGACGTAGACCTGACGTCCTGCCTCGACCTGCCGTCGAATGAAATCGTAGATTTCGTCGCGGCGGGATTCCGGTTTGGCGATCGTCTTGATTGCATGACGCCCTGGCGGCATTTCTCGCATCACCGAGACATCGAGATCGCCATACGTGGTCAGCGCGAGCGTGCGCGGAATCGGTGTGGCGGTCATGACGAGCACGTCGGGATGCAGCCCCTTCGCGCGGAGCGTCGCGCGCTGAAGGACCCCAAACCGGTGCTGCTCGTCGATGATCACCAGTCCGAGCTCGCGGAACGCGATGGGATCCTGTACGAGGGCGTGGGTTCCCACGGCGAGATGGACCGAGCCGGCGGCCAGCTCCGCCTGCATTTCGCGGCGCTTTTTCGCCGGCGTCGAGCCCGTCAGGAGCGCCAGGCGAAATCGTGAGGCCTCGAGCAGCCGCCGGATGGTGATGAAGTGCTGCTCCGCCAGAATCTCCGTGGGCGCCATGAACGCGACCTGGAATCCGTTCTCCATGGCGACGAGCGCCGCCATCAGCGCGACGATCGTCTTGCCCGACCCGACGTCTCCCTGCAGGAGCCTGTTCATGGGCTGGGGGCGCTTCATGTCCTCCACGATTTCGGCAATGACTTTTTTCTGATCGCCCGTGAGCCTGAACGGCAGCACACGCCGCGCGGATTCACGGATGTCACCGGTCACGACGACCGATCGCGCCTTCTGCTCTGCGTCCGACGTGCGCCGGCGGAGCACGAGGCCGAGCTGGAAGAGAAAGAACTCTTCGAAGATCAGCCGCCGCTGCGCGGCAGATCGGAAGGCGTTCAGCTCTTCGATCGGGATACCGGCCGGAGGAAAGTGGACGTCGAGGAGCGCCGCGCGCCGATCGACCAGTTGCTGGCGGGCCCGGACGTCCGCAGGCAGCGGCTCCGCGATTGCCGAAGGCAGTTCGCCCAGGGCCCGGTGCACGATCGCGCGCTGCATCTTCGTCGTCAACGTCCCGGTTTTTTCATAGATCGGAACGATGCGTCCCGTGTGCATCGTCTCGTCGTCGGATTCGGATCCCCCGTCGGCGTCTTCGTCGTGTTTCAGGATTTCGTATTGCGGGTTCTGCATCTGCATCCCGTGGGGCGTGAGCTCGAGGCGTCCGAACAGGATGACGCGTTGATGCGGACGGAAGACGTCGTTGAGAAACGGCTGGTTGAAGAAGACCGCGCGCAACACGCCGGTGGGGTCGCGGACGAGCATCTCGAAAATCTTGAAGCGCGGACGCCGCGTAGGCCGGATGCCGCAGCTGACGACTTCCCCGGCCACCGACGCCGCCGCCGCGGGCCGGAGCGAGGCAATCGTCTGAAACGTGCCGCGATCTTCGTACCGGACCGGAAAGCGATACAGCAGATCTTCGACACTTGCGAGGCCGACGCGCTGAAGGTCCGCCGCGCGCCTGGGTCCGACACCTTTCAGGTACTGAAGGGGCGTATCGAGCGCGATCATCTCGGGAACTGGAAGCTGGAAGCGGGGAGCTGGGAACTGGAAGCTTTCCCCTATTGCACGACTGTTGAAGTTCCCGTGCCCACGCGGATTTCGCGGATGCGTGCGGGCAGTTCGAACGGCGCATCCATGTTGAGGCCTTCGGGATTCTCTGGCGTGCGCGAATAATACGTGACCAGCTCCTGCAGCACGGTTTTCGGAACGGTGACGCCAGAGATGTCCGCCGATTCCAGCTGGAACTGGCCTTTCCCGTCCTTGGTGCTGAGGCGGCCCGACGCGGTCACCGGCAACCGGCCGCTCAGATAGGACATCGGATCGAGCCACCCGCGCTGCTTCTGCTTTCGAACGGCATCGAGATCCACAACCGCACGGCCGGAGACGCGCCCGTCGCCAAGCGCACTCAGCACAGGCTCGACGATCCCCACGGGGATTTGATCGGCCGCTAGGTAGCGGAGGTAGGAATTCACTTCAGCGTCGCTCACCGGCGTCGCGATGGGCTGCGCGGACTTGACTGAGGGTGTAGTTCCAAACGTGACGATTCTGGTGAGCTTGGATTGAAAGTGATCGGCGTCCTCTTTGGACAGCCGTCCCTGAGCCGCGAGGGGTGCGAGCGCGAGAAGGGCGGCGAGCATCAGGATCGCGGAACGCTTGCGCATGCTTCGATTGTAGCAAGGGTTAGGGCTCAAGGGCTCAGGACTTCGGCCAGGACTTAACGCTCAGGCGGCTGGACTCCTTTAAGGCTAAGGCGCGGTAACCTATTGTCCGCCGCCGCGCCGACTGGCGGCGCCCTGGCGGGCGCGCATCAGCAGATCGAGCTTCCGCCGCTCGATCTGTTCCTCGAATATCCGGAAACGCGCCTGTTGGCGGGCATCGAGCACTTCATCAAGGGCATCGTACGTGCGGCGGAGCTCGAGGGCGGAGCGATCATCCAGCTCGCCCAACGCCTTCAGCCGTTCCCGAATCGCCGCTTCGTCGAAGGGCGCCGTGGCCTGCGGACCGGCGAGCCGCCGCAGTTCCTGGATAATCTGGTTGCGCGCCCGCTGATTCCTGCGGCGTGTCTCCTGAAGCTTCTTCAGCCGCCCGACGAAGGGGCCGTACTGCGTGTCGTTCAGTTGCAGCGCGTCCTGTGCCTGGACGACGGCGTAGGCGTCGAGCATGGCAACGACCTCGCCGGGCGACAGCACGCCCGCGGCTCGATTGGCCCGTGGCTCGCGCACCGCGGCATCCGGCGCCTGGGTCGCAAGTTTATGGGGCCCCCCGAGCCCCACGGTCGCCGACAACAGGACGACAAGCAGCGATCCCATAATCCCTTATCCCTTACCCCTAATCCCCAATCAATCTCCTATCCCTAATCCTCGCGAACCGCGAACCGCGAACCGCGAACCGCGAACCACGAGTCGCGAACCGCGAATCCCTATACTCCAGTGTGCTTCAATTCCTTGTCCAGAAGCCGTGCGAGCTCGGATCGCTCGTCGGCCGTCAGCTCGAGCGCGAGGCCCTCGGCCGCGCCAGGATGCGCGCTGAGACCCGCGGCGTGCGCCTCTTCCCAGCGCAGGTCTTGCGCCGCGGCGCGGACTACGGCCCACGCCTCATCCGCCTCGACATCGCTCTCATCGCCGGCAGCCGCCGCGTCGGGCGCGAACGTTGCGGTTCCGGCCGCAGCCCCAGACATTGCCGGTCCCATCGCCGGCGCGGGGGCGTGCAGCGTCGTGCGCCAGACGACCGTCATCATGACGAGGACGGCCATCGTCGCGGCGGCCGCCCATGTGGCGAAGGGCGAGCGCCGCCAACGCATCGCGGCAGCCGCACCCCTATCGCGTCCAGGCTCTTCTTCACGAACGGCATCGGCCACGCGCGCCGAAAAATGATCCCAGAACAGTGGCGACGGCTCCGGGACTTCGTCTGTCGTTGCGAGCGCGCGCATGGAACGAAGCGCGTCGGCTTCGGCACGGCACTGGTTGCACGTGGAAACGTGGCGGGCGCGCCCCGCGGGCAGGAGGGGCGAGGCCTCGATGAAATCGACGAGCTCGGCGCGGTTCAAGTGTTTCATGACTGGGGCCGAAGAAGCTTCCTGAGATTGGCAAGCGCGTGGAAGAAATTGGCCTTCACCGCGCCGACCGAGCTGCCGACGATCTCCGCGATCGCCTCGTGCGGAAGCTCGTGGTACACGCGCAGGATCAGCGCGGCCCGTTGCTTCGCGGGCAGCCGCGCGATGGCGGCACGCACCTCGGCGGCCCGCTCCCCGCGGAGCAGCAACGTGTCGGAGTGTTCCACGCGCGGGTCCGGACGATCGGCGATATCCAGCCCGACGAGCCGCGGGCCGCGGGAGCCGACGCGGTTCAAACAGACATTAACGCAAACCCGATAGAGCCACGTGCTGAAGGCGGAATTGCCTTTGAAGGTGTGCAGTCCGCGGTACGCCCGGATGAAGACGTCCTGCGCGAGATCGCTCGCGTCCTCATGATTGGCGACGAACCGGTAGCAGAGCTGATAAACCTGACGCTGGTGCCGCTGCACGAGGACATCAAACGCGTCCCGGCGTCCCCCGCGGCACGCGTCGACGAGCGTCCGATCGTCGACACTCGTTCCCGCGTCGAGGTCCGGGGCCGCGGCCCGCGCTGCATCAGTGCGGTCTCGCGTCACGCTCACCTTCCAGTCGGGGCGACCCACGACGGCCCAAGATCGATCGATCGCGCGGTCGAGACTCACCGCTCATTTAGACCACCGGCTGGGGCGAAAGGTAAACGGCAGCCGACGTCCTGGCGTTGACTTTCGCTTTTTGTTTGCATATAGTCCGCGCATGCTGCCACTTACCAAACGTCAGCGCGAGATTCTCGACTTCCTGAACGATTTCATTCAGCAGCACGGCTACGCCCCAAGCCTGGAGGAAATCGGGAAGCGCTTCAGCCTGTCGTCGCTGGCGACGGTCCACAAACACCTCACGAACCTGCAGGACAAAGGGTTCATCAAGCGCGCCTGGAATCGCAGCCGCTCTGTCGAGGTCGTGCCTGCGCGTCTTGGCAGCCGTGCCGTCGAGCTGCCTATGCTTGGCTACGTGGCCGCCGGCTCACCCATCGAAGCGGTGGTGGGCACCGAAACCATCGCCGTCCCCGAAGATCTCGTCGGCAAGCGCGACTCCTACGTTCTACGGGTCAAGGGAGACTCGATGATCGACGAACAGATCAGGGACGGCGACTTCGTCATCGTCGAAGATCGGCGGACGGCGGATAACGGCGAGATGGTGATTGCGCTCCTCCAAGGCTCCGACGTCACGCTGAAGAAAATCTATCGCGAGAACGGCCGGATTCGCCTGCAGCCCGCCAATCCCGCCATGCAGCCGATTTTTGCCGCGCCGGACCAGGTGCAGGTGCAGGGCGTTGTCGTTGGCGTCATGCGGCGGTATTAAAGTTCTAAGGTTCACCGTTCTAAAGTTCCAAGGGGCTGAGGTTCCAACGTGCTAGAGTTCCGAAGTCCGATGGACGTTTAGAACGTTTAGAACGTTAGAACGTTAGAACTTTGGGATTTTATGGCCGAGCGAAAGCAAATCAATTTCACGATCGTGCCAGACGATACGGCGGACCTCCCGCGCACGTACGCCAACTTCTGCGCGATCTCTCATACCCCGTTCGACTTCACCCTGGCATTCTGCGAAGTGCTGCCGCTGTCTGAGCGGGACATCCATGGGGCCGAGGCGGAGCACGTCGTGCGCGCGCCAGTGCGCTCCAAGATTGTCGTGCCTCTCCAGGTCGTGCCGAACCTCATCGCGGCTCTTCAGGAGCACATGCGCGTGTATTCCGAGTCGACTGGAACCACCTGGGACGCCAAGGGTCCTGTGCACTAGAGGGTACGGGGCTCAGGGTACAAGGTAGAGGGCGCAGCGTACGGGTTCGACACGGCCTTCGCGAAGACTACGGCGCCCAAGTATCCAACATAATCCGCTTCCAAACGTCTACCAGGGCAATGGACGGGCAGGCGATCGCGATGCCGGTGGCTGTCGACAAGCCACCCGAAGATCTCGCTGTTCGTGTCGGCGCCCTCTTCGATCTGCATCATCAGCGGCTGTTCAAGCTGGCGCGGCGCCTGTCCCGTTGCACCGAAGACGCGCACGATCTCGTGCAGGAGACGTTCCTGCGCGCGGCCCGATCGCCGAGGTCGATTCCGGCCGGCGTCTCGAACGAGGAAGCGTGGCTCGTTCGCGTACTGATTAACATCTGTCGTGATCGCTGGCGGCAATCGGCTGTGCGAACGCGCGCCAGGGTAGCCGGAAGCGTGGCACCCCAGACGGTCGTCGATCCGGAGCCGGCGCTGATCGCGAAGTCCCTCGTGCGACATGCGCTCGAGACGTTGCCGCCTCGGCGCCGGGCCATTCTGATTCTGTACGAGCTCGAAGGGGTCACGATTCCAGCGATCGCAAAACTCGTGGGTGTTTCGCCGGTTACTGTGCGGTGGCATCTGTCTATCGGCCGCCGCGAGATGGCCAAGGCGCTCGGAGGGGAAAGACATGAGTGACTGGCGAACGCACCTGCGCGAAGCCTTCGGGAATACCGCCGTCGAGAGTGCCGACGACGACACGCTGCCGGGCGACGCCGCGCTCGCGATGCGCCGCGTGGTCGTCGCGGCGGTAAGGGCGGATGCGGAGGCGCCGTTCTCGTGGCGAAATGCTCTCGCCGTCGGCGCGGCCCTGGCGCTAATGGTTGCCAGCGGTTTGGTCGCTGGCCTGCGGATGCCGGTTCCCGTCGCTGAACCGGGCGTCCTGATGCCGCGCGGGCCGGATGCCGGCGAGCGGCGGCAGGTTCAGTTCGCCACGCCCGGCGGGACACGGATTATCTGGACGATCGATCCCGACTTTCGACTGAACGAGGTTATCCCATGAGGTTTTCTACAGGTTGTGCTCTGGCGAGCGGCGTCGCCGTCGCGATGGCCGTGATCCCGCCTGCACTCGATGCGCAGGCACCGAGTGAGGGGACGCGGCCCGCGGTCAGAGCGGGCCAGGGCGGCCCGGTGAGGCGCGCCAACGCATTCGACGCAATCGGCATCCACGGATTCAGCATCGTGCTCGTCGTCGGAGACATGCAGGGAACTGCCGGTGCGAACGACACGGTGCCCGGCGCGGCCAGGAAAGCGCTGGCCGACATGCGCGACTTTCTGCCCTACAAGAACTATCGATTGCTGGATGCGGAGTGGATGCTCTGCTGCGGGGGCTCGTTTGGCGCGGTGTCGGGCAACGTTCGTGGGCCGGAAGAACAGGATTACTCGTATTCGCTGACGACCAACGGCATGTCGGACTCGAAGATTACCGTCCATTTCTCCATGAGGGAGTCCCCTGCGGTCGCTGCGGCGGGTTCAGGGTCTTCGTCCCGCTCAGGAGAATCCGGGCTCCTTCCCTTTGCTGCAGCGTCGTCGCTGTCCGACACCGCCCGCGCCGACTACTCGCGGCAGCTGTACGAGGCGAGCAAAGAGCGGGAGGAGGCCATGCGGCAGGTGGCGAACCTGAAGCCCAAAGTCGGGGCCGGCGTGGCCCCGAAGGAAGATTACCAGGCCGCAGAGCAGCGGTATGAGCGTGCAACAGAAAGAGAGGTCGAACTGCGGCGGATGCTGGGTCAAGTGCGTCCGCAACCCTCCCGATCGCCAGACCACCCGGACGAACGCCTGGAAAAATCGGCGCGGGCCGGGTCGATGTTAACCCGCAGCATCATGGATAGCACCTTCTCCATTGCCGTCGGCGAGACGGTCGTCATCGGCACGTCCCGACTCAAGGGAGAGAAGGCGCTCATTGCCCTGCTCACCGCGGCGGGAAAACCTAACCCATCGTCCCCTCGATAATTCGAGACTGCTCCGTCACCGCTGCGGGAGTTCGCCGCCCCGGTGCGTCGATTGGCGACGCCGGAACCCGGATCTCCGATCTCGGATCCCGGATCGCGAGCGTTTCAGTCCCCTGAAGTCACGCCGTTTGTCTGTACAATCGTCGAATGTCCAAGGCGGCGATCCCCAAGCCATCCAAGTCGCCATCGGAGACCCGCCGGATCATGGCGAAGCTCGGGACCCAGTACCCGAACGCTGATACCGAGCTGCACTACTCGAGCCCGTATGAGCTGCTCGTCGCGACGATTCTCTCCGCGCAATGTACTGACGAGCGTGTGAACCAGGTCACTCCCGCACTGTTCAAGCGATATCCCAACGCGTGCTCGCTGGCGAAGGCGACCACGGACGAACTGGAGCCGCAAATCCAGTCGACCGGCTTCTTCCGCGCAAAGTCGCGCTCGCTTCTGGGGATGGCTTCAGAAATCGTCGAGCGTCATGGTGGCGAGGTGCCGAAGACGATGGCGGAGCTGGTCGAGTTGCCGGGCGTCGGACGTAAGACCGCCAATGTCGTTCTCGGGCACGCGCTCGGAGTGCCAGGGCTTCCGGTTGACAGGCACGTGCTTCGCGTGTCGAATCGCATAGGCATTGCACGATCGGACGATCCGGAGGTTGTCGAGCCGCAGTTGTGCATAGCGATGTCCCCTGCGGAATGGACGCGCACGTCGGATACGCTGATTCTGCACGGCCGGCGCATTTGCAAGCCGCGGCCCCTGTGTGAGAAGTGTGTCGTTCGCAACGACTGCGACTACTACAGGGCGCTGATGGGTATCACGCCCAGGCGATCGAAGGCGGGCGGAATGAAGCCGCGAGGAAAGCGTGGATAGGAGCAGGTTTCAGCGCCTGGTCGAAGAGGCGCTTCGCGAGATCCCGCCCCGCTTCCGCAGCGCCATGCAGAATGTGGCCGTCATCGTCGAGGACGAGCCTCCCCTGCACATCCTCGAGGAAATGGAGATCGAGCCGCCGGATTCGCTGTTTGGCCTTTACCAGGGCACTCCGCTTCCCGAACGCGGCTGGGGCTACGGCAACGCGCTCCCCGATCGCATTTCGATCTACCAGGGGCCCATCGAGGAGGCGTGTGAGGACGACGAGGAGATTCGCGACTGCGTGGCCGAGACCGTCATCCACGAGTTCGGGCATTACTTCGGAATGGATGAGGACCAGATCGAGGAGATCGAGGAAAAATACTGGCGCGGTGAGTCGATGGACGATGTGTAGTCGGCAGGCGCACGCAGGCCGCGCCGTGCGCTGATGAGGCTGGGACAGGCTAACCATGCGGCCGAAGAAGAAATACGGACAGCATTTCCTCGAGGCGGCATGGGCCGACAAGCTCGTCGCGGCTATCGATCCGCGGCCTGACGATCGTTTCGTCGAGATAGGGCCCGGTCCGGGGGCATTGACGCTGCGGCTTGCGCCGCGCGTGGCGCGCCTGACGGCAATCGAGCTCGATGCGGACATGGTTGCCGCGCTCCAACCGCGTCTGCCCCCCAACGTAACCATCGTGCAGTCGGACTTCCTCGAATTCGACCTCTCTTCGCTCGCCGCCGAGCGGCCGTTTCGTGTGGCGGGCAACCTTCCCTACAACGTGTCCTCGCCCATCCTGTTCGCCCTTATCGATGCGCACCGAACGATGGATGGGATCGTCGATGCGACCTTGATGGTGCAGCGTGAAGTGGCCGATCGGATCGCCGCTTCCCCGGGAACCGGCGATTACGGCGTCCTTTCGATCTTCATGCAGCTTCATGCCGACGTACGGCTGATCCTGGCGCTCCCTCCAGGCGCCTTCCGGCCGGCCCCGAAAGTGCGTTCTGCCCTCATCAACCTGCGCTTTCGTCCTCCCGCGTTTGAGTTGGCCGACGAACCGGCCTTCGAGTCCATGGTTCGCACCATGTTCATGCAACGCAGAAAGACTCTTCTGAACGCGCTGCGGCCATACGCGACGTCAAAGCGTCGCGACCCGGGCGCCGCGCTCGACGCCGCCGGAATCGATCGACGACGACGCCCGGAGACGCTGCAACTCACAGAGTTGGCGCGGCTTGCGGACTATTTCGCTTCGGCCTGACGGCGAGCTGTGCTATAGTTTGCCCGCTTTTGCACCCGTCGGCGCTGTAGCGGAATTCGCAGCAGCCCTGGCGGAAAGCGCCAGTCCCTGTCTGCCGTCCCAGCGGCCAGCCAGGTGGACAACGGACGCGGCCCACCGCCGCTCCACGCCGGTTCCACCCGCCAGGGTGGCTCTCCGTTGCGTGGCCTGTCCTTCGACTGTCGGCAGGTTCGGGCTCGATATCCGACACAGATGGATTGCCGCCCGCTCGCCGATGCGAGCCCGGGCTCTTCGTGACTCCGATGATCATCACGGCAGGGCGATTGCGACTAACGACGTGGCAGTAACGAGTGATACGCCGCCGCTCGACCTGATTCCGCTCGGCGGGCTTGGCGAATTCGGCATGAACATGATGGTGGTCGCCTGTGGCGAGACGGCGATCCTGATCGACGCCGGCGTCATGTTCCCCGAGCCGGAACTGCTCGGCGTGGATCTGATCATTCCGGATCTGCGCCAGCTGCAGCAGTACAAGCTTGCGGCGCTGGTGTTGACGCACGGCCACGAAGATCATATTGGCGCCGTGCCCCACGTGCTGCCGTATTTCAACGGACCCGTATACGGAACGGCGCTGACGCTGGCGTTTGTCGAATCGAAGCTGGAGGACAGGGACTCGGCGGGCAAGGCCCGCTTGATGCGCGTCCGGCCGCGCCAACGGGTGCAGGTGGGGGCCTTCACGGTCGAGTTTCTGCGCGTGACGCACAGCATGCCCGATTGTGTGGCCGTCGCGATCGAGACACCGCGCGGTGTGGTGATCCACACTGGAGACTTCAAGATCGATCAGACCCCGCTCGACGGCGAACACGTGGATTTTCACCGTCTCGCCGAGCTCGGCTCGGCGGGAGTACTGGCCCTGCTGGCCGACAGCACGAACATCGATCGCCGCGGGTTCACTGGTTCGGAAGTCGAGGTGATCGACGGGTTCGAGGAAATCTTCACGAGCGCCAAGGGAAAAATCGTCGTGGCGATGTTTGCCTCGAGCCTGTACCGGATGCAGATCCTCGTCGATCTGGCAGCACAGTTCGATAGGCGGGTTGCGTTTGTCGGCCGCGGCGCCATCGACAACTCGGAAATCGCGCAGCGGCTGGGCTACCTGCGCGTGCCGGCGGGCGTCCAGATACGCGACAGCGACGTGCGGAGCTTCCCCGCCCAGGACGTCGTGTGTATCTGTACGGGATCGCAGGGAGAGCCGCAGGCGGCGCTGCCGAGGATTGCCATCGACGACCACCGGCACGTAAAGCTGGGCCCCGACGATGTCGTGGTGTTTTCGGCGCGGGAAATCCCCGGAAACGAAAAGGCCATCGGCCGGGTCAAAAACCACATCGCGCGCCGGGATTCCGAGGTGATCGCCCAGGGAGACAAGCACGTCCATGTCTCGGGGCACGGGAGCGAGGAAGAGCTCAAGCTCATGCTTTCGCTCGTCAGGCCAAAGCATTTCGTGCCGATACATGGGGAGTACAGACAGCTCGCCCGTCATGCCAGGGTCGCGGCCCGGGTATCGGGGTCCACAAAGGTCCTGCTGGCCGAAAACGGCGACGTGATCCGGTTCGACGACGACGGGGCGCACCTTGCCGACAAGGTGCCCGCGGGCCGGATCCTGATTGACGGGACGCGTAGCGGCGAAGTCGGCGACGAAGTGCTCCGGGATCGGCGCCATCTGTCGGGAGACGGCCTGGTTGTGCCGGTCGTCACGATTGGAAAACAATCGGGCGCGCTCGAGGAGACGCCCGATGTGATCACGCGCGGGTTCGTGCTGGACGCGCGCACCGAGGCGCTGCTTCGCGAGATTCCGTCGCTCCTGGCGGCCACGCTCGATGGGGCGAGCGTCGAGGAACGAACGGACCCGGGACTCATCAAGGAGAAGATTCGCGTGGATCTGCAGCGGTTCTTCCGAAAGCGTTCAGGTCTGCGGCCATTGGTGCTGCCGGTCGTGATGGAGATCTGACGTGGCGAAGTCCTTTCTGTCCCGCCGCCTCAGTGAATTCATCGGCGTCGCGCTCTTCGCCCTGGCGCTCATCTGGCTCATCTCGCTCGCAAGCTACAGCGCGTCGGATCCCGTGTGGTTCTTCAACACCGGATCGGCTCTTCCGCCGGCAAATTTTGCGGGCCGGATCGGTGCATTCATGGCCGAGCTGTCGTACCAGGTGCTCGGCTATGCGGCGTACCTCGTGCCACCGGTTCTGGTCGTCCTCGGCTGGCATTACTTCTGGTGCCGCACGCTGGACGCGGCCTACACCAAGCTGATTGGCGCCGCACTGCTCTTTGGTTCCGTGTCGGCGTTCCTCTCGCTTGCCTTCGGTTCTCCTGACACGTCGGGCAAGGCCTTTCGCGCGGGCGGTTATCTGGGCGAGCGGCTGGCTGCGCTGCTGGCTGCTTACCTCAATCGCAGCGGTTCCATCATCCTGATTCTCACGCTCCTGTTTCTCGCCATCATTCTGTCCACGCAGTTCTCATTGGGACGCCTGTTTGCGGTCGTCGGCCAGCTGCTGCGCGATCGGTGCGCCGCGCTGTTCGGGATGTATCGCGAGTGGCGCGAGAATCGACGCCGCGACAAACAGCGCCAGGAAGTCATCAGGAAGCATCTCGAAAAGGCGTCAAAGGACGCGAAGCCGGAGATCAGGCCCAGAATTGCGACGGCGGCCGTCGATCCGGGCGTCTCCGCAGCCGGCGCTGACGCTGGCCGCCGCATGCCGGCGAAGCCGGGCGCGCCGGAAGAGGCGCCGAAAAAGCCATCCCGTACGGCAGCCATGATGGGAGCCGCCGCTGCCGCGCTCAAGGCCGCGTCGTCGCGCCCGACCCCCCCGCCTGCAACCATCCGCCGGCCCCCCGTCTCCCCGGTTGCGCCGTCCCTGCCCTTGTCGGAGCCGGAGAGACTTCCCGCTGAACGGAGGAAGGGCACCTACACGCTCCCGCCGCTCGCGTTGCTCGATGCGCCGAAGGGAGAGCGCAAGATCGACGAGCGCGAGCTCATGGACGGCGCGCGCCTGCTCGAGGAAAAGTGCCGCGAGTTCTCGGTGGAAGGATCGGTCGTCCAAATACACCCCGGCCCGGTTGTGACGACGTACGAGTTCAAGCCGGATGCGGGCGTCAAGTACAGCAAGGTGACCGGCCTCGCCGACGATCTGTGTCTGGCGATGCAGGCCGAGTCGGTCCTGATTGACCGCATTCCCGGAAAATCAACCGTCGGCATCCAGATTCCGAATCCGAATCGCGAGTTGATTTCCATGAGGGAGCTGCTCGAAGCCGACGCGTACAAGCGGTCGCCGTCGAAGCTCACGCTGGCGCTCGGGAAGACGATTCACGGCGAACCCTTCGTCAGCGACCTCGCGACGATGCCGCATCTTCTGATTGCCGGCTCCACGGGCACCGGCAAGTCCGTCAGCGTGAACGCGATGCTCTCGAGCATCCTGTTCCGTGCCACCCCGGACGACGTGCGGCTGATCATGATCGATCCCAAGCGCCTCGAGCTCGGGATGTACGAAGAGATTCCGCACCTGCTCACGCCGGTGGTCGTCGATCCCAAGCTCGCGGCCAATGCCCTGCGATGGGCCGTGCACGAGATGGAAGAACGGTACAAGACGCTCGCGGCGGTCGGCGTCCGCAACATCGAGCAGTACAACCGGAACCTCAAGCTCGCGCAGATGGATAAGAACGGCCCCGTGCTCGATGACAAGGGCAACGAGGTGCGTGCGCTCCCCTTCATCGTGGTGCTGATTGACGAGCTCGCCGACCTGATGATGGTGGCCAGCAACGAGGTCGAGGAATCCATCTGCCGGCTCGCCCAGATGGCACGCGCCGTCGGCATCCACTTGATCCTCGCGACGCAGCGCCCATCGGTCGACGTCATCACCGGGCTGATCAAGGCGAACCTGCCCGCACGTATTTCCTTCCGCGTGTCGTCGAAGGTCGATTCGCGCACGATTCTCGACGGCAATGGGGCCGAGCAGCTGCTGGGCAGAGGCGACATGCTGTATCTGCCGCCCGCCTCGTCGCGCTTCGTGCGGCTGCACGGGCCTTACATCTCGGAGCAGGAAAGCGCCAGGCTCGCGAGTTTCCTTCGGAAGCAGGGAAAACCGACCTACGACATGTCAATCACGGAGGACGACAAGAAGCCGGGCGGCGATCTCGAATTCGAGAAGGACGAGTTGTACGACGAAGCGGCGCGCATCGTGGTGTCGAGCGGCCAGGCGTCGGTTTCGTACCTGCAGCGCCGGCTGCGGATCGGATTCAGCCGCGCGGCGCGGCTCGTGGACATGATGGAAGGGGAAGGGCTTGTCTCGGGTATCTCTGGGGCGGCAGGCGGCAAGACGCGCGACGTGCTCGTGAAACCGGATTACTTCGACGAAGTGGACGCTCAACTGAGGTAGCCATGAATCTCAGGCTCGTTGCGGCAATTGTAATGCTCGCATGCGCATTTGCGCCGCCGGTGGCTGCGAAGGCCGGCGGTGTCTCCGCGCGTGCGCTGTATGACCGGACGCTTGAACGTGAGCGTCAGTTGCGGGCCACGCAACAGCAGGCGACCATCGTGCAGCTCCGAGGCGTGGTGAATGCCTATAGCGCGATCGTTCGCCGATTCCCTGCGAGCGGCTACAGCGACAATGCGCTCTGGCAGGGAGGAAACCTCGCGCTGTTGGCCTTCCAGCGGTTCGGGCAGACGGCCGATCGCCGCACGGCGGAGCATCTGCTCACGCGGTTGAAAGAGCAATACCCCAGCAGCTCGCTGGCCGCTCGTGTGGACGAGACGCTTGGCGGGGGCGATGCCCCGGCGACCTCCCCGCCGCCCGCAACCATTCCCATCGCCGTGGAGACCGCGCCGCTCGCGGACAGCAGCCTCCAGAAGGCCGCCGCAACGGGCGGCACGGAGGCACCAAACGACGCGTCACCGAGTACTCAGTCGCCGGCGGTGATGATCCGGGACATCAAGCGCTCGCCGATTCCCGAAGGCATGCGCATCACGATTGAAATGGACGCGGAAACCACGTTTCGTGCCGAACGGCTGGAGAATCCGCGGCGCGTGTTTTTTGATCTCAAAGGCACGAGGCCCGTGGCGTCGTTGCTCGACGCCACGCTCCGGTTCAATGACGACATCGTCCGCGAGATCCGGCTCGGCCGCCATCCGCAGACGACGACCCGGATCGTCTTCGACATGGCGGGCGTGGACAGCTACAGCGTCTTCACGCTTTACAGCCCCTATCGACTGGTGATCGACTTCAAGCCACAGACGAGCACAGACGCCAATCTCAAGCCACGGACAGATCCTGATAGAGACGTGCTGCCGGCGGGCGTGGAAAGAAACAGGCCACAGAAGAACACGGATGCACACAGAGCGGCGCCACAGAAGAATTCGGATGCACACAGAGCAGACAAGACACGAAAAAACACTGAGCACGCGGTGAGCGACGCGGCCGAGGCCGAGGCATCGAGCGCGATCGTGCCGTCGCTGTCCACGGCGCCGCTGCCGCCGCCAGGCGCGGCGAAAATCCCGGCTTTGCCGGCGCCTGAGCCGCCGGCAAAGCCGGCCTCACGGCCGGTCGTTTCGTCGCCGATTCCGCCCGCGCTGCCTTCGGCGAACGCCGATGGAAAGTTCTCGATCGCGCGACAGCTGGGCCTGGGGGTGTCGCGCATCGTGATCGATGCCGGTCACGGCGGCCACGACCCGGGCGCGCAGTCGAACGGTGTCAGCGAGTCCGAGTTGACGCTGGACGTGGCGACGCGCCTGAGCCGGCTCCTGGCGAAAGAGCCCGGCGTCGACGTCATCATGACGCGCGACACGGACGTGTTCATCCCGCTCGAGGAGCGAACGGCCATCGCGAACCGCGAAGGGGCGGACCTGTTTCTGTCAATCCACGCCAACGCCAGCCGCAATCCCAGGGCACGCGGCGTGGAAACGTACTTCCTGAACTTCGCGTCGAATCCAGACGCGGAAGCTGTCGCGGCCCGTGAGAACTCAACCTCCGGGCGCGCCATGCACAGCCTGCCCGACATCGTGCGCGCGATTGCGCTCAACAACAAGATCGACGAGTCGCGCGATTTCGCCGATATGGTGCAACACTCGATGGTCAACCGGTTGTCGACGCGGAACAAACAGCTGAAGGATCTCGGCGTGAAGCAGGCGCCGTTTGTCGTGCTCATCGGCGCGGCGATGCCCAGCGTGCTCGCGGAAATCTCCTTCGTGACAAACAGGCCGGAGGGGCAGTTGTTGAAAAGCTCGATCTACCGGCAGCAGATCGCCGAAGCGCTGCTCGATGCGGTCGTGCGCTATCAGCAGTCGCTCAACAGGCCCCGGGCAGGTGTGGCTGGCCTGGGCGCGAGATAAGGCAGCCCTAAAAGGCTGCGCTACACGCGGCGGAAGAGAGACGGCTCGCGCGCGGCCGGCAGCCATAACGGCGGCGTCACGCGTCGTTCAGCCAGTCCGGCCCGTCTCTCCCCCGCATGTCGCGCAAGCTTTTGAGGCTGCCTTACCTTGCTTCAATTACACGATGTGAATGATGTCGGAATCCGAGGCGGGTTCGTGGTTCAGGCGGCGACGAAGCAGCTTGACGCCAATCAGCAGGCCTCCGAAAGCGCCGCCCAGAAGGACCGCGAGCAAGATCAGCGCGCCGGTCAATCCGATCGCTCCGACCAGCACATCGGAGAGTGAGGTCGATTCGACCGGTTGCTGGACGACCTGGACGATGATCGGATTCTGCGGCAGCAGTATCATTTCCATGTCGTGCTCGTGAACGCGAGCTCCGCGAGCGCGCGAACCGCCACGCCGCTCGCCCCCTTCGGCATCCATGGCTTGGCCTCGTCGAACCACGCCGTCCCTGCCACATCGAGGTGCGCCCACGGCAACCCGCCGGCGAACTCCTTCAGGAACATGGCCGCCGTACACGCGCCCGCCGGACGGCCGCCGGTGTTGAGCATGTCGGCGATCTCACTGCGCAGCTGCTCGGCGTAGTCGTCGAAGAGCGGCATCGGCCAGCAGCGATCCCCTGCCGCGTCGGCGGTCTGACGCACGACGTCAACCCACGCGTCGGGCTGCCCGAAAATCGCCGATGTCGCTTTTCCGAGCGCCACCACGGCGGCGCCGGTCAGCGTGGCGACGTCGACCAGATGCGTCGCGCCAAGTTTCTGCGCATACCAGAGTCCGTCACCGAGGACGAGCCTGCCCTCCGCGTCGGTATTGATCACTTCGACTGTTTTCCCCGACGCCGACGTCAGCACGTCGCCCGGCTTCATGGCGCGACCGCCGGGCATGTTTTCCGTTGTCGGCACGATGCCGATTACGTTGATCGGGGCCTTGAGAAGGCCGATCGCTCGCATCGCGCAGATGACGGCGGCCCCCCCGGCCATGTCGTCCTTCATCCGTTCCATGCCGTCGGCCGGCTTGATTGAAATTCCGCCGGTGTCGAACGTTATGCCCTTTCCGATCAGTCCCAGAACCGGCGCGTGCGGGGCGCCGGCCGGGCTATGGCGCATGACGATGACGCATGGCGGCTCGGCGCTCCCGCGCGCGACACCAAGGAGGAGTCCCATCCCGAGGTTCGCGATCTCGCGCTCGCCAAGAATGTTGACGGCGATCCCGGCGGCGGCGCAGATCTCGGTTGCCCGCTCTGCAAACACCAACGGGGTGAGCACGTTCGACGGCTCGTTGCTCAACTCTCTCGCGATGTTGGACGATTCGCCCAGGATGCGGCCTCGCTCGATGGCGGCTTCGAGCTCGGAGGGTTCTTCGACCGGGCCGGCGATGATCAGCGCCTGGTCGAGTGGGGGCGCACCGCGCTCGCCGCTCTTGTAGCGGTCGGCGCTGAATGCCGAGAGCGCGATGCCTTCCGTAGCGGCTTGGACGGCTGCGACCAGCGGCACGTCCCCGCGGTTGAGCCAGGCCATTCGCTGCACCCGCCGCTGCCGAGCCCCGAGCGCGGCGGCGGCCGCAACCCGCCGGAGGCGCTCGGTGTTGAATTCCTTGCGCTTGCCGGCTCCGACAAATGCGATCCGGCTTGCGTGCCAACCGCTGATGACCGGGGTCACGAGCATCTCGTAGATGCGACCCTGGAGCTCGCGTGATTCCTGTGCCCGCATCAGTACCCCGCCCGTCGCGCCGTCCAATGCGCGCAGGTCCGCGGCCGTATCGTCTCCATCGAAAACCGGTACGGCGAGAAGGTCGGTATCGACGTCCGCAGGAGATGCGGCGCTCAGCGCAATCACGGGCAGGGACACGGTCAACGGCATGGGCTGATTATAAGGTGGATCACGGTTTCGTCCGCGTCGGGAACCGCGGCGGCTGCGGCGCAGCTCGGGAGTTGTCCATCCGGCCGCCGGACCTGCGTGATAGGATCACATTCATCGCCAGCCCACGGAGGTGGACCCATGTACTTGCCCCTCGTTCGTCTCGCATTCGCGGCGATGCTCTGTGCTCCCGCACTAACTATATCGACTCAGGCCGCCGGTCCCGACAAGAAAGCCAAGCCTACGGTTTCAGTGAAGGTGACCCCGGTCATTGGCTTCTCGCCCGCGCGCATGGTGCTGACCGCCGAGCTCAGGGGCGGTGCGGACGATTATGAAGTGTTCTACTGTGCCACCGTCGAGTGGGACTGGGGCGACGACACACGGTCGGAATCCAAGACCGACTGCGACCCGTACGAGGCAGGCAAGAGCGAAATCAAGCGCCGCTTCACGATCGATCACGTGTACAACATCGCCGGCGATTATCGCGTCGAGTTCCGTCTGAAACAAAAAAACAAAGTGGTCGGCCGCGGCACGACCGACGTCAAAGTGCGCCCAGGCATCAGAGACGGCGGAGGTTTGAATCACTAATCCCAAATCGCTCATCACTAATCGCTCAATCCTTGAGTCCCTGAATCTGCGCGACAGGATCCAGAGTATTCAGGGATTCAGGGATTGAGGGATCAGTGATTCACGATTGGTGATTTAGTCTCTCGCGGAGATCGCGGAGTATTTCGCGCGGAGGACGCTGAGCACGCCGAGAGGCGCGGTGCGACCGGATCACCCGCCCCGTTGTCGCCCGCGCGGGGCGATCCGGTCGCTCCCGCGGCCCTTTGCGTCCTCGGCGCTCTCTGCGCGATACACTCGCCGATCTCGGCGCGAGAGCCGGGCCTCTCGGGTTTTGAAACTACTTCTCGTGAGGGTTCCTACGGCACGGTCGCGAAGGAAAACTCGACAAACGTTCCCTCCTGCAGACGATACGCGCGGATATCGGGCCGTTCGTCGCGGAGCGACACGATGACGTAGAGCAATTCCGCGTCATGCGCTTCCGCCAGGTCGGTTGCCGATGGCACGGCGGGGGTCCGCGGGTGTGAATGGTAGGCGCCGAGAATGACGCGACCGCGAACGCGCAGGCTCTTCATCGCCGCGATGTGCTCAACCGGGTCGACCTGATACTCCACCTCGCTGGCCCTCGCGTTGTCGGTGCGAATGTACTCGTCGATCAGTTGATCTTTTCCGGCGAGAAGTCCACAGCACTCGAGCGGGACCGCGTCGCGGGCGTGACCGGTGATACCAGCGAGCACGTGCAACTGAATCTTCACCTCAACACGCCTCGATAATCATCGCCGTCCCCATGCCGCCCCCCACGCAGAGGGAGGCTGCGCCCCTGCCTCCGCCACGGGCCTGCAGCGCGTGCGCGAGTGTCGTGAGCACGCGCGCGCCGCTGGCCCCGATCGGATGTCCCAGGGCGATCGCTCCTCCGTGCACGTTCACCCTGGACGGATCGAGCTTCAGCTCGCGAAGGACCGCGATCGATTGCGCGGCAAACGCTTCGTTGAGCTCGATGAGATCCAGATCGTCCATCGAGAGTCCGGCTCGCCGCACGGCCTTGCGCATGGCCTCGACGGGGCCCATGCCCATGATCATCGCCTCGACGCCGGTCGTGCAGTACGAGAGGATCTTCGCCAGCGGTCTCCGTCCGAGCTCGCGCGCCTTCTTGTCGGTGGCGATCACGAGGGCGGCTGCGCCGTCGTTGATGCCTGAGGAGTTGCCGGCCGTCACGGTCCCGTCCCTGGCGAATGCCGGTTTCAGCGCCGCCAGCCTTTCGGCTGTGGTGCCCGCGCGTGGGTATTCGTCTTTCGCGATCCTCAGCGGAGCGCCATTCCGCTGTGGGACCTCGACTGGCACGATCTCCCGCTCGAACACGCCGGAGCCGACGGCCTGCTCGGCGCGACGCTGACTCTCCGCTGCGAACGCGTCCTGGTCAACTCGGGACACGCGGTAGCGGGTCACGACCTCCTCAGCGGTATTGCCCATGTGGCAACCGTTGATCGCACACATCAACCCTTCGGCAAGCATCGAGTCGATGACCTCGGCGTTTCCCATGCGGTAGCCCCAGCGCGCGCCCTTCAGGATGAACGGCGCATTGCTCATCGACTCGGTGCCGCCCGCGACGATCGCGTCGACGAAGCCTGCCTTCACCGCTTCGACCGCGTGCACCACGGCTGACATGCCCGAACCGCATACGCGATTGATCGTTTCCGCAGGGACTTCGACCGGAACGCCCGCCTCGAGCGCGGCCTGCCGCGCCACGTTCATCCCCGCACCGGCCTGGAGGACACAGCCCATGATCACGTCACCGACGTCCTTCGGATCGAGTCCCGCCCGCGCGATCGCCTCGCGGATCACGACGGCGCCGAGATCGGCGGCCGTGAGATCCTTGAATACTCCTCCAAACGACCCGATCGGCGTGCGACACGCACTGACAATGACCGCTTCGTCCACGTGGTTACCTCTTCTGGGTCGGATCTGACCTCTACGACTGCAGTTCTACGCGGTTGCGAAACTGATCCAGCGCTTCCGGGTTGGCCAGCGCTTCCCTGTTTCGGATCTCGCGGCCGTGCACGACGTCCCGGACGGCGAGCTCGACGATTTTGCCGCTTTTCGTCCGCGGGATTTCGATCACCTGCACGATGCGAGCCGGCACGTGACGCGGTGATGTCTCCTCGCGGATACGCCGCCGGATCCGATCCTGAAGCTCCGGCGTCAGCGTGGCACCGTCCCGGAGCCTCACGAAGAGCACGATCCGCTCGTTGCCGTCCCACTGCTGCCCGATGGCCAGGCTTTCGACGATCTCGTCGATCTGCTCGACCTGGCGGTAGATCTCCGACGTGCCGATGCGCACGCCGCCGGGATTGAGCACTGCATCCGATCGGCCGTAGATGATGACGCCGCCGTGTTCGGTCAGCGCGACGTAGTCGCCGTGCCACCACACGCCAGGATACTTCTCGAAGTAGGCCGCGTGGTACTTGCGTCCGTCCGGATCGTTCCAGAAGCCAACCGGCATCGAGGGAAACGGCATCGTGCACACGAGTTCGCCCTTTTCGCCGGGGCCGAGCGGGTGTCCCTCGTCGTCGAACACCTCCACCTTCATGCCGAGCGCGCGCGCCTGGATTTCTCCTTTCCAGACCGGTGCGATTGGAACCCCGCCGACAAAACAGCTGACGATGTCGGTGCCTCCGGAGATCGAGGCGAGATGGAGATCGCGCTTGATATGCTCGTAGACAAACGAGAAGCTCTCGGGCGCGAGCGGCGACCCCGTGGAGGTCAGCGTCCGCACGGTCTCGAGCCGGTGGCTATCGATCGGCGACAGCCCGGCTTTGTTCAGGGCATCGATATACTTCGCGGACGTGCCGAACAGCGTCATGCCGGTCTCGTCGGCGAAATCAAACAACACCGTGCCGGTCGGATGAAAGGGCGATCCGTCGTAGAGCAGCAACGTGGCCCCCGATGCGAGCGCCGTCACGAGCCAGTTCCACATCATCCAGCCGCACGTCGTGAAGTAGAAGACACGATCGCCGTGCTGAATGTCGCAGTGCAGCTGGTGCTCTTTCAGATGCTGAATGAGGGTCCCCCCCGCGCCGTGAACGATGCATTTCGGAGTGCCCGTCGTGCCCGAGGAATAGAGGATGTAAAGAGGATGGTTGAACGGCAGCGATTCGAACGCCGCGCCGGCCACGTCACGACTGCCGACCCACTCGAGCCACGACCGGCTCCGGGCGACGCCCGCGAGTGAGGGCTCGGGATTCGCGTAGGGCACGATCACTGTGTGCTCGACCGACGGCAGCGCGCCGACAATCTCGGCGAGCCGCGCGAGCACGTCGTGGCTCTTGCCGCCATAGAAATAACCGTCGGCGGCAATCAGAACGCGCGGTTCGATTTGCCCGAACCGATCGAGCACGCCCTGCACGCCGAAGTCCGGCGAACAGGACGACCAGACCGCTCCCACGGCGGCCGCGCCCAATGCCGCCACGATCGTCTCCGGCAGGTTGGGCATGTATCCTGCGACCCGGTCGCCCGGCCGTATTCCGGCGGCTCGAAGGGCCGCCGCGAACCGCGCGACCTCGGCGTAAAGCTCCGCGTGACTCAGCGTTCGACCGCGTCCCTCGCCGTTGAAGATGATGGCCGGAGCGGAGTCGCGGCGCCGGAGGAGGTTATCGGCAAAATTGAGGCGCGCGTCCGGAAAGAACCGCGCGCCTGGCATTCTGTCGAGGTCCACGATCACGCGCTCCCCCATCTCACCGCGGATTCCCGAGAAGCTCCAGACCTCGCGCCAGAAGTCGGCGGGCCGATCGATCGAGAAGCGATACAGGTCCTCGTAGCCGGAGATCTCGAGATCGAAGGCTGTCTCCACCTGTCGCATGAACGCAGTCATCCGCGCTCGCGCAGTGCGATCGGGCGACGGCTCCCAGAGAGGATGCATTGAGGGAATTATAGCCAGGCGTGCTCCACGCGCGTCGCAGCGCGCGACCCTCAGGATCGATTCTTCGGGTGCTCGATTGCTGAGTCCCGGTCCGTGGCGCCCGAGGGCGGAAGATCGCTCACACGTCCAGGAGAAAGCTGTCGGTCTTGAAAATCTTGAACCCGCGCTTCAGGTAATTCGGCAGGGCTGCAGGATGATCGAGGGTATTCGTGTGGAGCCACACTCGCGTGGCGCCGGCCTCCCAGGCGTGCTGGACGGCCTGGGTCAGGAAATGACCCCCAAGGCCGCGTCCATGGAAGTGTCTGAGCAGACCGAAATAGGCGATCTCAATGCCCTGGTCGGCGTCGCGGCGCAACTCAAAATAACCGGCGGGCGATCCCCACACCGTCAGAAGCCAGATCGACACCGCCGGATCGGTCAGGTACGCCCGGATTGCATCGACGGACCAGGGCAGCCGATCCACCCAATGGTGTTCCATCCCTATCTCGCTGTACAGGAACCGCCAGAATGCTGGCGCGCAATCGAGCATGCGCTCGACGCGCCAGACGGCATCCGGTAACGGTGCCGGCGTCAAATGCGCCGGCTCTCGCATCTCGAGATAGGTTCGCGTCCCGACCACTCGCCGCCCGCTCATGACTCTTCTCGGCCAGCCTCCAGGACCCGCTTCCAGTGCGCCGCTGAGTCGAATGTCGTTCCCAGCGGATCGGTCCCGTCCCGGGCGCCGGCTTTGAGTCGAAGCAGGATATCGACGAGCTCGTCAATCGCCCGCGCGATGTTGTCCTGATTGGTGGCGGTAATGTCGCGCCAGATGTCCACGGGGCTCGACGCCAGCCGCGTCGTATCGCTCAGCCCGCGCCCCGCGAGCGACAGCCCTTCGATGCCGGCGCGTTCGCCGACCAGATGCATCAACGCGCTGGCCGTCAGCTGTGGAAGGTGGCTGAGATAGGCGACGACCGAATCGTGCGCGGCGGGGGTCATCAGATGAACCCGCGCGCCCAGCCCGTCGATAAACGAGGAAAGCTTCTCAGCTGCGGTGGAGTGACCGGCCGGCGTGAGTATCCACGGCCGGCCCGTAAACAGGTCGGCCCGGGCGGCATCGAGACCTCCGATGGCCGCGCCGGCGAGTGGATGACCGCCGATGAACGACAGCCGCGCCGGCAGCGCGCCGGCCGCGGCAGCGATCTGCTGCTTGGTGCTCCCAACGTCGGTCACGACCGTCTCGCCGGGGACGTGCGCGTGAAGCTCGGAGAGGATATGGATGTTGGCGCGCACGGGAGCCGCAAGGATGATCAGATTCGCGTCGGCCGCCATCACGAGATCGTCGCCGCCGACGTCTGCCGCATGCATACGCATGGCGGTCTCGATCACATCCTTGCGATCGACGGCAATCAGCAACGCCGACGGCCACCGCCTGCGCGCAGCGAGCGCAATCGACGCGCCGATGAGCCCGAAGCCCACGATCGCGATGCGTTCGAATGGCGCGGCGGCCGCGTCGTCCCCCTCCCCCCGGGCCATCGGCAGCATCGTCGGCACGTCACTCTCGTCCTTGTCTGTTCCTGAGCCCTGAGCTCTGAGCCCTGAGGCCTTTTTACACGCCCCAGCCTCGGCGCGCCACCGGTTCAAGACAGATACTGCGGCCGATCGCCGGGGCGATGATGCGGAGCTCAGCCATCAGCCTGTCGAATTGTGCCGGGAAGAGCGATTGCGCACCGTCGCTCAAGGCGTGATCGGGATCGTGGTGCACCTCGATGAGCAAACCGTCCGCGCCGGCGGCGACGGCGGCGCGCGCCATGGGTGCGACCTTGTCCCGCAAGCCGGTGCCGTGGCTGGGGTCGACGAGGATCGGCAGGTGGCTCAACTTCCGGACGACCGGGATCGCCGAGATGTCGAGCGTGTTCCGGGTATAGCTCTCGAACGTGCGAATGCCGCGCTCGCACAGCATGACGTTCATGTTGCCGCCCGCGAGGATGTACTCGGCCGAGAGCAGCCATTCTTCGATGGTTGCCGAGATGCCACGCTTCAGGAGCACCGGTGTACGCGCGTGCCCGAGCTCGCGCAACAGCGTGAAGTTTTGCATGTTGCGCGCGCCAACCTGGAGAATGTCTGCGTAGCGCTGAATGAGCTCGAGCTGGCTGATGTCCATGACTTCCGACACCAGTTTCAGATTGTGGCGGTCCGAGGCGCCGCGGAGCATTCGGAGCCCTTCTTCGCCGAGGCCCTGGAAGCTGTACGGCGAGCTGCGCGGCTTGAACGCGCCTCCGCGCAGCACTTTCGCGCCAGCCCGCTTGACCGCCGACGCGGCCGCTTCGACCTGCTCTTCATTCTCCGCCGAGCACGGGCCGGCCATCACAATGACCTCGTCTCCTCCAATCCGCACGTCGCCGATCGAGACGACGCTGTTTTCCGGCTTGAAGGTGCGGCTCGCGAGCTTGTACGGCTCGGTGATCCTCAACACCTCCTGCACGCCCTCGAGCACCTCGAGCAGGCGTGGATCGCCCGCGCGATTGCCGCCGACGGCGCCGATCACCGTGCGAAGCGCGCCGGTCGACCTGTGCACATCGAAGCCCATTTCAACCAGCTGTGAAATCACGCGCTGCACCTGCTCATCGGTGGCGCGCTCCTGCATGACTACGACCATAAGTACCTCTTTGAATCTCTCATTCTATAGAACCATCATTGTGTGCTGCGTCCGCGAGCCGCTCGAGGCGCCTCGCTTCATCGATGATGCGCTCGAACAACCGCTTCACGGCTTCGTCGTCCAGCGGTCCCATATTGATGCGCTGAACGTGACCCAGTACCTCCGTTTCGCGCGAGGGCTGATAGACGTCGAGCCCCGCGAGCTTCTTTTCATGGCCGATCTCGAGTGCACACGCCGCGCGTTCGTTCAGCAGCTCCACGAGCCGCTCGTCGAGCGCATCGATCTGCCGTCTGAGCTCGTCGAGGCGGCTCACACGGCGCTCTTCAGCCATCGCACATACTCACCGGCTCGCTCGGCGACATCAGGCTCCGTCCCGTGTTCGGCAATCACCCGCACGAGCGCGCTGCCCACGACAGCGGCATCGGCGGATGCGCAGGCCTGCGCGACGTGTTCCGGCGACGAGATGCCGAATCCCAAAGCCACGGGCAGCGTGGACTGCGCGCGTACTCGACCGACCAGGCCGCTGACGTCGTCGGCAAGGTGGTGGCGCACCCCCGTGACCCCGAGGCGGGAGATCAAGTAAAGAAAGCCTCGTCCGAGCTCCCCCGATCGACGGATACGCGCGTCGGTTGTCGTGGGACTGATCAGGAAGATGGGGTCAAGACCCGCATCGAGGAGCGGCGCGCGCAGCGGCCCGGCTTCTTCGACCGGATAGTCGAGGATCAGGACGCCGTCCACCCCAGCATCCTTTGCCTGACGCGCGAAGACCGCCGGATCCATGCGTACAACCGGGTTCGCGTATGTGAACAGTACGATCGGCGTATCGACCGAACGCCGCACGATGCGGACGACGTCGAGGGTGCCGCGAAGTGTCATTCCCGCGGCGAGCGCACGCTCGGTCGCGCGCTGAATCACCGGACCATCCGCGAGTGGATCGGAAAACGGGACACCCACTTCAAGAATGTCCGCGCCGCCTCTGGCGAGGGCGGCCAGAATCTTTGCCGACGTGCCGGCGTCGGGATCGCCCGCCGTGACATAGGTAACCATGCCGCCACGGCGCTCGTCGTGAAGACGGGTGAAGGCCTGCTCGATGCGCGACGCTGGCATCAGTGACCTCCCGCCCTGGCATCCTGACTGACAGGGTGCTTCGCGTCACCGCTGACGGGCCGCTTCGCGTCATTGCCCACAGACCGCTTCGCGTCACCGCTCAGGGGCGGCTTCGCGTCATTGCCCACAGGCCGCTTCGCGTCACCGCTCAGGGGCGGCTTCGCGTCTAGTACTTTCTGCACGCTGATGACATCCTTGTCCCCGCGTCCTGATAAGTTCACCAGGAGAATCTCGTCGCGTCCCATCGACGGCGCGAGGCGGCACGCGTGGGCTACGGCGTGTGCAGATTCGAGCGCGGGCAGGAGACCTTCCTCGCGGGCCAGCCGCTGGAATGCGGCGAGCGCGTCCTCGTCTCCAATCCACGTGTACTCCGCGCGGCCGGAGTCGTGAAGCCAGGCATGCTCGGGCCCGACAGCCGCGTAGTCGAGCCCAGCCGATATTGAATGGGTCAGCTCGATGTTGCCGTGCTCGTCCTGCAGCACGTAACTGCGTGTGCCCTGGAGCACACCCGAACTGCCGCCGGCGAACCGGGCGGCGTGCTCGCCAGGCTCGATGCGGTACCCGCCGGCCTCGACGCCGATCAGCCGCACGGAGGCATCCGCGATGAAGGCATCGAAAATGCCCATGGCGTTACTGCCGCCGCCGACGCACGCCACGATCGCGTCCGGCAGCCGGCCAATCGAATCGAGACACTGCTGCCGTGCCTCCTGTCCGATGACAGACTGAAATTCGCGGACCATCAGCGGATACGGATGCGGGCCGAGGACGGACCCAAGCAGGTAATAACTGTCGGCGACGTTGGTGACCCAGTCCCGCATCGCCTCGTTGATCGCATCTTTCAACGTGCGGGCCCCCGCGTCCACACGTCGGACCGTCGCGCCGAGCAACTGCATCCGAAAGACATTCAGCGACTGCCGCTCCATGTCTTGGGCGCCCATGTAGACGTCGCATTCGAGGCCGAGCAGCGCGCAGACCGTGGCGGTGGCGACCCCGTGTTGTCCCGCGCCGGTCTCCGCTATGACGCGACGCTTGCCCATGCGCTGAGCCAGAAGTGCCTGGCCCAACGCGTTGTTGATCTTGTGCGCGCCGGTGTGCGCCAGATCCTCACGTTTGAAAAAGATGCGTGCGCCGCCGAGCGAGTCCGAGAGCCGCCGCGCCTCATAGATCGGCGTCGGACGCCCGACATAATCGCGCAGTAGTTTCCTGAGCGTCGTCCGGAACGCCTCGTCCGAGCGGGCCGCAAAATATGCACGCTCGAGCTCCTCGACCGGCGCGACGAGCGTTTCCGGCACGAAACGTCCACCGTAGGCCCCGTAATACCCGCGAGCGTCAGGATCCCGTTGTCCGAAAGATGAATTCATGAATGACTCATGCCGCATTGATGACTGCAAAGAACTGCCTGAGCTTGTCCGGATCCTTGCGGCCCGGGGCCGATTCCACGCCGGACGACACATCGACCATGTAAGGCTGCACGCGTGAAATCGCCTCCCCGACATTGGCGGCGTTCAGGCCGCCAGAGAGGATCGTCTTTCGTCGCGCGGCCACGCCTGCCGCAACGGTCCAGTCGATCGTCCGCCCGGTCCCGCCGCGACGGACCGGATCGTGAGCGTCGAGCAGCACTGTAACGAACGACGGCAGTCCGTCGATCGTCGAAGGGTCGAACGGATCGGTTACCGGCACGGCCTTGATCAATGGCTCATTCACACCCGCGAAGTCGTCGATCGATTCGGTTCCGTGCAGCTGTACAGCCGCCAGTGGGACCAGTTTCGCGACGTCAATCACATATGCGGCCGGCTGATCCACGAATACGCCCACAGCGGTGATGTGCTTGGGCAGACTGGTGGCAATGTCGCGCGCCCGAGCGGGCTCGATGAACCGGGGGCTGTCGGGCCAGAACACAAATCCGATGGCCGAGGCTCCAAGGTCGATCGCGCGCGCTGCATCCTCGGCGCGACAGATACCGCAGACCTTGACGCGGGGTGCAGCCATCATGCTCCCCGCAATTCCCGAAGCGCGGCCCCTGGATCAGGATGCGCGATCAGCTGTTCACCGACGAGGAACGCATGGTACCCCGCACCCGACAGCCGCGTGAGGTCGTCGCGGGTTCTGATTCCGCTTTCGGCCACCGCCGTCACACCAGGCGGAAGCTCCGCGGCCACGGCGTCGAACACCCGAGGATCGACGGCCAGCGTGCGAAGGTTTCGGCTGTTGACGCCGACGATTCGGGCTCCGCCGTCCAGCGCCCTGCGGAGCTCATCGACATCGTGGACTTCTACCAGCGCGGCAAGCCGCAGCCCCTCCGCCCTGCGCAGCAATTCTACGAGCTCGCGCTGATCCAGCGCCCCAACGATCAGCAGCGCCGCGTCCGCGCCGAGCGCGGCGGCTTCGAGAAGCTGATAATCGGACACGATGAAATCCTTGCGCAGTACCGGGATGTCGACCGCCGCTCTGACCTCGCGCAAGTGCCCGGGTGAGCCGTCGAAAAACGTCGGCTCGGTAAGAACCGAGATCGCCGCCGCGCCCGCTTCCGCGTACGCACGTGCGTGCACAGCCGGGAGATAATCGTGCCGCAGGATCCCCCTCGAGGGCGACCGGCGTTTGCATTCCGCAATGATGCGTGGAGCCTCCACGCGGGCTCCGCCGCGAAGGGCCTGTTCGAAAGCGTCGCCCCGGGGAGTTCGAAACTGATCGCTGGCGAGCATGCCCGCCGGCCGTGCGGCCTCGCGGACCTCCACGATTCGCCGCGTGCCCGCCACGATTGTCCCGAGCAGGTCGGCCGTTGTGGTCATGACGGCGTCGACTCCGGCTGCCCGTTGGACACGCGCACAAGTCTCTCGAGCACTCGCGCCGCCTCGCCATTGTCGAGCGCGGCCGCCGCCTGCTGGACGCCCCCCGTGATTGTCGGGACGCGACCCGCGATCAGGAGCGCCGCCGCCGCGTTCAGGAGCACGATGTCCCGCGCGGCCCCCTTCTCCCCGGCCAGGATTGCGCGGGCGATGTCCGCGTTGGCCGCCGCATCCCCGCCGCGCAACTGCCCGGGGGACGCTTTCGGCAACCCGAAATCACCCGGGTGGACGTAGAAGGTGTTCACGGCGCCGCCGCGGCACTCGGAAACCTTCGTGTATCCGGTCGTTGAGATTTCATCGAGGCCGTCGGCGCCATGAACGACCCAGGCGCGCTCCGAGCCGAGCAGCGCCAGCGATCGCGCCACGAGCTCGGTCAGCTCGGGACGGGGCACCCCGACGAGCTGACGCGACGCGCCGGCCGGGTTCGTCAGCGGGCCAAGCAGGTTGAACGCGGTCCGCACGCCAAGATCCTTCCGCGTGGGCCCCGCATGGCGCATCGACGGGTGGAACGTCGGCGCGAAGAAGAATGCGATGCCCGCTTCGTCCAGAGAGCGCTCGACGATGGCAGGTTCGGCGCCGATGTGAACGCCGAGCGCCTCGAAGAGATCTGCGCTGCCACACTTGCTGGAGACGGACCGGTTGCCGTGCTTGGCCACGCGCACACCGCACGCGGCCAGCACGAGCGCGGCGACGGTCGACACATTGAAGGTGTGTGCGCGGTCGCCGCCCGTTCCGCACGTATCGAACACCGGCGCGTGACTGCGCGAAAGCCGTGTGGCGCGGTTCCGCATCGTCTGCGCTAATCCGACGATTTCCGTGGGGCGCTCGCCCTTCATGGAAAGACCGACGAGCAGACCCGCGATCTGGGCGGGCTGCGCGCGGCCTTCCATGATTTCTTCCATCGCAGCCGCGGCCTCCTCCCTCGTGAGGTCCTGGCGCAGGTGCAGCTTTTCGATCAGCGCAGAAAACATCTACAGCCCCAGGAAATTCCGCAGGATCTGCCGGCCCTCGCCGGTCAGGACAGACTCAGGGTGAAACTGCACGCCGTGAACGGGGAACGAGCGATGCCGCACTCCCATGATCGTGCCGTCGTCGGTGTGCGCCGCGATTTCCAAAACGTCCGGTACCGGCTCGGCAACCACCAACGAGTGGTAACGTCCGGCTGTGAACGGCTGCGACACGCCGCGAAAGACTCCACGCCCGTCGTGTTGAATCGACGACACCTTGCCGTGCATCAACTGCGTCGCGCGGATAACCTGGCCGCCAAATGCGATGCCGATGCTCTGATGACCGAGGCATACGCCAAGCACTGGTGTCTTCGGCCCGAAGCGCTGTATCAACCCCACCGAGATGCCCGCATCTTCGGGCCGGCCGGGTCCCGGCGAGATCACAATGTGGCCGGGGTTCAGCGCGGCAATCTCGTCGAGCGAGATCTCGTCGTTTCGCTTCACTATCGGAGGCGCGCCGAGCTCGCCCAGGTATTGGGCGAGGTTGAACGTAAACGAGTCGTAGTTGTCCAGCAGGAGCACCATTACAGACCCGCCTCGGCCATCGAAAGCGCCGTCAGAAGTGCCTTTGCCTTGTCGCGGGTCTCCTCGTACTCAGCCGCCGGGTTCGAGTCGGCGACGATGCCAGCGCCCGCCTGCACGCGGGCGGTGCCGTTGCGAAGCGTGATGGTCCGGATTGCAATGCAGAAATCCAGGTTGCCGGCGAAATCGATGTACCCAACCGCCCCTGCATACAGATCGCGCCGTGTTGGTTCGAGGTCCGACAGGATCTGCATCGCGCGAATCTTCGGCGCGCCTGAAACCGTCCCCGCCGGAAAGCACGCCACGAGCGCGTCCAGGCGGTCGCGATCGTCCGCGAGACGTCCGTCTACGGTCGATACGAGATGCATCACGTGCGAGTACCGTTCGAGTGACATGTACTGGGGAACCTTCACCGATCCGTACTCGCAGACCCGTCCGAGATCGTTTCGTCCGAGGTCCACGAGCATGACGTGCTCGGCCCGTTCCTTTTCGTTGCGTTTCAACTCCTCGGCCAGCCGCAGGTCGTCGTCGTCGTTCTGGCCGCGCGGCCGTGTGCCCGCGATGGGGTGCGTCTCGACGCGGCGGCCCTCCACGCGTACCAGCATTTCTGGCGACGATCCGACAATCGCGAGGCCGCCCATCCGAATGAAATACATGTACGGCGACGGGTTGACGTGTCGAAGGGCCCGATACACGGTGAAAGAATCGGCAGTGACGTCCGCTTCGAAACGCTGCGACAGCACCGCCTGGTAGATGTCGCCCGCAGCGATCCGTTCCTTGATCGTGCGTACACCTGCCTCGTAGGTTTCCCTTTTCATGTTGGAGCGGAACTCGGGAGGCGCCTGCGCGTGCGGCTCCGGCTGTGAAAGCCCCCGTTCCAATTCGCGTTCGAGAAACTGGATCTTGGCGCACGCAAACTGGTAGAGCGCGTTCAGATCTTCGTCGGCTGTGACGCGGGCATTGGCAATGATCAGAATCCGGTGCTTCACGTGATCGAACGCGAGCACCGTATCGAACAGCATGAACCCCGCATCGTCTTCACTTTCGGGATCCGCCGTGCCGTTCGTCTTCCAGGGCGCCTTCGTCCAGGCCTCGAGCAATGCCGGTTCGAAGACCGGCGACGCGTCGTAGCCGATGAAGCCGACCGCACCACCCGTGAACCGCGGAAGACCGGGCACGAACGGGGACTGGAACTCGGCCATCAGACGGCGCAGCGCTGTCACGAACGGTTCGTCGCTCTCGCTCGTCACGCCCGACCGGTCGGTGATCGTCCGCCCGCCTCGCTGACGCAGCACCAGGAACGGATCCTTGCCGAGAAACGAATACCGGGCCACGCGCTCCCCGCCTTCCACGCTTTCGAACAGGAACGCGTAATCCGAATGCTCAGCGATTTTCAAAAACGCGGAAACCGGAGTGAGCAAGTCGGCCATGATCTCTTTCACGACCGGCACGAATGTCCCGCGCCGTGTGAGATCCACGAATTCTTCAAAGGTCGTTTGTTTCACGGCTTAATCCCTGCCTGTCGTCTCGAGGTGGTCGTCGCCGGTTGCCGCCGCGGCGGCCGCCCTGAACAGTCCGGCGGGAGGGCGGTAGCCTGTCCAGAGCTCGAACTGGCGCTCCGCCTGCGCGACGAGCATTTCGATGCCGCCGATGGTCAGACAGCCTTCCTTGCGCGCGCGTTCGAGGAGCGGCGTTCGGGCAGGGGCATAAACCAGATCGAACACGATTTCGCCGTCGAGCGGAACGCCATCCATCGGATCGTCGATCGGCCCTCCGCTGCCCGATGATGTGGCGTTAACGAGGACATCCCAGCTGCCCGCCTTCGGGGGCCACGCGCCGGCGGCACCTCCCGTCAGCGCGGCCACCTCGCGCGCCGCACTGGCCTGCCGCGCGCAAATCGTCACCGCAGCGCCCTGCGAACCGAGCGCAACCGCCACGGCTCGCGCGGCGCCGCCAGCGCCCAGCACGGTGGCGCGTGTGCCTTTGAGCGCCATCCGGCCGGCAAGCGGCGCGAGGAATCCGTCGACGTCGGTGTTCGCGCCGAACCAGCGGCCCTCGCGCACCACAAGCGTGTTCACGGCGCCGACGCGTTTCGCTGTTTCGTCCATCTCCTCGACTTTGGTGAGCATCCCGACCTTGAACGGCGCGGTGATGCTGGCCCCCGCCATCCGTGTTTCGCGCGCGAAGGTGACGAAGTCATCGACGTCGCGTGCCTGCAGCGGCACATAGACGGCGTTGAGCCCCAGCGCAGTGAATCCCGCGTTGTGCATCACCGGCGACAAAGAATGCGCGATGGGGTTGCCCACGACGCCGTAGAGCGTCGCGTCCGGCTTGATCCGCCGGAACCCGAACTCCCCCAGCAACCGCGCGGCCGGCATCTGTCCCGGCGCGACCCCGTCACCTGCATAGGTCCAGCGGTTGCCGAGACGGGCCGCCAGCACGCGCGTCGGCAGGCCAGCCTGTCCCATCGCGAGCAACACGTGGCCGTTCATCCCGTCCGGGTCGAGGAAGTCGGGATGCGATGCCAGATCCATCAACGGCAGGACGTCACCGAGGCGCTCCGCCTCGATCGCGATCTTCACGATTTCCGCGCCCGTCGATCGCATCGCCCTGGCTCGCTCGAGCAGGTCGGACGGGGGCTGGCCAAACGCGTGAAGCGACAGCACGATGCCTCGTCCCCGACGCCGGCGCGTAATCGCCGACACGAAGTCCGCCCGAGCCTCGACGTCGACAAACTCCGCGCCGGCCGACTGGGCATCCGACAACAGGCGTTCGCGCTCTTCTTCCGATCCCTGGAAATGGCCCCCTTCCCACGAAGGGCGGCACGTCACGAGGACCGGCCGCCGCCGGCCTTCGATGGCCGCGATCGCGTCGGGACGCTCGACGGTGTCGAGCCGGACCTCGACCATGTCGGCAAACGCGGCCGCGTCTCGCGCGCGGCGCAGCTCTTCCATGGTCCGGCCCGTCACGGTGGCGCACAAAAGCGGGTTGCGCATGCTCCTGAACGAAAAAAGCCTCCTCAGCCGAAGGCTGAGGAGGCTTGTCGTGAATCCTGTTCCTGCCGTGCAGGTTAGTGGATCGCCCCCTCAGCGCGCGCGTACCACCACCAATAGGACGAAAAGGTCCCGCGGCGGAAGCGATACGACTGACCGGGAAGCGACAACGTCAAAACGTTTGTGACAATAACAGACCCCTTGCCGTGGTGTCAATTTTGGAGGGGACGCGTGGGCGCCGTTCCGGCCTTTCTCCTTGACCGGCAAGTAGTTAGCGCATAAACTGATGAACGCGGCTGGGTCTCTGCCGCCGCTCCGAACCACAGACAAATGAACATGCGAACTGCCGCCGCGGCGATTGCTCTAGCTGTCCTCTGCTGGATTCCCTTGCCAGCTGCGCCTTCCTTGATGCCTGTCGGAGACATCAAGGTCGGCATGGTCGGCATCGGCCGGACTGTGTTCGAGGGCGCCGAGCTTCAGGAATTCAAAGCGCACATCCTCGGCGTCCTCCACAACGTCACAGGCCCGCATCGGGATCTGATCCTCGCGCGCCTCGAGGGCGGGCCCTTGGCAAAGACCGGCGTCGCTGCCGGCATGAGCGGGAGCCCGGTTTACATCGACGGCCGGCTCATTGGCGCGGTGTCGTACTCGATCGGCGCGTTTCCGACCGAGGCGATTGCGGGCATCACGCCCATCGCGGAGATGAAGGACGCAACCGAGATGACGCGGCGCGCGCCGGCCCGGCAGGCGCGGATCGACTTGCCAATCACACGTGAGGGACTGACGGCGGCGCTGAGCGCCGCGTATGCGCGGCTCGCGCCGTTCGCGAATCGTCCCGCAGATGTCCAGGTAATGGGCATGCCCGCTGCCGCCGGTGCTCAACTGGGCGCGATGCTGCGGCCGATCTCGACGCCGCTCGTGATGAGCGGGTTCGAGCCGGGATCGGCCGACATGCTGGCGGCCGCATTCGGCGCCGCCGGCTTTTCGCCGGTGATTGGCGGAGCGACGGGCGGCCAGGGAGGCACGGAGCTCAAGGGCCTGACAGGTCCCCTTCGCGAAGGGGACGCGATCGGTGTCTTGCTCGTCGGCGGCGATCTCGAAATGGGCGCCACCGGCACGATCACGCATATCGATGGCGATCGCGTCTATGCCTTCGGCCATCCGTTCTTCGGCCTCGGGCCGTCCCAGTTCCCCATGACGCGCGCGTACGTGTACGCAATGCTTCCAAGCCTGATGTCTTCGTTCAAAATCTCGGCGATGGGCGACGTGATCGGGACGATGCAGCAGGATCGCGCGACCGCGATCGCCGGAACGCTCGGCAACGGCCCGGCGGTTATCCCGATGGCCGTCACGCTTCACTCCACCCGCGAGGACGGCAGCACGGCCCAGCGTTCGTTCACGTTCCAGATCGCCAACGACCAGGTGTTCACGCCGCTTCTTACCTACGTGGCGCTCAGCGTGTTCGCGAGCGGCAGTTCGGCGCGGCCACGTTCTCCGTCAAGAGCCGCGCACAGATCAAAGGGCACGGCGATTTGACGCTGGAAGACGTTTTCGCGGGCGACAACGCCACCCTGGGCGCCGCGACGGCGGTCGCCGGACCTATCACGATGCTGCTCGGCAACGATCGCGAGCCGATCACCGTGAACGGCCTCGACGTCTCGATCGAGGCCACCGAATCGTCTCGCACGGTCACAATCGAGCGCGTGTGGCTCGACGAGGTCCGCCCCCGCGCGGGCCGCACGGTGCCGCTCAAAGTGCTGACGCGCAGCTACCGCGGTGAAGAAAAGATCTCGACGATCCCGATCGAAATTCCGGCCAACGTGTCGGGGCCGCTCTCGCTGCTCGTCACCGACGGTCGGCAGCTGAACGCGATGGAACAGCGCGATCTCAAGCGCTCGCTGCAGCCCCAGAGCGTGGCGCAGATGATCCGCGTGCTCAACGACACGCGTCGCAACAACCGCATCTACATCCGACTCCTCAACGGCAGGCCCGGAGCGGTCGTCAACGGCGAGGCGCTCACCGCATTGCCGCCATCAGTGCTCTCGGTGCTCGAAGCCGACAGCAACGGCGGAAGCTATACGCCGATTCGAAGCGCCGCCGTGGGCGAATGGGAGCTGGCGATGGACTCGGCGGTCACCGGCTCACGGATCCTGGCGATCGACGTCGAGGCGCGGGCGGCGGGCCGTTAACCTCGTGTCCCGGTTGCGTTTCTCCTGACTGTTCACGCCATGCTCAGATTCTTGCGTCGCCGCCGGCCGTCGCGCCGGCATTTCGATATCCCTTTGCGCGGCAGGCGGAGCGTGGTGATTGGTGGCGCGGCCACGCTCACGCTCTGCGTGGGCCTGGCGGCCGCCACGCCTACCTTCTGGACCGTCTCAACCCAGTCCGACTTCCTGAAGGGTGACGTCGAAGACCTGTCTATCGACAGCGACGGCCGTATGTTCCCAGGCCCTTCGGCATCGCTCGTCGCGGAAACCGCGGCGCCGTTTTTGTGGACGGTGGTTGCGGGCGCGGATGGAACGTTGTGGGCCGGCAGCGGTAACGAAGGCCAGGTGCTCAAGGTCTCGAAGGACGGCAAGGTGTCGACCTTCTTCGATGCGCCGGAGCTCGAAGTGCACGCACTGGCTGCGGCCCCGGGCGGCGGTCTGTACGTGGGGACTTCGCCGGATGGCAAGATCTATCAGGTCGCCGCCGACGGCACTTCGAAGACATTCTTCGATCCGGAAGGCAAGTACATCTGGGCGCTGGCGGTCGACAAGTCCGGCAACGTGTTTGCGGCGACCGGCGACAAAGGAGTCATCTACAAGATCACGCCCGACGGCAAGGGCGAGCGGTTTTACAAAACGAACGCCGGCAACGTCGTCTCCCTGGCTTTCACGAAGACCGGCGAGCTCATCGCCGGAACAGAATCGCCGGGACGTGTCTTCCGGATCGACAGCGGGGGAAAGGCGTTCGTCCTGCTCGAGTCGCCATTTCGGGAAATCCACGCCGTTCGGCTGGCCGACGACGGGACGATCTATGCGGTCGCTGTGAATGGCACGCAGGGTGGCGAGAGTCGAGTGACGGATCCGCCAACCGCCAGCGAGCCGTCGCGCTCGCCCGTGCCGTCGGTCTCGACCGAGATCACCGCCATCACCGTCATGGAAGGGCCGGTGGGTCCCACGCCGGCGCCGCAACAAGCGCGCGCGAACCGGCGCGGCAAAGGCGCGATCTATCGGATCAGGCCCGACGGTCTCTGGGATGCGATGTGGGATTCGGGCGAAGATGCGCCCTACGATCTGGTGATCGAGCCGTCGGGCAGCTTCCTCGTGGGCACCGGCACGGAAGGAAAAATCTTCCGGGTCAGCGGCGATCCGGCGCGCGCGACGCTGCTCGCGCGCGCGACCGCGAAGCAAGTCACGGCTCTCCTTCGCGAGCCCTCCGGGCGGATCGTCGGCGCGGCGAGCAATCCCGGGAAGCTCTTTGCGCTGTCGCCCGCCCCGGCACGCCGTGGCACCTATGAATCGGATGTGCGCGATGCCGGCACAGTCGCAAGCTGGGGCGTCATCCGCTGGCGCGCATCGGCGGCACCCGGCGAGGTGACCGTCTTCACACGAACCGGCAACACGGCGACGCCGGATGAAACTTGGAGCGCATGGTCGAAGGCGTACGCGAACCCCGGAGGCGAGCAAATCGTCAGCCCGAACGCCCGGTACCTGCAGTGGCGGGCCGTCCTGGCCGCCAGCGGCACGCAGCCGCCGGTGCTGACCTCGGTGACGACCGCCTACCTTCCCCGCAACCTGCGCCCCGAGATTTCTTCCATCACAGTGCATCCCGCCGGAACGGTATTTCAGCGCCCCTTTTCGACCGGTGAGATGGAAATCGCCGGCTTCGAAGACAACACGCCGGACGGACGCGCGCAGAGCCAACCTGCCGCCGCCGGCAGCGGGCCGTCCGGCTCGGCGCCGGCGCTCGGCCGCCGCATTTATCAGAAAGGCCTGCAGACGTTCGTCTGGAAGGCTGACGACGAAAATGACGATCGGCTCCAGTTCGACGTGATGTACCGGCGGGAGGGTGAGACGTCCTGGAAGATGCTGCATCGCGCGCTGACCGATCCGATCTTCGTATGGGACACCACGTCGGTGCCGGACGGCACGTATTTCATCAAGGTGGTGGCCTCTGATGCGCCGTCGAACTCTCCAGGCGCCGCGCTCATCGGCGAGCTTGAAAGTGTGAGCTTCGACATCGATAACACCGCGCCGAAGATCGAGGTGCAACCGGCCACTCGGGCCGGGGGACGCACGACGATAGCGTTCGTCGTCCGCGACGAGCAGTCAACAGTGCAGCGTGTCGAATACTCGCTCGACGCCAGCCGCTGGCGCGTCGTCTATCCGAAGGACGGCATCCCGGATTCCCGGCGCGAAGAGTTTGAAGTCTCGCTCGATGAGAACGAGGCGGGACGGGGCGTAATCATCCGAGCCACCGACGCGATGAACAACGTCTCGACGGCGGTGGCGGAAGTGCGACGGCAGAATCACTAGTCTCGCGCAGAGAGCGCTCACGTCCTCCGCGCGAAATACTCCGCGACCTCCGCGAGAGATTTCAGGTCTTGGGCTTGACCGTCGTGTGGGCGACGAGCCACACGAGGTTGACGGCGACCGGCGAACCGCCGAACTGCGCGGGTTCGAGCCGGCCGCGCGAGAGCGCGTCGACGAAATCCGTGATCTTGCGCAGATCCTGCCCCTTGTTGAGGAGCTCGAGACCCGACACGCGACCCTCGCGCGTGACGATGGCCGACAGCGGCAATACCAGATCCCCTTCCATCGCGGAGCTTTCGAGCGTGGCATACACGATGCCATTCTCCGGCACGCTCGGCACGCGAATCCGGCCGTCCAGGCGCGCGGGATTCAAATCTGATCCGGACGGCGCCGCCATGACGGCGATGACGGCCGCCAGCGAATCCTGACGCTCCGGCGACGCGAAATGGAGCATCGAGAGCACGGTGCCCGCGCACACGATCGTCGCGACCGTCGACGCCAGGCCGATCCACACCAGGTGCAGATCGTCGAAGGCACGGGCGGTGCGGGCCGTCCAGGATTCGTGCGCCTCGGCGCGCATGCGGCTGATGACACTCGACCGGAGCCCGGTCCAGTCGTCCGACGGCGCCCGGGCAGCGGCGAGGCGCAGCGCTTCCCCGACGTCGCGCAGCTCTCGGAAATCCCGGGCACACGGGGGGCAGTCGCTGAGATGGCCTTCAATCGAAATCAATTCGGCGATCGCCAGCTCGCGGTCGTAGAAGGCCTGAAGACGCCGCCGCACTGCTGCGCAGGTCAAGAGCGTCATACATCCCTCAATTGAGCACGCAGCGCTTCACGCGCGCGCGCCAGCCTGGATTTCACCGTGCCCACTGCAATGCCGAGCGAGAAGCCGATCTCTTCGTAGCTCAAACCGTCGATCTCGCGCAGCACGAGCGCAGTGCGCTGATCGAACGGCAGGCGCTCGAGTGAGGTGCGAATGCGCTCCGCCAGCTGTTTCTGTCCAAACGCGCGATCGGGCGATCCACCGTTGCCGGGTGCCGGAAGCTCGCCGTGGGCTTGAATGTGCTCGTCGAGCGACACCTGCTGGGCGCGGTGGCGGCGCCGCCACCAACGCTGCCGGTTCCGGGCCTGGTTGATCACGATGCGATAGATCCAGGTCCGAAGCGCCGACTGGCCGCGGAATCCATGGAGCGTGCGAAACACCCGCAGGAATACTTCCTGCGACAGGTCCAGCGCTTCGTTGTGATCGGACAGCAGGTTCAGCGAGAGCTGATAGACCATGCGCTGATGCTCAGCGACGAGCTCCGCGCAGGCGTCCTCGTCCCCAGCGGCACACCGCTGTATCAGCGCCGCTTCGCGGCTACCGACTTCGCTCCACGTGATGGATGGAACTGGCTTCACGGACAGTCCTTCTGCCATCTTACCACCCCGTTTCCTCGGGAATCTTCTGTCCTGACAGGTTAGACCCGGTGCCGCGATAAAGGTTCCACGGGGGGGCCCTCGGGCGTTCTACGGGTTCTGCAACGTTCTACGGGGTTCTACACGGTTCTAGCGGGTTCGGCCGGCAAGTGCCGCATGCTACTCGGAGGGGCGCAGCACCAGCGGGATTCCCTTTCTTCAGCGCCCGCCATCGACGAGGCGCTGACGCCGAGGAGTGACGCGGCACGCCGCAGGCTTACGGGCTCGCCATCGACATCGAGGAGATTCGCCTCGCGAAGGCGATCCCGAAAGGTGGCGAGATCGACTGACCTCCGCCGGCCCCGGCCAGGTAAAGGCTAGGAGGCCGACGAGGCATCGTGCAGCAACGCCGCGACTCCGTGGCGCTGAAATCTCGATACCCAGAGCTTCGCGCTTCTCGCGGAAACGCCCATGTGCCTGGCGATCTCGTCGGCGGACTGTCCGTCGAGCGCGAACAGTACGATGTGGCTGCGCAACGCCACACGCTGCGGAGTCGTGGGAGACCTGACCCAGTGTTCGAGGGTTGGCCGGTCGGAGGATGCCGTTGTCATCGCTTTCCTTGAATTCCGGCTTCTCGCGTGCGACGCAAATGCGCGGCCCTTGTTGATTTCAAATCTGTCGGCCAATAGCAGTCATCCGAAAACGGACTTTATTCGACTTTTGCCATCTGTCAGAGATATCCTACGCTGCCCGCAGCACCATCCCCAGACAGCCTGACTCAAGGACGAATCGTCATTCTGCGCGGATTGTTGAATGCGCGCCTCGACACTTCGACAGAGAGATGCTCTTCTCTCGTCCCTCGCCGCTCCGCGTTACAGCACATCGCGATTCAGAAACAACTTGCTCTTGAATTGTCGCGGCATGGGTGGAAATCCAGCGCCCGGTCTCAAGGGCCGAGTTCCGACAGGCTAATCCTACGCGTCGTGGGCAGGCTCTGGCTGTCCGCGCGGCCGCCGACATGAGCGCCGTCGGATTGAAGGGGCAGTATCCGCACCGCAGATCCAGAAGTGTGCTCCCCGCAAGAAAATAGACCGACCGTGGCATATAATCCGCGGGGAATACTCGAATTAGGGTTAATTTAGCGGTAATTTCGCGCCGGTGCGGTCGGCAGCGAAATTGCGAGGGGGCTCGTAGCAGTAGGCGTGAACTGCCAGGGAGGTCCTTTCGTGTCGCCCGAGATCCCTGCCTGCGTTGTCCAGGATCCCTGGGGACCTCGGCCGGCATGATGAAGCTATGATCAAAGTTATCGCAGCGGACCCTTGCCCCGTCCTCCTTCGCGGAGTCCGTGATGTGATCACGCGCGACGGCGGGATGACGTGCGTGGGCGAGTTACTGGACCTGGCGCCGTTGCTCGAGGCTTTGGCGCTTCGCGTACCAGACGTCTTGATCATCGAGCCTTCGATTCAAGGTGCAACGGATCGCGGGCTGCTGCGGGATCTTGCCCGGTGGTACCCCAGCATGGCGATCCTGGTGTTCAGCTCTGAAGATCAGGAGTGGGCGATGACCCAGGCTTTGCGCGCCGGAGTGCGCGGCTACCTCCTGAAAAACGCCGCACCCGAAGAACTCCTCGAGGGCATTCGAAGCGTCGCGGCCGGCCGTAAGTACATCTCGATTAAGACCGACGACGACGTCAGCGTCACAGCGAGCGGTGTGGCGCTTTCGGAAGTGGTGTTGTCGAAGCGCGAGGCGGTGGTCCTCCAACAGCTCGGAAGGGGTTATACCGTCAGCGAAATTGCCCGTGCCCTCGGCTTGAGCATGAAGACGGTGAGTACATATCGCAGCCGGTTGTGCAGAAAGCTGGAATTACGCAACACCGCCTCACTGATCCGGTATGCGTTGAAGGCCGGCCTGGCGTAATATCCGCGCGGTTACGTCCACTCAGCACGAGCACTCCCCCTTCCCCGCCAGCCAGCCACTTTACCCTGAGGGGCCACCGCTCCCGGGACTAGAATACTTCCGTGAAACGGGTCCTCCTTGCGACTCTGGCTGTGGCGATGTGCGCGGCCGCAGTTTATGGCTATGCTGCGGCCCGGCGGGAGCGCACCTTCCGGCAGCTCATCGAGCGCGGCGACGCGGCCCTCGCGAAAGACGACACGTTCACCGCGATTGAGAGTTTCAGCGGGGCGATCGCGCTGAAGGATGCCTCAATGCTCGGGTATCTGAAACGTGGCGAGGCGTATCGCCGCCGGCAGCAACTCGATTCGACCGGGCGCGATGGTCGGCAGGTTCTGAAACTCGATCCCGCGGCGGACGCCGCGATGCGCAACCTGCTGCGTGCGGTCGAACTGGACCCGCTGGCGCCGCGTCCGCTGGAGCTTCTCGGCGACGTCAACTATTCGCTGTTTCGTTACGACCGCGCGGCCGAGCGATATCAGAACTACGTCGAGCTGGACGATCGCTCCCCCCGGGTGCTCTATAAGCTGGGTCTGGCGCACTACAGCGCTCGACGGCCCGGCGCCGCCATCGCCGCCCTCCAGAAGGCCGTCGCCATCGACGACAGGTTTGCGGAGGCGTACTACCTGCTCGGGCTCAGCTTCCGCGACACACAGCGCCGCGACAGATCGCTGCGGGCGCTGGAAACGTCGGTGCGGCTGGCGCCTGCGATGGTGCATGCGCGCGAAGAACTGGCTGATCTCTACGGGCGCATCGGCCGCGTCCGCGATCGCCTCGCGCAGCTCGAGGCGCTCGTCTGGATCGACCCCGGTCCGTCGCGTCAAGTCGCTCTGGGCCTTGCGTACGCACGGGCGGGCCAGTTCGATCGTGCCGTGACGACGCTCGGCGAAGCAGCGGAACGCTACCCTGACGACTCGTATACTTACATGGCCCTCGGACGAGTGTGGCTCGAGAAAGCGCAGCCGCAACAGGACCGCGTGGACTTGAGCAAGGCGCTGGGCGCTCTGGAGGAAGCCGTCGGCAACGACGACAGCAGCGAAGCCCTGACACTCTTCGGCCGGGCGCTTCTCCTGTCGCAGAATGTCGAGGCGGCTGAAACAGTGCTGCAGCAGGCGACCGACAGGCGCCCGGTCGATCCGCAGGCGTTCTACTACCTCGCCGACGCCGCCGAGCGTCGCGGACACGCCGACACCGCCCGCCGCGCCCTTCTCGACTACCGCGCGCTCGAAGGGGAGGATTCCGATGTCCGCCGCCGCGCGGCGTTCGCCGTGCGTCTCGCGGATCTCTCGATGCAGGCTGGCGACCCGGCCCGGGCGGTCCCGTGGTATCTGCGCGCGCTCGACGCGACCACCGCCGATGCTCCGCTGCTCGTCAGGGTGGCCGACGCGCAGCTCAGAAGCGGCGCGACGGATGACGCGCGTGCGACACTCAAGAAGGCGCTCGACAAAGATCCCTTCAACCGCGATGCCCGCGCACTGTTGCGGCGAATAAAATAGCTAGTCTCTCGCGGAGATCGCTGAGTATTTCGCGCGGAGGACGCTGAGCACGCCGAGAGGCGCGGGAGCGATCGCCCGCCCCGTGGTTGCCCCCGCGGGTGATCCGGTCGCTCCCGCGTCCCGTTGCGTCCTCGGCGCTCTCTGCGCGAGACACTCCGCGCTCTCGGCGCGAGAGGTTTTGAAACCGGTTCTAGCGACTACCGCACCATCTTCGGATCCACACGGTCGCGCAAGCCATCGCCGAGGAAGTTGAACCCAAGAACCAGCGTCGCGATGGCGAGGCCGGGAAAGATGGTCAGGTGGGGCGCGTCGAACAAATGCGCCCGGCCGGCGTCGAGCATGGTTCCCCAGCTCGGCGTCGGGGGTTGCACTCCCAGTCCGAGAAAGCTCAATGCGGCCTCCGCGATGATCGCCCCCGCCATGCCGAGTGTCGCCTGGACCACAACTGCGGGAATGGCGGTGGGCAGGATATGGCGCAACACGATTCGCGCCGAGCTGGCGCCGCAGGCGCGCGCCGCCTGGACGAACTCGAGCTCCCGTGCACGAAGCGCCTGTCCCCGGACAAGCCGCGCGTACCCCACCCAGCCGATCACCGATAGCGCGAGGACGACGTTGACGAGGCTCGGCCCGAGGACGGCGACGAGCGCGATCGCGAGCAGGATTCCGGGGAAGGCCATCAGGACGTCGATGACGCGGCTGATGAGATCATCCACGCGGCCGCCGAAGTATCCCGCAATCGATCCGAACAACATGCCCACGGCCGATGACACCGACACGACGGCAATGCCGACCATCAACGAGATACGCGCTCCTTGAAGGAGGCGCGCCAGGATGTCACGTCCGAGCTCGTCGAGGCCGAGCGGATGCGCGAGGCTGGGCGATTCCAGACGTCTGGCAAGCTCCTGCGCCGATGGATCGTACGGACACAACAACGGGCCGGCAACAGCCGCGAAGAACGCGACGAACACGATGACGGCCCCGACGCGCACCATCAGTCGAGCCTGATCCGCGGATCGAGAAGTCCGTATGTGAGATCGGTCAGGAGATTCATCGTCACGTACGTGACGGAAATGAACAGAATGCAGCCTTGTACGAGCGGATAGTCGCGGAAGTTGATTGCCTGAATCAGCAGTCGCCCGATTCCCGGCCAGGCAAAGATCGTTTCAGTGATGATGGTGCCTGTGAGCACGGCGCCGAACTGCAGGCCGATGATGGTGACGATCGGGATCAGGCTGTTGCGGAACGCATGGCGGAGAACGGCACGGGCGCCTGAAAGCCCGCGGGCCCTGGCGGCGAGCACGTAGAGCTCACGGAGCTCTTCGAGCACGCTCGCGCGTGTCATCCGCGCGAGGATCGCAGAAAGCGCGGCGCCGAGCGTGACCGCAGGGAGAATCAAGTGTGAGATGCCGCCGATGCCTGAAACAGGCAGCCATCCCAGGCGCACGGCGAACAGGATCGCAAGCAAAGGACCCAGCCAGAAATTCGGCATCGAGATCCCCGCGAGGGAGATCGTCATGGCGACATGATCGATCGCCGTTGCGCGAAACACGGCGGCGAGTATCCCGAGAGGGATCGCGAAAAGGATGGCAAAGAGCATGGCCGCCAGCGCCAGCGTGGCGGTGTTTGGAAACTTCTCGCGAATCTGAGCGGTGACCGGCACGTTGTAACGGAAGGACGTCCCGAGATCGCCATGCGCGATGCCCATCAGGAACGATCGGTACTGCGTCAGCAATGGCCTGTCGAGCCCGAGCGAATGCCGGAGCTTGAGGACTTCCTCCTGAGGCGCACCGTCGCCGAGCATCGCCTGGGCGGGATCTCCGGGTACGAGGTGAATGAGCGCAAACACGAGCGTCGCGACGCCGAGCATCACCGGTATCGTCAACAAGAGGCGGCGGATGAGATAGCGAATCATGGAGAATCAGTTGTTTGCCAGTTCCCTGTTCCCAGTTGCCGGTAATCAGCTCGCAGTTCCTGTTCCCAGTCCCCCGGTCAACAGCACTATATCCAACTCGGCCCGCTCAATTCGGCCTAGTCACTGAAACCTCACTGGCAACTGGCAACCACTGGCAACTGGCAACTACTGGGAGCTGGGAACTGTAACTCCTGGTAACTGGCCACTGGCAACTGTCCTTTATCTGCCATCCAATCCGAGTCTGCGAAGCATCTTCGCCAGTCCCTGCCGGGTCACGCCAAGCGCCGCGGCGGCACGGGCGCGCTGCCCGTCGGCGGTTGCCAGCGCCGCCCTGACGAAGCGGCGCTCGAACTCTTGGCGCGCCGCGTCGAACGTGCCTCCCTGCGGAAGCGCGGCCTGTGCCACATGGCGCGGCAGCGCGGCTGCCCCGACCCGTCCACGCCTGGGAGAATGCACAGCCATCCACGCCATCACATTCTGGAGCTCGCGGACGTTGCCGGGCCAGTCGTATCGCGCCAGGGCGGCGACGGCGTCGGGCGAGAGTGTCGCGCGCGATCCCACGCGCCCGATTGCGTCGTTCCAGAACCGCGACGCGAGCAGGGGCACATCGCCCGGACGATCGCGCAGCGGGGGCACATCGATCCGGACGACATCGAGCCGGAAGCGCAGGTCCGTACGGAACCGCCCGGCGGCAGCTTCCTGATCGAGACGACGGTTCGTTGCGGCGACGATTCGGACATCCACGCGCCGCGAGACGTTTTCGCCGACCCTCCGGACCTCGCCGTCCTGGAGCACGCGAAGCAGCTTGGCCTGCGCGCGCGCCGAAAGCTCGCCGATCTCGTCGAGAAACAACGTGCCTCCGTCCGCTTCCTCGAAGAGGCCGGGCCGCTCTCCCACGGCGCCCGTGAACGCTCCACGCGCGTGTCCGAAGAGCTCCGTCTCGATCAGATCGTCGGACAAGGCGGCGCAGTTCAACGCGCAGAACCGTCGATCGCGTCGTGTTCCCAGCCGATGGATGCCCCGCGCGACGAGCTCCTTTCCGCTGCCGCTCTCGCCCTGGATGAGCACAGGAAATGGCGCACGCGCTGCCCGTGCGATTGCCTCGCGCAGCGCGCACGCAGGCGGGCTGTCCCCAAGCAGATCGCAACACGCGGGACCTGCGGTTTCAGGGACGGCCCGATCTAGCACGGCGCGCACGTTGGCCGCGAGCGCAAGTGCTCCAACTCGGAGCAGCGACGTCGCCCGCGCGGCGTCGATCACCGTCCCCGCGGTCCATCGCGCCGCGAGTGCGCCGATGATGTCGCCGCTGTATCGCAGCGGCTCGGCTGCCTGGCAGGGTTCGACTCGCGGATCTATCGCAACGCCGACCCCGCTGCCTGCCGCCCTCCAGGCGATCTGTGGATCGCCGTGCCAGGGCCGGCCGCAGACCGACAGCACCCGGCGCTCGGTTGAGGCCGCGACCACGAGAACGGTCGCAGCGCGAAGCCGCGCCTGCAGCTCAGTGCCAATGCGCTCGATGGCCTCGAGATCCTCCGGAGCGGCATGTCCCAGCTCGAGAAACGTCTCGAGATCTGCAACGGGATTGACTGCCGCCGTAATTGACGAGCGCGCAATGGCGGCCGCGCCGCTCATTGTCAGGAACGCCCTCGTCGGTGCGTCGAGCTCCAGTCCTTCGGCTCGCGCGCAAACGGCGCGGGCGAAGAAATGCAATAGTCGAGGATAACGACCCCCCTTGGCGATGCGAGAGGCCACAGGCCGCGTCTCTGGACGCCCACACGCGGCATGGATGTCGGCCGAGGTCAGTCGCAGGCGAACTGCTTCGAGCGGCAAATGGGCGATCGCGGCTGCGCGAAGGCCGTCCGCAATGTGCGAGGCAGCGGAATGGACATCGCCTGCAGATGCGACCGCGGCCGCCAGCACTCGACACGCGGAGGCGCGCCCGCGGGCATCCTGCAGCAACGTGGACATTTCGACGGCCGACCGGGCGGCACGGACCGCTGCAGGGATGAGTCCTTCGGCCAGGCGCACACGCGCCCGAGTCGTCAAGATCCGCACCGCCGCGGATGATGGCGACAGTTCGCCGGCCAGGCTGAGGGTCGCCGCGGCTTCGTCGAATCGGCCCAGCCAGTACAAACATCGACCCAACGCCGCAGCGGCCTGGATCGTCAGCTCGCGATGACCGATGCCCTGGGCCGCCACCATCGCGGTCCGCAAAGCCGCCTCCCCCTCCATCAGTTTCCCATCGTCGGTCCACGCGATCCCGAGACCCACTGCTGCCACCAGAGCGGACGGCGCGGCCGGGCAGGCCGTGCGGGCCTGCTCGAACGCGTGGATCGCGGCATCGATTCGCCCCCGATCCAGCATGAGCCAGCCGAGAAGCAGGCCGGTTCGGGCCGCCTCGTCGCGCTGGCCTCTTCCGGTGAGCACGCGGACGGCGCGTGACAGGACACGATGCGCCGACGCATGGCGCCCGCGTCTCGCGAGCATCTCGCCACGGTCGATCGATCGCTGTAACAATCCGGCCGTCCGCCGGGTTGTCCGCCGATCCACCGGTTGCGTCGGTGCGAGCGAGCCGGCTTCATACATCTGCGGCAACTCGTGCACGACCATCGCCGACGTCCGGATTGGCTCGAAGGCACACGCGCCCAGCGAGGCGAGGCATCGACCGGGCCGCCCTTCTGCTCCTCGGGCGGCCGCAAACACTTCCTCTGGCCGAGGGCCGTGTTCCTGATCCACAAAGACCATTCTGCTCATCGCTGTTACTCCCATCGGATCGATTCGAACTGGACGGCCGCGCCTGTGCTCCGCCGGCCGGCAAAATGCAAGAAGGACATGGCGCCGGGCACTCTCCGCACAAAGCCTGATGAGGAGAGATCCGACGAGGATGTTCTGCGTCGCGTCTTCCGCTTCTTCCCCGACGACGCAGACATGCCGGCCGGCGATGCGATCCGCGAGCCAGGGATAGGCGGATAGTACCGGCGGCGTGACTGGGACATACCCTTGCAACCTCGCAGCACGCGCCGCCGCCAGACGGAGCGTTCGCAAACCGGAATGCCGATCGCCTTCGATCGAGAGTGCGCACGCGCCACCCGGTCGTACGGCGTCCAACGCGTCGGCGATCGCGTCGTATACACCGCGCCGCTGGAGAACGACACCGACCGGCCGGAGGCGAACCGCCGGGCCGCTCGTCACCTGTCGCAGCACGAAGTCTGCGAGCGGGCGCTCGAGCGCGATCTCGTTCGCGTGCAGGAAGCGCACGGCGTGCGCGAGCACGCGCGCAGCGGCATTGCCTCCGGCACATAGAGGACCGTGCGCGGCATAGGCTTCAAAGAGGTGGTCCGCGCCGGCCGCCCCGTAATCGATCAACGGGTTGATGGCCGGGTGTCGAAGATTTGCGAGCATCGCACATCGCGCGCTCCACTCTTTCTGCTCAGCCGACGATCCGGCGGGCACGAGACGAAGCCGTACGGAACCGCCAGTGGCGAGATCAATCCACGCGCTCCCGGACGTCATGAATCGGTCTGCAAGGATCTGCGGCATGCACGAGCGCGCTGCAAGAGCCTGACCCATTCCGAGCCGCGCAGTTTTCCTGAGCAAACCGCGAGACGCTCGCGCAAGCGGTGCAGAAACTTCGTATACAATTGAGCCCTGAATGGTGCGTTTTCTCACCGCGGGCGAATCTCACGGCCGCGCGCTTGTTGTCATCCTCGAAGGCATTCCCGCGGGACTCTCGATCGACATTGATGGAATCACGGCGGATCTGCGCAGGCGCCAGGGAGGTTACGGGCGCGGCCGCCGCATGGCGATCGAATCCGATCGTGCGGACATCCTGTCTGGTGTACGCGCCGGCGAAACAATCGGCGGCCCTATCGCGATGTCGATCGAGAACCGCGACTGGGTGAACTGGCAGCACACGATGCGGACAACGAGCGAGCCGCCTCCGGATGCCGGCGGCGCACGCCGCGCGCCGGTGACGCGGCCAAGACCCGGTCATGCCGATCTGGCCGGCGTGGCCAAGTATGGCCGCGCGGACGTCCGCGACATCCTGGAACGGGCCAGCGCCCGGGAGACGGCCGCCCGCGTCGCGGCCGGCGCCGTGGCGCGGCAGTTGTTGCAGCAGGCCGGGATCCGCATTACGAGCCACGTCTTCGCGATCGGCCACGCTCGGCTGGCGGAAGGATCGACGGTTTCGTTCGAGGACGCTGACCGGCTCGCCCCGGATGCGCCGTTGCGGTGTGTCGATGCCGACATCGAACGCCAGATGATCGAGGAGATCGATCGCGCGCGCGAGGCGGGGGATACAAAAGGCGGAGCGTTCGAGGTCATCGCGACGGGGGTGCCCGTTGGCCTCGGCAGTTACGTGCAATGGGATCGCAAGCTCGATGGCCGCCTCGCGCACGCGATGATGTCGATTCCCGCAATCAAGGCCGTGGGCATCGGTCTTGGTCCGGAGGCCGCGGCCCGCCCGGGGTCACGCGTCCACGATGAAATCCTGCCCGACCCCGCCGGCCCTCGCGCGACCGGTGTATCCCGGCCGAGCAATAACGCGGGGGGACTCGAAGGGGGCGTGACCAACGGCGAGGATCTCAGGGTGTCCGCGTGGATGAAGCCAATCTCCACCCTGATGAAACCGCTTCGCTCGGTCGACCTGACGACCATGGGTGAAGCGTCGGCGGCCATCGAGCGCAGCGATGTCTGCGCTGTGCCGGCGGCCGCGGTGGTCGGCGAAGCGATGGTGGCGCTCGTGCTGGCCGATGCGCTTACGGAAAAATTCGGCGGCGATTCGGTGGCGGAGCTCCAGCGGGCGATGCGCGCGTGGACGACGACGGTTCGGGAGCAGTTCGCGTCGAAGCCAGGCTGAAGGGCCAGCCTTCGCTCTCGATCCCAGGCGAAGGCTGGCCCGGCGCCCTGTTCATCCCTTATGATTCGGCCAATTCTGCGCTACGGAGAAGCTCCCCTCCATCAGCCGGCACTGGACGTCGCGGCGATCGACGACGATCTCCAGCGCCTCGTCGACGACATGATCGAAACGATGTACGCGGCTCCGGGGGTGGGCCTTGCGGCCACTCAGATCGGCGTGTCCCGGCGTGTCTTCGTCATCGATGTATCGCTCGGCCGCCGCGCTCAGGATCTGATTGTCATGATCAACCCCGTGTTCGTCGAACGCGACGGGATGCAGCTCGAAGAAGAAGGCTGCCTCAGCATACCGGGGTTCAACGCCACGGTGGTTCGTCCGGCGCGCGCGGTCGTTCGAGGCCTGGATCGAGCTGGCAGCGAACGCACCGTCGAGGGACAGGACCTCCTGGCGCGGGCCTTTCAGCACGAGATGGACCACCTCGACGGCACCGTCTTCGTCGACCGGCTGAGGGGCATCAAGAAGGATCTCATCGTTCGAAAAATCCACAAACTGAGGCGCACGGGACGATGGTAGAGGGGCCTGCGCTGCGCATCGTGTATTTCGGGACCCCGGCGTTTGCGGTCCCGACGCTCGGCGCGCTGATTCAGTCCCGTCATCCGGTTGTGGCTCTCGTGTCCCAGCCTGATCGTCCGAAAGGGCGCGGGCATCGCATCGCGGCGACGCCGACGAAGGAGCTCGCGGCCCTCTGTGGCGTTCCCGTCCTGCAACCGACGAAGCTTCGCGAGGACGCATTTCTTGCGCAGGTTGCTGCGCTCCGGCCGGACCTCGGCGTGGTGGCCGCGTACGGACGGATTCTGCCTGACGCGCTGCTCGGTGTGCCCCGGCTGGGCATGATCAACGTTCACGCATCGCTGCTCCCCAAGTATCGGGGTGCTGCGCCTGTACATCGTTCGGTCATCGCGGGGGACGAGACGACCGGGGTGACGATCATGCGCGTGGTGGCGGAGCTCGATGCGGGACCGACGCTGGCCTCCGCGGCGCGTCCGATCGCGCCCGACGAGACGAGCGTCGATGTCGAACGCGGCCTGGCCGACTCCGGCGCCGGCCTGCTGCTCGACGTCGTGGATCGCATGGCGCGTGGTCCAGTCGTTGACACGCCCCAGGATGATGCCGGAGCAACCTACGCTCCCAAGCTGCTCAAGACCGAGAGCCCCATTGACTGGTCGCTGGCGGCGCGCACGCTTCACAACCGCGTGCGCGGACTTCAGCCGTGGCCAATGGCCTCGACAACGATCGACGGGGCACGAAGCCTGATTCATCGCACACGCGTCAGCGACGTTCGAACGGACGCACGACCCGGCACCATTATCGAGGCCGGCGGCGGCGTGCTCGCGGTCGCCGCCGGGGATGGCGTGGTTCTTCAGATCCTCGAAATTCAACCCGAAGGGCGCCGCGTGATGAATGTCCGCGAGTATCTGAGCGGACGAAAGCTCACGCCCGGCACGTCGCTTGGCCCGGCATGATTGCGCCCGCGCGCCTCGCGGCGTATGACGTGCTGCGCGCGGTGAACAGCGGGCGCGCCGATCTGCCGGCTGCGCTCGCCCGCGTGCGTCCGCGACTCGACGACGAACGCGATCGCGCGCTGGCCGGCGAAATCGCCGCCGGTACCCTGCGGTGGCAGGGCGCGTCCGACGCGGTCATTGCCGCATTTGCCGGGCGACCCCCGGGCAGGCTCGATCCCGAGATCCTCGACATCCTCCGGATGACCGCCTTTCAACTGCTTCACCTCGATCGGATCCCGGCGTCAGCCGCCGTCAATGATGCCGTCGATCTGGCAGGAAAAGCGGGAAAGCAAAGCGCCGCGGGGCTGGTCAATGCCGTGCTGCGGCGGATCAGCCGCGAGCGCGCGCATCTACCGCTGCCCCCGAAACCCGAAAAGGTGGCTGGCACCTTTTTCGGAAAAGTGCCGGCCTCATTCTCCAGGTCAGAGGCGCTGGCCTACCTCTCCACGACGCTGTCGCATCCCGAATGGCTGGTCGGACGGTGGCTCGATCGCCACGGGTTCGAGGCTGCCGAGGCCTGGGCAGTCTTCGATAATTGCCCCGCGACGCTGACGATCAGGGCGAATACGCTGCGGATCTCGCGAGATGCCTTGGCGGAGCGGCTGACGGCGTTGGGTGTCGAAACCGAACCGGCGCGCTTCGCTCGGCATGGCCTGTCCGTTCGCAGCGGCAACCCGCTGCTGACCCCGCTCGCCGGCGAAGGGCTGTTCGCGGTGCAGGACGAATCTTCTCAGCTCGTCGCCGAGTTCACTGCCGCCGCGCCGGGTGAGCGGATCCTCGACGCGTGCGCGTCGCCGGGAGGCAAGACCACAGCCATGGCCGCGGCGATGGAGAACCGTGGGTTGATCGTCGCAACCGATGTTCGGGGAGGGCGGGTCGATCTGCTCAGGCGGACGGTCGAAACTGCGTCGGCGCGGTCTGTTCGCGTCGTGCAGGCGGACGTGTCCGGCGTGCTGCCCTTCAGGACCCGATTCGACTGCGTTCTGCTCGATGCCCCCTGCTCGGGGCTTGGAACCCTCCGCCGGGACCCGGACATTCGATGGCGCCGATCGCCAGACGACCTCGAGCGGCTCGCGACCCTCCAGATCGGCATGCTCGGGCGCGCCGGCGACGTGGTCGCTCACGGAGGGCGACTGGTTTACGCGACCTGTTCCGGCGAACCTGAGGAAAACGAGGCCGTTATCGGCCGCTTCCTCGAGCAGCACAGGGACTTCGCGTCCGCGCCGGAGCGCATCCCACCTGAGCTGAGGCGATTCGTCACGGGCGAGGGATATTTCAGAACCTTTTCATTCCGAGACCAGCTCGAACCGTTCTTTGCCGCCATGCTGGTGAAAACTAAGGACTTGCGGTAATATTTCTGGTTCATGGCTTTAAGGACGCGCGTATGGGGCGCAGGCAAGCTCCTGCTGATCTTCGGCGGTCTGCTCCTGACGTACGTGCTTTTTGCAGCTGCCGCGATGCGCGTGGCGCTCAGGACTCGCGACGTCGGGGTGCCGGCGCTGACCGGCAAGTCCGTCAACGACGCAACGGCACTTCTGGCTGAAGCTGGCCTCAATCTGCGGGTAGAGGAAGGGCTTCGCGCCGATCCCAAGGTGCCGGCGGGTCAAATCCTTGCCCAGGATCCTCAGGCCGGTGCAAGCACACGGCGCGAGCGGAGCGTGAAGGTCTGGGTCAGCTCCGGCCCCCGGGCGACCATCGTCCCGGCGCTGCTCGGTGAATCCGAACGAACCGCGCAGCTCCGGCTCCAGCAGGACGGCCTCGAGCTGGCCGGCGTCTCCGAGATCCGATCCGCCGAGTATCCGTCCGACGCCGTTATCGCGCAGACGCCGCCGCCGACCAGCAACGCGCCGCGCGTCGCGCTCCTCGTGAATCGCGCGGAACGGGGCGCGACCTACGTGATGCCGGACCTGATCGGGGTTAATGGCGATCGAGCGGCCGATCTCCTTCGAGCGCGTGCGTTCCGGGTTGCCGTGGTCGGGTATCACCCATATCCGGGGGTTCCGGTCGGAATTGTGCTCCGGCAAAACCCGCAGGCCGGGTTTCAGATTGCGCCCGGCGAGCCGATTTCGCTCGAGGTCAGCCGGTGAGGGTCCGGATTGCCCCCTCGATTCTTTCCGCGGACTTTGCGGCGCTTGGCGCCGCCATCGCGGCCGCGGAACGCGGTGGGGCCGACCTCATCCACGTCGACATCATGGACGGCCACTTCGTCCCGAATCTGACGATGGGGCCGCCTGTTGTCAGGTCGATCAGCCGGGTGGCGAAAGTGCCGCTCGACATCCACTTGATGATCGAGGAACCGGACCGCTACATCGAGGCATTCGTCCAGGCCGGCGCCGCCATGATCTCGGTGCACGTCGAGGTGCTGCCGCACCTGCACCGAACGATTCAGGCGATCAAAGAGCTCGGAGCGAAGGCGGGCGTCGCGCTCAATCCGTCTACGCCGGTCGTCGCGCTCGAGCAGATTGCCGGCGACGTGGACCACGTGCTCGTGATGTCGGTCAACCCGGGCTTCGGCGGACAGACTTTCATCCCCCGAAGTGAGTCTAAGATTCAGGCTGTTCGCGCTCTCCTCGATCGCCAGGGCAGCGCCGCGCCAATTGAAGTGGACGGCGGCGTCGACACGTCGAACGCCGCCCGAATCGTCGAGGCGGGCGGCACCATCCTCGTGGCGGGAAACTCCATCTTCGGAACGGGCGACCCCGAGCGCGCCACTCGGGAATTGCGTGCGGCCGCGACTGTGAAGGCCGGGGTCTGAGCGTGGCCGCGACCGGCGGACCCGAGCGCTCCGCGTCGATCTCTGTCATCCGGGTTCGATATGCGGAAACGGACAAGATGGGGGTGGTCTACTACGCGAACTACTTCGTGTGGTTCGAGGTCGCGCGGGCCGATCTGCTGCGGTCGCTGGGGTGGACTTATCGTGAAATGGAGCACGCGGGGGTTGCGCTTCCTGTGATCGAGGCCCACTGTGACTACCACCGGCCCGCTCGGTACGACGAGGAGATGGAGGTCAGGGCGAAAGGACGCATGTTGTCGCCAGTCCGAATGGAGTTCACCTACGAGGTCATCCGCCGCGACGATCAGATGGTCGCGGCCTCCGGCCGCACGGTTCATGCAGCCCTGGATCCCGCCGGAAAGCCGTGCCGTCTCCCCGATCGCATCAGGCAGCTGTTCGCATGAAGGCTCTCGTCACCGGCGCTGCCGGCTTCATCGGATCGCATCTCACCGGCACGCTGCTCGATCGCGGCGCTCACGTCACCGGTCTTGACTGTTTTACCGACTACTACGCGCGGTCGATCAAGGAAGCGAACCTCGCCCATAGCCAGGGCCGGGCAGGGTTCGAGTTCGTCGAAGGGCGGCTTCAGGACGCCGATTTGCCACGGCTTCTCGACGGTGTGACCCACGTGTTCCATCTCGCCGCGCAAGCCGGCGTCCGCAAGAGCTGGGGCCGTGATTTCCGGACGTACACGGACAACAACGTCGACGCGTCCCAGCGGCTCCTCGAAGCGTGCGTGGGATTGCCGCTTCACCGCTTCGTCTATGCGTCGAGCTCGTCGATCTACGGCGACAACGCCGCGATTCCGATGCGCGAAGACGCACTCCCGCAGCCGGTGTCGCCGTATGGGGTGACCAAGCTTGCCGCCGAGCAGCTCTGTTACCTGTATCACGCGAATCATGGAGTTCCCTCCACATCGCTCCGATATTTCACGGTATACGGGCCCAGGCAGCGTCCCGACATGGGCTTCCACCGGTTCATCCGAGCGGCAATCATGGGGTATCCGATCACCCTGTACGGCGACGGCGAGCAGACCCGCGATTTCACATTCGTGAAGGATGCCGTGGCGGCGACGGCTGCCGCGGGCAACCAGGGAGTACCGGGACGTGCGTACAACATCGGCGGAGGCTCGCGCGTCTCGATCAATCAGGTCCTGGACATGATCGGCCGCATTGGCGGCCGCCCTCTCGATGTCCGCCGCGAGCCGGCGCAGAAGGGGGACATGCGCGACACATTCGCGGATACCGGACTCGCGAAGGCGGATCTCGATTTCGCGCCCACCGTGTCGCTCGACGAAGGGATTGAAGCGGAGTATAGATGGCTTTCGACAACACCCGCGCTCCTGTGAAATGGGCGCGTTCGCTCGTTTGGATCCTCGTCGTGGCGTTCGTGTCGGCCTGCGCGTCCGGACCCAAGAAGCCGCCCGTTGGCACGCTGGAGCCTGACAAGTTCCTCTGGGAGCGAGGCACGGATGAGCTCAACAAGAAACACTGGCTGACGTCACGCGAGTACTTCAGGCAGTTGATGGACAGTTATCCGCAGAGTACCTACCGCGCGGACGCGAAGCTCGGGCTCGCCGATACCTACCTCGGCGAGGGCTCGGCCGAGTCGAATGTCCTCGCGGTCAACGAATACCGCGAGTTCCTGTCGTTCTACCCGACGCACCAGCGCGCCTATTACGCGCAGTTCAAGCTCGGGATGTGCCACTTCTACCAGATGCACGGCCCCGATCGGGACCAGACCGAAACGCAGGAGGCGATCGCGGAGTTGACGGCGTTCGTCCAGCGCTACGCGAACAGTTCACTCATCGGCGAAGGGCGCGCGAGGCTGCGCGAAGCACGCGATCGGCTGAGCGATTCCGACTATCGGGTGGCGTACTTCTACCTGCGGACGCAAAAGTACGCACCCGCGGCCATCGATCGCTTCAACGCGATTCTCAAGAACGACCCGGAATACACCCGGCGCGACGCGGTGTACTTCTTCCTTGCGCAGTCACTGCTCAAGGTCAACAGGCCGGCCGAGGCGCTGCCTTACCTGGATCGCCTCGTCAGCGAATTTGAGTCCAGCGAATATCTCGAACAAGCCAAGAAGCTCGCGGAAACACTGAAGGCCGACGTGAAGAAGCCCAAGACAGGGAGCGTGTCTCATGAGTCGTGATGTGCGTTCGCTGATTCGCTCCGCCGTGGCCGTGTCGGCCATCGTGGCGGCACCGGTTCTGGCGCAGGCCCCGATCACCACCGCTCGTCCGGTCACGCGTGACTACGCAGCCGAAATGGCCTGCAGCGCCCGTGCTGTTGCGATGCCGGCCGACACGTCCGTCCGCATCGCCGGCGGCCGTGAGCAGGGGAAGTCGCTCTTCGGCCCCGGCGATCCCCTCGTCATCAAAGGCGGCAGCTCGCAGGGGGTCAAGGTCGGGCAGGAATACTTCGCGCGCCGGGTGATCGCCGATCGATTCATGTCACCCGGCAGCGACGGCATCCCCCCGTCGAGCATCCACACCGCCGGCTGGATTCGGATCGTCGAAGTGCAGAGCGACTCCGCGATCGCCACGGTCACGAGAGTATGCGACGCGATCGAAGAAGGAGATTATCTCGAGCCGTTCGTCAAGCCGGGCGTACCGGCGACGTCAGCGGCGCCCGGCGAGCCCGATTACGCGAATCCGGGCCACCTCGTGCTCGGCGACGAGCGCCGGCAGATGGCCGCGCAGGGAGACCGGATGGTGCTCGACCGCGGAAGCGATCACGGCCTGCACGGTGGGCAGCGGTTGACCATTTTTCGCACGGCCCCCGGCGGAGCCGGTCCGGTTGTCCGCATCGCCGAAGCGACCGCGATGATCGTCAGTCCGGAGACGACGATCATCCGGATCGACAAGACGACCGACGCCGTGGTCGTCGGAGACCTGGTGGCGATTCATCGGTGAGAAAGGCGCAATCACTGACCGCTAATCACTAAAATCCTGAATCCCGGAATCGGGAGCTCGGACTCAACGATCGCGATCAGCGATCAGCGATCAGTGATTGGTGATCAGTGATGAGAGTGATCCGCCCCGTCCGTTAACACGTGGTTGAACCGGCGGTAGTAATCAAACGCGGACCCTACTGCCGTCAGCATGGCGATCCACAGCGCGATCTTGCCCAGGACGACGAACTGCGGCACGTGCTCTTCGCCGAGAATGAGCAGGAGAATGGCGGTGACCTGCGAGACCATCTTGAACTTGCCGAGCGGCGACGCCGGAATCGCGATCCCGCGCGCCTGCGCCAGGCTGCGCAGCACGGTGACGGCGATCTCGCGGCCGAGAATCACGACCACCATCCACGATTGAGCCAGGTCCATCTGCACCAGCGAGACAAGCGCCGCGGTGATGAGGAGCTTGTCCGCCAGCGGATCCATGAATTGCCCGAGGGCCGTCACCTGCTGACGGCGGCGGGCCAGATACCCGTCGAGCCAGTCGGTCAGCGACGCCAGGCCGAAGATTGCGGCCCCCACCAGCTCCTTGCGAACACCCAGGATCAGTCGTCCTTCGAATTGCGTGAGCAGGACCACCACGAGAAGCGGCACGAGGAAGATGCGGCCGATGGTGAGCGCGTTGGGAAGGTTCACAGAATGGCTGATCGGTTCCTGCGAGCTGCGTGCCGCCGGGGAGGATACACCACGGTGCCACGATAATGCCGAATCGTCAAAGTTTCAAACGCACCAGTTATCCCCATCGACGAACCACCAATGCATTATGATCGGAAGTTGCATGAAGGCTATTCTTCTCGCTGGCGGGAAGGGCACCCGCTTGAGGCCGCTCACGGTCCATACACCCAAGCCTATCGTTCCCATTCTCAACAGGCCGTTTCTCTATTACCAGATCGACATGCTTCGTCAGATCCCGGAAATCGATGAAGTGATTCTCAGCTTGAACTACCAGCCGCGCCGGATTGAAGAGATCTTCGGCGAGGGCGAAGGGCTGGGGATGCGCGTCCGTTACGTGGTTGAGCCGATGCCGCTCGGAACCGGCGGCGCGGTTCGCTATGCCGGGGACTCGCTCACGGATTCCGTCGTGGTGTTCAACGGCGACGTCCTGACGGGCGTCGACCTCGGCGCGGTGCTGCGGCTGCATCGCGAGCGCAAGGCCAGGGCCACCATTGTGCTCACCCCCGTCGAGAATCCGCGCGCGTATGGACTCGTCGAATCCGATGCTGAGGGTAACATCAAGCGTTTCCTGGAGAAGCCTGGCGAGGACGAGATTACCTGCAACACGATCAACGCCGGCATCTACGTGCTGGAGCCCGACACGTTCGATCGAATTCCGAAAGACACCGCGTGGTCGATCGAGCGAAGCTTCTTCCCTTCCCTTATCGAGCGCGGCGAAACATTCGTCGCGTACGTGTCCGACGGCTACTGGATCGACATCGGCACCCCGGCAAAATATATGCAGGTCCATCACGACATCATGGATGGCCGCTACCAGGCGCCGCCCTTTGCCGGCGCCCCTCCGGCGACATCGTGGATTGCCCCGGATGCCAAGATCGATGAAGGGGTGGAGATCCATGGACCGTGCTTCGTGGACGAAGGATCGGTGCTGAAAGCCGGAGCCAGGGTCCTGCCGTACTCGGTCATCGGCCGGCAGACGCACGTCGCCGAAGGGGCGGTCATCGACGGGTCCATCATCTGGCCGAACGGATGGATTGGACCGGAAGCGGTCGTGCGCTCCTCGATCCTCGGACGCAATTGCCACATCGGCCGCAACGTCACCATCGACACGCCGGTTCAGCTCGGCGACAAGACCGCCATCACCGATTACAGCCGCTTATGAGCAACTCTTCGCCCATCAACCCGTCGATCTTCAAGGCGTACGACATTCGCGGACTTTACCCGTCCGAAGTGAACGAGAACGCCGCGAGGCAAATCGGTCGCGGGTTTGTCGCGTATCTTCAGGCCGGACGGATCGGCGTCTCGCGCGACATGCGGGTTTCCTCGCCGACCGTGGCGGCCGCCTTCATCCAGGGTGCCCGCGAACAGGGAGCAGACGTCGTCGACTACGGCATGCTGGCGACCGACATGATGTACTTCGCGGTCGCGCGCTACGGGCACGACGGCGGCGCACAGATTACCGCCTCGCACAATCCCAAGCAGTACAACGGCATCAAGCTCGTGCGTCGCGAGGCGTTCCCGTTGAGCGGCAACGCGGGGTTAGGGGAAATCCGCGACATGATCGAGGGTGGAACGCTGCCTGCGCCGGCTGCGACGCCGGGGACGCTTTCGACGACGGCTGTGATGGAGGATTACGTCGCGCACGTCATGACGTTTATCGACCCGTCGATCGTGAAGCCGTTCAACGTCGTCCTCGACGCGGGAAGCGGCATGGCGGGACTCGTCGCGCCGAAGTTGTTCGAACGTCTGCCGTGCCGGACGACCAGACTCTGCTTCGACGTGGACGGCACGTTCCCGAACCACGAAGCCAATCCGCTCATCGAAGAAAACCGCCGGGATGTCGTCGAACGTGTCGTGCGCGACAAGGCTGACATCGGGATCGCGTGGGACGGCGACGCCGATCGGTGCTTCTTCATCGACGGCAGCGGTGAATTCGTGGCGGGAGATTTCGTGACGGCGCTGCTGGCCGAAGCGTTTCTGCTGAGGCATCCGGGAGCCAGGATTGTCTACGACGTCCGGGCGAGCTACGCCGTAAAGGACATGGTTGCCAAGTACGGCGGCACGGCGCTGATGAACCGGGTCGGCCACGCGTTTTTCAAGCAGCGAATGCGCGAGGAAGGGGCCATCTTCGGCGGCGAAGTGACGGGACACTATTACTTCCGCGACAACTTCTACGCGGACAACGGATTCGTTCCGGCGCTCTTGATGCTCGAGCTCATGTCGCGGAAAGGACAGACGCTTCACGAACTGCTGGCGCCGCTTCGCGCGAAGTACTTCATCTCGGGTGAAATCAACACCAGGATGCCGGACATGAAGGTGATGCAGGGGAAGATCGACGCGCTTTCGGCCCGGTATTCGGACGCGAAGACCTACACGATGGACGGGGTCTCCGTGGAATATCCCGACTGGCACTTCAACGTGCGCGCGTCCAACACGGAGCCGCTCATCCGGCTGAACCTCGAGGCGACGACCGAGCAGAAGATGGAACAGAAGCGCGACGAAGTGCTGGCGTTCATCAGGAGTTGAGAGGGCTCAGGACTTAGGGCTCAGGGCGTCAGGGGGCCTCAGGCTTGAGCCTTGAGTCCTGAGGCTGATAAAATCGCCGATAGTGCGGGCTTAGCATAGTGGTAATGTCCTGGCTTCCCAAGCCAGTTAGACGGGTTCGATCCCCGTAGCCCGCTCCATTAACTCCCGCCGCATCAATCACTTCCCGCCGTCGCCGATCGCGTGTCCAGAATGTCTCCAGCTTTTTTCGCCCTGTCGACGCCCGAACGCGACCCGTCCAGCAACCGAATCGCATCTTCAGTTGCCGCCGGACTCAGATGCATGTAGCGCTGCGTTGTCGACAGGTCCGCGTGTCCCGCCAGCTCCTGGATGGCGCGGGCCGGGGCGCCCTTCAT
>JBBQEJ010000008.1:0-70274 GCA_038320555.1 Vicinamibacterales bacterium | reverse complement strand
ACTGCGGCCAACTTCGATCCGGTGCCGTTCATTCAACAACACCACGATCGCATCACGCACCTGCATCTGAAGGATCGCCAGAAGGATCACGGGGCAAACGTGCCGTGGGGCCAGGGGGACACGCCCATCAAGCAGGTGCTGCAGCTGCTGCGGGACAAGAAATACAAGATTCCCGGGAACATCGAGTTCGAGTACCCGGGCGATCCGATGGTCGAAATCCCGAAGTGTGTCCAGTACGCCAGGGAGTCGCTGAACGCGTAGCGTCGCGGTTCGCGGTTCGCAAGGTCGGGGCCTCGGGACTAACCACCGAGGCCCGTTTATTGATTATTGGTAACGGTGACGGAGAGGGAAGTCGTCTTCAGTTTGCCGAGGCTGTTCGACGACCAGCAGCTCACGGTCGTCTTACCAACCGGGAACGTCGAACCGGACGCGGGCGTACAGGACACGGGACGCTCGCCGTCGATCTTGTCCTTTGCCGTCGCGGCGAACTTTGCCACCGCGCCCTTGTCGGATGTGGCCGTGACGGTCACGTCGCCTGACGTCGTAATGACCGGCGGCATCGCGTCCTCGAAGCCGAGCGGCAGCCGGCTGCTGCAGTCGCCGTTGGGACATTCGTTGGCGTCGAAACAGCCGATGTATCCGTTGCCGGCGAATTTCTCCGGGCAGCCGCCGCAGGTGCGGGAACCCGGCGTGTTCTCGCACGCGGTCAGCATGTGGCAGCCGCCGTTGTACGCGGCGCATTCATTCACGTCCACGCAGCCCGTTTCCGGCGACCCGCTGTAGCCGGACGGGCAGACGCCATTCTGCGCCGCCACGGTTGTGGTCCCCTGCGCCGGCTTGTTCTGCGGTTGACTCGCGCCAAATACCGCGGTCAGCGAAACGACGAGGCACACGCCGAGCGCTGACTGCGCAATCCAGCGGGGAATCCCTGAGACTGACATAGGAAAGATGATACCAGATCGGAAGCCCGGAGCTCTTCTTCCGCCTAAAGGCGGAAGCCACAAGAGTGCGGAAGCCACAAGAGTGAAGAGGGCGGCGAACCGCGAATCGCGAATCAGTTACACTCTCGCGCCATGCCTCTGTACCTCGGCCTCGACTCCAGCACCCAGAGCCTCTCGGCGATCGTCCTGGAAGTGGAAGGCGCTCGCCGCCGGGTGGCGTTCGAGTCGTCCATCGCTTTCGACGAAGCGTTCCCAACGTACGGGACGAAGCATGGGGTGCTTCCGAACCGCGATCCGGCGATCGCCGCATCCCCGCCGCTTCTCTGGGTGGACGCGCTCGATCACATGATGGCCCGGCTCGCCGCAAGCGACCTGGATCTCGGCCGCCTGGCGGCGATTTCCGGATCCGCGCAGCAGCACGGCAGCGTGTACCTGAATGCCCGCGCCGGTGCGACGCTTGCCGGGCTTGATCCGGGGCGCCCGATGGCCGATCAGATCGGCGGCATCCTGTCTCGGCCGGTCGCGCCCATCTGGATGGATTCGAGCACGTCGGCCGAGTGCGCGGAAATCGAAACGGCGGTCGGCGGAAACCAGGCGCTCGCGCAACGCACCGGTTCACGCGCGTTCGAGCGCTTCACCGCCGCGCAGATCAGGAAGTTCTCCAAGCAGGATCCGGCGGGCTACGCGGCGACCGATCGCATCCATCTCGTCAGCTCGTTTCTCGCGACGGTGCTCACGGGACGGCATGCGCCGATGGATCCGGGCGACGGATCCGGGACAAATCTGATGGATCTGGCGGGCTGTCAATGGTGGCCGCCCGCGGTCGAGTCCACCGCCGCCGGACTCGCCGGCAAGCTTCCGCCGATCGCGCCGGCCTCCACGGTCGTCGGCACGCTCTCGCCGTACTGGCAGACGCGTTACGGTCTTCCTGCGGCGCAAGTGGTCGCGTGGTCGGGCGATAACCCATGCAGCCTGGTGGGCGTCGGGCTGGTCCGCGAGGGGGGCCTTGCCATCTCGCTCGGCACGAGCGATACCGTTTTCGGCCTGATGCGCGAGCCGCGCGTCGATCGCACCGGCACAGGTCACGTTTTCGGCGCGCCGACGGGCGACTTCATGGGCCTGACCTGCTTCAAGAACGGCTCGCTCGCCCGCGAGCGCATACGCGACGCATTCGGTCTTTCGTGGTCATCTTTCTCGGACGCGCTTCGCCGGACGCCGGCCGGCAATCGCGGCGCGATCCTGCTGCCCTGGTTCGAACCGGAGATCACGCCCACCGTGCTGACGCCAGGCGTTCACCGCTACGGCCTGTCGGCCGAGGATGCGGACGGCAACGTCCGGGCAGTGATCGAAGGGCAGCAGATGGCCATGGCACTGCATTCGCGATGGATGCGGGTCACGGTCGATTCCATTCACGCGACAGGAGGGGCCGCCGCCAACCGCGACATCCTCCAGGTGATGGCGGATGTCTTCGGCGCGGTCGTGTATCAACTCCCGGTGGGGAATTCGGCCGCGCTCGGCGCCGCATTGCGGGCGCTGCACGGCAGCATGGTCGCCCAAGGGCGCGGGGTGACGTGGGACGAGATCGTCAAGGACTTCGCGGAGCCGATCGCGCAGAGCGCGCTCGGTCCCGACCCGGCTCGTCACGCGATGTACCGGGAGCTGATTGACGTGTACGCAGCGTGCGAAGCCCACGCGCTCGGCCACGGGCCAGATCCGTCGCCGCTCATCGAGAAGTTTGCCGGGTCGCGCCGCTGACACGGAGAAGAAGATCTCGCGCAGAGATCGCAGAGATCGCAGATCAGGACTGCCAACGGCCATTCCGCCGACGCCGGCCTTTTGGCCGGCGTCTCGAGCGCGAGTTGAGATCGGAAACACAAGCGCCAACTGCTGCTCAGGCGTTTGTGTTTCCGATCTCAACCCGCGCTCAACCGCGCGAAGCGCGGTCGGCGGAATGCTCTGGCAACCGTGGTTCTCCTTGTCTTCTCCGCGCACTCGGCGCTCTCTGCGCGATTCGTACGTGATAGTGAACAGTGTCGGCCGCGGTTACCGCACACCCATCAACACTTCCATCGTCAACTGATCGAGCTTCTCGTAGCCGAGGCCGCGGCTGGCAAGCGCGACGCGGTCGATCTTCTCGGCGAGGAGCGCCTCGCGGCCGCTGGTCGAATACTTCGAGACCGACGGCGCCTTACCGGCAGTGGTTTCGCGCAACAGGGCCTGGATCTCCTGGTCGGCGTTCCAGCGCGCGGCGCGCTCTTTGAGGATGAGGTACGTCCGCATGCACCCGCGCGCGAAGTCGCGGACGCCGTCGTAATCCTCGGTGCGATACGCGTGCGCATCGAAGTGGCGCGGCCCGTCGTACCCGACATCTTCGAGAAACTTCACCAGGAAGAACGACGCTTTGATGTTCGCTGCGCCGAAGCGGAAGTCCTGGTCATAGCGGCCGGGAACCTGGTCGTTCAGATCGATGTGAAAGAGCTTGCCGGCTTCCCATGCCTGGGCGACGGCGTGCAGGAAATTCAACCCCGCCATCGTCTCGTGCGCCACCTCCGGGTTCACGCCCACGAGTTCCGGATGCGCGAGGGTCGGGATGAGCCCGAGGTACGCGCCCGTCGTCGCCATGTAGATGTCGCCGCGCGGCTCGTTCGGCTTGGCTTCGAGCGCAAACCGGAATCCGTACTTCTTGTCGATGGAGTAGCCACAGAGATAGTCGATAGCCTCCCGGAGCCGCTTCACCGCGTCATCCGGCCGGCGGCAGGCATCGGTCTCGGTGCCTTCGCGTCCGCCCCACAGCACGAAGATCTTCGCGCCGAGCTCGGCGCCCAGATCCATCGCTCGCATCGTCTTCTGGACGGCATAGGCGCGCACGCGCGGGTCGTTGGCCGTGAATGCGCCATCACGAAAGACCGGGTCGTAGAACAGGTTGACCGTCGCCATCGGCACGACGATACCGTGTTCCGTGCAGGCGCGCTGGAACTCGGCGACGATGCGGTCCCGTTCGGCAGGGGTCGCATCGATGGGCACGAGATCGTTGTCGTGCAGGTTCACGCCCCAGGCGCCGGCGTCGCCGAGCATCGCCGCGGCATCGACCGGAGGCAGCGGCGGGCGGACGGCCTCGCCGAAGGGGTCGCGCCCCCGGTTGCTCACGGTCCAGAGGCCGAAGGAGAATTTGTGTTCGGGGCGAGGCGTGTAGTCGGGCATAGCGGTATCTCTCCGAATAACAGGACGCATTAAACAGGAGTTACGAGAGTAACGAGACTGTTCTGAGTTTCAAAAACAACGTGCTCCCGTTCCTCCCGTTCCTCTTGTTTGGGAGGCGTCTTGTGTAGTTCAAGGGGCGCGACGCGTTCGGTATTATGCCGCGGAATTGTGTATGCTGTCCGGTCTGATCATTTCGTATCGGAGGAACGCCAGTGAAACGGATCGGTATGGGTATCGTCGGTGCGGGCTTTGTTGGGCCCCATCACATCGACGCGGTGCGGCGTCTCGGCTATGTCGATGTTGTCGCCGTCGCGAGCAGCAACCAGGCCTCTGCGGAGAAGAAGGCGGAGGCGCTCGGCGCACGCAAGGCGTACGGAAGCTACGAAGCCCTGCTGAACGATCCTGACGTCCAGGTCGTGCACAACGCCACGCCCAACTATTTGCACTACGCGGTGAACGCCGCGGCGATTGCGAAGGGCAAGCACGTCGTGTCGGACAAGCCGCTGGCCATGACCGCCGCCGAGGGGAAAAAGCTCCTCGATCAGGCGACGAAGGCGGGCATCGTCCACGCGGTGACTTTCAACTATCGGGGGAACCCGCTCGTCCAGCAGGGACGGCTTGCCATTGCCCGGGGGGACATCGGCAAGCCGCATTTTCTCGTCGGGCAATACCTGCAGGACTGGCTGCTCAAGGATACCGACTACTCGTGGCGGCTCGAGCCAGACAAGGGGGGCGCGTCCTCGGCGCTCGGCGACATCGGATCGCATTGGTGCGATCTCGCGCAGCACATGAGCGGCCTCCGAATCACCCACGTCCTCGGCGACATCACCACCGTCCTTCCGAAGCGCAAGAAGCCGCAAGGCTCGCGCGAGGCGTTTGCCGCCGCCGATGCCAGTCAGAAGCTCGAGGAGGTGGACATCAAGGTCGAGGACCTGGCGTCGGTTCTTTTGAGGTTCGACAACGGCGCGAAGGGCAGCTTTTCGGTCGCGCAAGTCTGCGCCGGGCACAAGAACGATCTGTCGCTCGAAATCTGCGGATCGAAAGCCTCGCTGCGATGGCTTCAGGAGCACCAGAACGAGTTGTGGATCGGCCATCGGGACACGCCGAACCAGACCCTGCAGAAGGATCCGTCGCTCATCGACGCTGAGATCCGTCACTACGCGCACCTTCCCGGCGGGCATCAGGAATCGTGGGCCGACGCGTTTGCGAACGTGATGCGCGATATTTACGGCTTCATCGCCGAGGGCAGGAAGCCCGGCGATCCGCATCCGCCTGCGTTCGCAACCTTCGAAGACGGCTACCGCGCGAACTGCATCGTCGAAGCGATCCTCGACAGTGCGTCGAAGGGAAGCGTCTGGACGAAGGTGAATTACTAGGCTCAGCGCTCAGGACTCAGGGCCCAGACCTCAGGGAGAAATCGATTATCCATATGGCGACCAAACCGTTCGAGCCGCAGTTCATGAAGGTGGGCGTCCTTACAGCGGCGCTCCAGGAATTGACCCCGCGCGAGGTACGCGATCCGGATCCCGATCGCGCGATTGAAGAATGGGTCGCGTTCGCCAGGGAGCTGGGCGCCAGCTACATTCAGCTGTCGGCGGCGCTGCACCCGTCGGAATCGGATGTGCCGCCGGAAGCGATGCTCGATCCGGTCGCCAACACGCTCGATCTGCGCAAGCCGTTCGACAAGGAGCGCGCGCGGCGCGTGCACGGGTCGCTCGACGCAAACCGGATCGGCATTTCGGAAGTCGGCTACTTCGACAACATGCTGCACGACGATCCGGCAATCCGAAAGAAGAAGCACGACTTCATGCTGCGGGCGTTCGATGCGGCCGTGCTTCTCGGCGTCGACGCCGTCTGCGGCTTCGTCGGCCGCAACCAGAAACACAGCATGGACCAGAACCTGCTGGATTTCGAAGGGCAGTTCGTTCCGCTGCTCAAGGAGGCGAAGACGCGAGGGCTGACTTACCGCGTCGAGCAGTGCCCGATGCCGGGCTGGACCACGTCGGACAACTGGCATAACAACATCGCCTACACGCCCGGCGCCTGGATCGCCCTGCACCGAATCTGCGAGAAGCACGGTGTGGGCGATCAATTCCGCATTCACTACGATCCCTCTCACGCCATCCTGATGGGGCAGGATACGCGGTCGATCTTTCAGTACTTGAAGGACACTGGCTACAACTTCCTCATTGGCGGGTTCCACGTGAAGGGACAGGTCATCGATGCCAAGGGGATGTCCGCGTGGGGCAGCGGCGGCCAGACGGTCGAGCGCGGAGATTGGGTTGGCGGGAAGCCGTCCGACAATCCGGCCGATCAGTTGAATGCGTGGAAGAAGCAGGTGGCTCTGGCCGAGCACGAGCTCCCCGGCACCGCACGGCACGATCCGCTGGCCTACCTGCAGAACCGCACCGTGGACTGGCTGGATCACCAGCTCGCGGCGCGTGAGTTGCTGAAACTGGACGTCGCGAATACCCACCTCGTCGTCGAGCACGAGTATCCGAAGGCGCGTATCCAGGATCGGGAGCGTGTGAAGCCGATCCTCCAGGGATCGATTGCCTTCGTGCGCCACATCGACGAGGCGGCGGCATGCATGTACGCGTTACAGCACGAAGTGCTGGCCGCGCAGAACATTCCCGTGCAGGGCATCGGCCGCGAGGCGTATCGGTCGTAACTATGAGACCGGGGGACTTCGTCCCCCGGACCCCCTTGGGGCGTCGCTCGCGGGGTCCCCACGCCCCACGCGGGTATAATGCTCGCATCGGCCTGCAAACGGTTGCATGACGCGGCGGTGCGTCGTCCTCCGCGGCCGCGGCAGGGGAACTTCCGTGGATCACCACAATAGTCTCGCGATTCTCGTCGGCGGCGGGCCGGCGCCTGGCATCAACAGCGTGATCGGGGCGGCCACGATTCGCGCCAAACTGGAAGGTATCGACGTCATCGGCATCCGCGACGGGTTCGAGTGGCTGATGCAAGGGGACACCGATCACGTCATGCCGCTCTCGATTGAGGCGGTGAGCCGGATTCACTTCCGCGGCGGATCGTATCTCGGCATCGCGCGCGCCAACCCGACCAAGAGTCCCCAACTCCTCGAAAACACCGTCACCTCGCTGCTGCGCCTCAACGTGTCGCAGCTTGTCACCATCGGCGGGGACGACACCGCGTTTTCCGCGATGAAGCTCGAGCAGCAGGCGGCCGGCCGCATTCGCATCGTGCACGTGCCGAAGACGATCGACAACGACCTTGATCTGCCCCCGCACATCGACACGTTCGGCTTTCAATCGGCGCGGCACTACGGCGTGGACATCGTCAAGAACCTGATGGTGGACGCCAAGACCACGTCACGGTGGTACTTCGTCATCGCCATGGGACGGAAGGCGGGCCATCTGGCGCTCGGGATCGGGAAGGCCACCGGGGCAACCATCACGCTCATCACCGAGGAGTTCGACGCGCCGATCCGGCTCAAGGACATCGTCGATACGCTCACGGCCAGCATCATCAAGCGTCTGGCCTCGGGGCGCCGCGACGGCGTCGCGATCATCGCGGAAGGGGTCGTGCTCGACGTCTCGGAAGGCGACCTGGCGAACCTGAGCGAAGTCGAGCGGGATGAGCACGGCCACCTGCGGCTCGCCGAAGTGAACCTCGGGGAAATCCTGAAGGCGCAGGTGACCGCGCGGCTCCGCGGCCTCGGCATCCACACGACGATCGCGGCGAAGAATATCGGCTATGAGCTGCGCTGCGCCGATCCGATTCCGATGGACATGGAATACACGCGGGACCTTGGCTACTGCGCGGCGAAGTACCTGCTGGCCGGCGGAAACGCCGCGATGATCTCGATGCAGGGCGGCCACTTCGTCCCCATCCCGTTCTCCGAGATGATCGACGGGCAGACCGGCCGGACGAAGGTGCGCCTCGTCGACATCAGCTCGACACGCTACGCGATCGCGCGCCGCTACATGATCCGGCTCCGGCGCGACGATCTGGAGGATCAGCACGAGGTCGCGCGGCTGGCCACAACCGCACACCTGACGGAACAGGAATTCAGGCGGCAGTTCGAGTATCTCGTGGCGCACGAGCCACCGCCGCTCGCCGTCGACGAACACGGGGAGCGGCTCGCGGCGTCGAAATGAATTGCTGACTGTCGATTGCTGATTGTTGATTGACGGCAGGCTCTTCAATCAGCAATCAGCAATCAAAAATTCAGCTGAGGGGCACACATGCGTCGCATGCTTGCGTTGTCGGCGTCGACAGTCCTCTGTGCTGCGGGCCTTTCCGCCGTGTCGCCCCAGGCGGGCACGCACGAAGGGCTGACACGTACGGTGTACGTGAGCGTCCTCGACAAGAACGACGTCCCCGTCACCGACCTCGGCCTCGGCGACTTCGTCGTCAAGGAAGGGGGCAAGACCCGCGATGTTGTCGAAGCCGGCATGGCCAACCTGCCCCTGCGCATTGCGCTCCTCATCGACGACAACGGCACCGGCATCTTCCGCTACGGCGTCGTGAAGTTCATCGAGCGGCTCCAGGGGCGCGCCGAATTCGCGCTGAGCACCGTCAACGGCCAGAATCAGAAACTCGTGGACTTCACGGCCGACGCGAATCTCCTGACCGCGGCCATCGGGCAGCTCAGCGCGCGTCCCGGCACGAACGACGGGGGCCAGCTTCTCGAGGGCATTTTTGAAACGGCCAAGGATTTTCAGAAGCGCCAGACGCGCCGGCCCGTGATCGTCGTGCTCACGGTCGGCGGGGAAGAACACAGCACGCTGCCGGCGCATCACGTGCTCGAGGAGCTGCAGAAGAGCGGCGCCGCGCTCCACGTGGTTGCCATCAACAGCTCGGCGCTCCGCCCGACGGCGGCCGTGTCGCGTCCGAGCGCGCTCCTCGAAGAGAACATGAACCTCAGTGAAGTGCTCGGGGATGGTCCGAAACAGTCCGGCGGCAAGCGAGAGGAGATCGTCGCTGCCCCGGGTGTGGTGGTGGGGCTGCAGCAGCTCGCGGAAGCGCTGAGGAGTCAGTACGCGGTGTCGTTCTCCCGCGATGAACTCCCGAAGTCGAGCGACAAGCTCTCGGTCTCGGTGAAGCGCTCCGGCCTCACGGTGCGAGCCCCGATGAAGGTTCGCATTCCTTGAGGCCTGGGCTGAGTCGATCCGGGATCCGGGATGCGGATTAGGGATTAGAGATTAGAGATTCCCGCGTGACCCCCGCCGTGCTGCCTCGGACGACCAGTGTGTGCGGCAGCGTGACGGAGGTCGGCACCCGGGTCTTCCCGCTCAGGATATCCAGCAGCAGCCGCACGGTGCCTTCGCCGATTTCGCGCATCGGCTGGGCGATTGTCGTCAGCGGCGGATCCATGTGGCGCGAGAACCGGATGTCGTCGAAGCCGACGACCGACAGATCGGCCGGTACGCGAATCCTCTGACACCGCGCGACCTTTATCACCCCAAACGCCATTTCATCGTTGAAGCAGAACACGGCGGTTGGCGGTTCGTGCCGCGCGAAGAGACGTTCGGCCGCCATCGCGCCGGACTCGATTGAGAAATCGCCGTGCATGATGACGAAATCCTGCTCGGCTCCTTCCTCCCGCGCGCGCGTCGTCGCTCCCCGCAGGCGATCTCGGCTGAGCGGGCTGACCAGCGGGCCCGTCACGATGCCGATACGACGGTGCCCGAGGCGGTACAGGTGATCCATCGCTTCGGATGCCGCGGCAGCGTTGTCGATGTGGACACTCGGAATCCGCAGACGCGGGTTGAACTCGCATCCGTTGACGACCGGCGCGCAGGCGGGGGCCATCGAGCGGACCAGATCGCCGGCCGACTTCGGCAGACGATGGCCCAGGAAGATCAGCCCGTCGGCTTCCTTCCGCTGCAGCATCAGCGCGTACCCCTCCTCGCGCTTCTCGTCGTGTTGCGTGTCGCCGAACAGCACCGCGTGTCCCTCACGCTGCGCGGCGTCCTCTATACCCTGCAGGATCAGCGAGAAGAACGGGTTCGAGATGTCGGGGACCGTGACCAGGAGCTTGCCGGTCCGAAGCGTCCGCAGATTTTTGGCCGCCGAGTTCGGCGCGTAGGCCATGATCTTGACCGCGTGCAGCACGCGGCGGCGGGTTTCGGGCGACACCACCTGCGGGCGGCTCAGGACTCGGGACACCGTGGCGGTGGAAACCCCCGCCCGCTTGGCGACTTCGTAAATGTTTGGCATGACGGTGTGTGCGGCGCCGCACATGATACAGGGCGCGGTGACGTTTGACAATTTGGTAGATGCCACCCGCGAGGGACGGGAGGGACGCCCCTTTGGCGAGAATGGCCTGCACGGCGTCGTGCGTATTCGATTTCGGATTCGACGGGTCGTCGTGGTTGTAGAGGGCCGAATTGAAGCCGGCGCGGGTGCCACCGCTGTGGAAGTCGTAGGTCATCACGCTGACCCAATCGAGTAGCGGCGCCATGTCGGCGTACTCGAGCGGCTCGATTCCGCGAGGACCTGCGGGGACAGCGATCGTCAACAGCCTGCCCGGTCCGATCACGGCGCGAATCGCGGCCAGCAGCAGCACGAAGTTGTGCGCATCCCGAGGCTGGCCCGGCTGCAACCCGCCGATGACGGGATGCTCCCAGTCGATATCGATGCCGTCAAACTGCGGATACGTCTTCAGGAAATCTGCGCACGACTGGGCGAAGGCCTGCCGTCCGGCATCGGTTGCGGCCATCTCGTAGAACGGCCCCGAGTCCGTCCACCCGCCAACCGACATGATGAACTTCAGGTGCGGATGTTTCTGCTTCAGGAGCGCGATCTGATGAAACAGGCCGTGTGCGCAGCCGGGTGCCCTGCAGTCGCCCGGATAGACACGATCCACCGCCGCGCTGGCGTTCACGGTGAGCCGGTTGTCGGGGGCAATCTTGCCAAACGCGTAGTTCACGTGCGTCAGCCTGGTTGCCGGAATGTCAGCGAGCGGATATCTCTCGGCCGTCCAGTCGGCGTAGTAACCGATGACATGGAGTGGGGTGGTGGCCGACGGCATCGCGCTTTGCGCGCCGACGCCACAGACGCACAACGCAGAAAGGAAAGAGAGGACGAACGGAAGTCTGCCCATCTGGGATCCTCGCGTTACGACACGAACCGACGCGCGAGCGCCGCAACGCGTCAAGGCTGCGACGGTGAACGATCGCGGGCCAATGAGAGATGAACGTGTATCACATGAGGACAAACGTCTATTGCCTGTCGCGCCGCGAATCCGGTATCGTCGTCGCGAAGAGTGCAGAGGACCGGCGCCGGTAGCGCAGGGCTTTCGCTCCGCGTCAACGACCGGTCAGAATGCTACGTCTGGGAACTGCCGAGGGTCAACGGAGGAGAACCATGCACATGCGCTATACCCGGCGTGATTTCGCGAAACTTACGCTCGCAGGCGTGCCCGCCTCGCTGCTCGTGGCGAACCTGCCGGTCTCGGCGTTCGCGCAGAGCAATTCGCGGATCAAAGGCGTTCAGATCGGCGCCATCACTTACAGCTTCCACTCGATGAGCGCGTCCGACATCATCAAGGCTTACGTCGACATCGGGCTCGGTGAGATGGAGCTGATGTCGAACCACGCCGAGCAACTGGCTGGCGCCCCTGCTGGGCGGGGAGGCGGTGGAGGGCGGCGCGGCGCACTGACGGCGGAGCAGCAGGCCGAGCGCGATGCTGCCGCGAAGACGCTCCGCGACTGGCGCATGGCGGCGACCGACGCGACGTTCACGCCAGTACGTAAGAAGATCGCAGACGCCGGCATCGACCTGAAGCTGCTCTGCTACAACATGAACGTCCGCACGACCGAAGACAATGAGATCGAGTACGCATTCCTGATGGCGAAAGCGCTCGGTGTCGACGCGATCTCGACCTCGACGCAGGTCAGCATGGCCAAGCGTCTCGCGCCGTTTGCCGAGAAGCACACGATGATGGTCGGATTTCACGGCCACGCGAATACCACGAACCCCGACGAGGTGGCGACGCCGGAAAGCTTTGTGGCCGTGATGTCGGCGTCGAAGTACCTCGGTGCGAACCTGGATGTCGGTCATTACACCGAAGCGGGATATGATCCGGTCGCGTTCCTGCAGCAATACCACGGACGCGTCACGAACCTGCATCTCAAGGATATGAAGAAGGCGTCCAACGGCGGCGGGTATACGCCGTTTGGACAGGGGGACGCGCCGCTCAAAGAGGTGCTGAAGCTGGTGCAGAAGAACAAATGGGATATTCCGGTGAACATCGAGTTCGAGTATCCGGGGGATCCGCTCGTGGAAGTGCCGAAGTGCCTGGCCTATGTGAAAGACGCCCTGGCCTGAAGCCACGCCGGAGAAGTTAACCAGAAACCTGTAACCAGTTTCCAGTTTCCAGTCGATCTGCCAACTGGCAACTGGGAACTGGCACCTACACAGATCACACAAAGAGCATACACGTTATGACCACAGCAATCTTCATGATGGCTGTCCTGGCGCAGGCGGCGAGTACCGCGCCGTCTGCTCAAACTCCTGTCGTGTCTCCGACGTATCCGACCAAGGCCCCGCAGACAATCACGGTCAAGCCACCGGGAGAGGACTGGACGGTCCTCTTCAACGGCAAAGACCTGTCGGGGTGGACCAATGTCGGGAAGGAAAAGTGGGAAGTCGAGGGGGGAACACTTCACGGCATCGCGGTCACGCGCGAGTACGGGTATCTGCAGACCGACAAGAGCTACAAGGATTTCCAGCTGTCGCTGCGGTTCAAATGCGAGGGGGACGGCAACAGCGGTGTGTTCTTTCACGTGAACTTCAAGAGCGGTACGCCGCAAGTGACCAAAGGGCCGCAGTTCGAGATCGACTGCACGCTGGGGCGCCACACGGGCGGCGTGTACGAACAAACCCGCAAGTGGATCGTGTGGCCCTCGCCGGAAAACGAATCCGTCGTCCGGCCCGGTGAATGGAACGACTATCTGATCAGGGTCGAAGGAAATCACTACACTTCCCGGCTGAACGGCGTGCTCATGGTGGACTACACAGACCCGCAGCCTGAGAGTGAGGACGGCCCGATCGCGCTCCAACTGCATTCCGGCGGGCAGGGGAACATGCGGTTCAAGGACATCATCATTCGCGATCTGACGAAGCGCTGAACAGGAACGGCGTAATCAATCACCCGCAATCACACATCAGCAATTCATGAGGGCCCATGTCTCCACTTGATAGACGCGACTTCCTGAAAAGCGCCGGAGCTGGATTGACGGCGGCGGGCGTCATGCTGACGCCGCGCGAGCGCGCGCTCGCGCAGGCCCAGGCTGAAAAGAACAGGCTGGATCGCATTGCCGGCTGCTCGTATCCGATTCGCTACATCTTCAAGAGCCGGGCCGGCGGTGGCCGTGGTGCTGGCGCCGGTGCAGTCCGTGGTGCGGCCGCGCCTGCACAGCCTGCCGCGGCCTCGCAGCCTGCCGCGCCCGCCGCGGAGCCTGCGACCGCCCAACCTCAGGCACCGCCCCGGGTGACCAACGGGGGCTGGACGACCGCACAGATGAAGGAGAAGTACGGCGAGATCACGATGCTCGACTTCCCGCAGTTCACGAAGGACACATTTCCTGGCGTGACGCACATGGACATCTTCTCGGGCCTCTTCGGCGACGTGACCGACGACTCGATGTTCGCCGGGCGGACGTTCGATCCGATGAGCCCCTCAGGCAGAAAATGGCTGGACGCGCTCGCGAACAAGCTGGTGACGACAGGCACGAAGGTGCAGCACATCTCGAACAATGCCCCGACCAATCTCGCGGGTCCCGATGAAGGCCTCCGAAAGGCGGGCGTCGAGATCGCGACGCGCTGGCTCCAGGGCTGTGCCGTGCTCGGCGTGAAGTCCATGCGCATGAACTCGCCGCAGGCGCTCGGCCCGAGCATCAGGCCCAACGCGATTCCGCGATCGAGTGACGGGTACCCGCGTAATCTGGAGATCATCCCGCTGCTCGATGCCGCGATCGAATCGTACAAGGAAATGGCTGACTACGGCGGCAATCTGGGCATCCGCGTGACGTTCGAGAATCACTGGGGACTCGCCGCCGATCCGATGAATATCCGGATCATGCTCGACACGATCAACCACCCGTTTTGCGAGGCGTCGCCGGACTTCTGCAACTGGGAACACGAGTACATGCTGTTCAACGGCCTGAAGGCGCTCGCGCCGTACTCCCACACGAACGTTCATGCGAAATACTGGGATCGCTGGGGCGACAAGAACGACGTGCAGCGCTCGACGCGGATCATGCTGGCCGGCGGCTTCAAGGGCACCTTCGCGCTGGAGTACGAAGAGGGGCCGCTCAACGGCATCGAGGGAGCGAAGTACCTCTATAAGGAAGTGCTCGCGGCGCTGACTTCGCCGACGCCGGTCATCTGATTCGTATCCTTCCGCCTTTAGGCGTAAGGACAAGCCGCAGGCGCTAGTATCAGTCGGAAGGAACAGTCACGGGCTTCCCCTCCCGCGCGGACTCATACGCCGCCATCGCGGCGCGGAACGCGCTCCGTGCCTGCCGGATGGTCACATCCGGCTTCTGTTTGTTGTCGAGACACTCCACCAGGTGGTCGAGCGCCAGCGGAAACGTGGGGGAGAACTTCTGCTCGGGCTGACGCTCGAAAATCCAGTCGGCGGCTCCCGCGGCCAGCACCGCCCGCCCGGGAGATCGGAACCACTGATCGATGATCTCTCCTCGCGTGCCGAGCACTTCCAGCCGGACGACGCTGTTCTGCTTCGGCGAGGGACCGGTCTTCCTCGGCGAGTTGATCGTCCAGGACGCTTCGAGTGTGGCGATGACGCCGTTGCCGCACGTGAAGGTCGCCATACCCCAGTCTTCGACCTCGATGTCCTTGTGCACCAGGTTCGCGACCTTCGCCTCGACCTGCACGATCGGACTGCCGGCGATCCACTCGAAGAGCTCGATCCAGTAGATCCCTTCGTCGATCAGTGCTCCGCCTGGAACGTGCCGCGGATCGGCGAACCAGCCCGGCGTGCCCGAACTGTGCCAGTCCTCGGCGATTGCCCAACGGCAGGTCTGATGCATCACGACGACATCGCCGATTTCACCTGCCTCGATGCGTGCTTTGAGATCCGTCATCCGCAGCCGCGTGAGCCCGGAGTACGGGACACACGTGACCCCGGCCGTTTCGATCCCATCGACAATGCGACCTGCCTGCTCGAGGTTCATCGCCATAGGCTTGCCGAGCAGAATGTGCTTACCGGCTCGCGCCGACGCGATTGCCAGCTCGGCCAGCTCCGATACAGGAGCGGCGAGATGGACAATGTCGACATCCTCGCGCGCCAGCAGGTCCGCGTAACTGGCGTAGCCGCGGACGCCGAACATGCCGGTGAACGCATCGAGTTGGCTTGCATCAGGCCATGCGGCCGCGACGAGCTCCGCCCGCGGATATTCAGGCAGCGAGCGCGCCAGGTTGTAAGCGGAATACCAGTGCCCGAGTCCGAGGATCGCCACACGGAATTTACGGCTCATCTAATCACCAGTTTCCAGTTTCCGGTTTCCAGTTTTAGTTCCAGTTTCCAGCCATCAAGTCGCGGTCGCCGATTGTTGGCCAGCCTCAGGAACGAGCTGAACCGCTGCACACTGGCAACTGGAGACTGGCAACTGACAACTGGAAAATGCGACAATGCGGCGCCTCCGAGGAGCCCAAGAATGCATCGAATCAAGCGCGTCGTCATCATGGCAATCGCAATCGTGTGCAGCGTCAGTTTATCTGCCGCGCCGCAGTCACAGAAAAAAGCTCCCAAGGGATTCACCAGTCTATTCAACGGGAAGGATCTCAGCGGATGGCGAGGCCGGCAGCCGAACTATAACCCGGCCGAGGAGGCAAAGCTCGCGTCCCAGGCGCTCGCCGAAAAGCAAGCCCAGTGGAACACCGCACGGGACGCGCACTGGAAGGTCGACGGCGCCAAGCAGGAGATCGTGTCCGACGGCCAGAGTCCGCACCTCGCGACCGGCAAGGACTACGGCGACTTCGAGTTCTACGTGGACTGGTTGATGGTCAATCACAACGGGGACTCGGGTGTGTATCTTCGCGGCTACCCGCAAGTCCAGGTTTGGGATCCGGACAATCCCCGCGAAGTCAAAAACGGCGCGCCGAAGGGTTCCGGTGCCCTCTGGAACGACAACGACGACAATCCCGGCAAGTGGCCGCTCGCGAAGGCGGATAATCCCGTCGGGGAGTGGAACACGTTCCGGATCAAGATGATCGGCCCACGCGTCTGGGTCTGGCTGAACGACACCCTGACCGTCGATGGGCAGGTCCTCGACAACTTCTTCGATCGGACGCAGCCCGTAGTCGCGCGGGGGCCGATCGAGCTGCAGACTCACGGCTCCGAGATCCGCTTCCGCAATATTTTCATCCGCGAGATTCCCGAAGCCGAAGCAAAAAAGACACTCTCCCAGCTTCCCGGAAAATAGGCGCCCGGGAGTCGACTCCTGCCGCCGTGTCGCAGGCCGACCATTGTGCACACCGCGCGATGACGTTTGAGAGTGTGTCCTCCTTCTGACGAGGCGCTCAATGTCTGTGTCGAGATTTCGAATCATAGGCCTGTTGATAGTTGGCGCCGCTGCCACCGGTTACGGCCAGAGCTCGCCGTTGAACCGGCAATGGCCGCCCGATGTGCAGAAGGTCCCGGCTGATTCCCCGGCGCTCTCTCCGGATGAGGCGCTGAAGACGTTCTACATGCCTCCGGGCTATCAGCTCGAGCTCGTTGCCAGCGAGCCGCTCGTTCAGGATCCCATCGTGATGGACTGGGACACGCAGGGCCGCCTCTGGGTCGTCGAGATGCCGGGCTTTGTGCCGGACCTCCAGGCGCCCGAGCCGTTCACGGAACCGGTCGGCAAAGTCGTCGTCCTCGAAGACACGAACCACGACGGCAGGATGGACAAGCGCACCGTCTTCGCCGACGGCCTCGTGCTGGCGCGATCGTTGAAAGTCCTCGACGCCGGCGTCCTCGTCGCCGAGCCTCCCAACGTGTGGCTGATGAAAGACACGGATGGCGATCTCAAGATGGACAAGAAAGAGCTCGTGACCGACACCTATGGTCGGCGGGAGGCGCGGGTCGAGCAGAACGCCAACGGATTCTACTGGGGTCTCGACAACTGGATGTACACCGCGGACAGCGATGTCCTCATGCGGTTCAAGGACGGCAAGTTCGAAGTACGCAAGACGCTCTCGCGCGGCGAGTGGGGCGTCACGCACGACGACGCGGGGAGGATTTATCGCAATACGAACGAGTCGGTGCTGCACGCCGACCTCGTCGCGACGCAGTACTACATGCGCAACCCAAACCTCCTGCGGACGCGCGGAAGTTATGAGCGTCTTGCGGACGATGCGAACGTCGCGAATACGGTGTGGCCCGTGCGGCCCAATCCGGGAACGAATCGCGCGTATCAGCTCGGGATCGATCGCGAAGACGGAACGCTCGCGAAGTTCACATCGGTCTGTGCGCCGATGATTTATCGCGGCGATCGCCTGCCGGCCGACTTGTATGGGAATGCGTTTGCGGCTGAACCGGCAGCGAACCTGGTCGGACGCGTGATCATCGACGATACGGGATCGGGCCTGCGCGTCCGCAAGGCGTACGATCGTGGAGAGTTTCTCGCCTCGACCGACGAGCGTTTCCGTCCGGTCTGGGTATCGAATGCGCCGGACGGAACGCTCTATATCGTCGACATGTACCGCGGCGTCATCCAACAGCGCGCCGATATCACGGAGTACCTGCGCGGTCACATCATCACGCACAAGCTCGAGAATCCGACGAGGCTCGGCCGCATCTACCGCGTCGTGCACGAGACCACGCGCCGGGACACGTCCACCGGGGCAAACGGCCGGTTCACGACCGCGCAGCTGGTGGACTTGCTGTCGCATCCCAATGGCTGGTGGCGCGACACCGCGCAACGGCTGCTCGTCGAACGCGGCGACCGGACATCGGTCGCGGCCCTGACGCGGCTTGCCGGCAGTGCCAAAGAGCCGCGGACGCGGTTGCATGCGTTGTGGACGCTCGACGGGCTCGACGCGCTGCAGCCGGCGGAGGTGGCCGGGGCGCTCGACGACCCGTCACGCGATGTGCGCATGTCGGCGATCCGCCTGTCGGAGCGATGGCTTGCGGAGGCAAACAATCCAATTCACGCGGCGGTTCTGAAACGGCTCGATGATGCGGACTGGAGCGTCCGGGAGCAGCTCGCGGCATCGCTCGGCGCGCTGCCGCAGGGGCCGCGTGAGAACGCCCTCGCCACGCTGCTCGCCGCACACGCAGACGATCCCGTCACGCTCGACGCGGCATTGAGCGGCGTCCGAGGGGCAGAGGGACTGGTGCTCGACTCGGTGATCCAGGCCCCCGCCCAGACGGTTCAGCGCGAAACCGCAATCACGATGATCGCGGCCACGATCGTGCGCGCAGGACAGGACGCGGGTATTCAGAAGATCCTGGCCGAGGTGGCGGATGCAAACCGGCCGCTCTGGCAGCGTTCGGCGCTTCTGCGCGGGGCCGAAGTCGCCTTGCTCGGAGCGGCGATGCCGGGTTCGCCGGCGGGCCGGCGCGGCGGACCGAACCTCCCTGCACCTCCGTGCCCGACGTGTCCAGGAGCACGTGGCGGCCCGGGAGGTTCTTACGCATTCCCGCAAGTGTCCGCTGCTCCGCCCGTCACGCGTCGCCCGACGCGTGTGAGCGCTGAACCGGTCGCGTTCTCCGCCCTTGCCGCGACGACCACGGAGTTGGGTCCACGTGCGGCGAGCGTGCTGGCGAGGATCGAGTGGCCCGGCAAACCGGGTGCAGCGGCGCCGATTCCACCCTTGACGCCCGACGAGCAGCAACGATTCAACGCCGGACAGGACGTCTATAAGAACATCTGCCAGGCTTGTCACCAGCCGGATGGCCGCGGACTGGACAGGGTCGCGCCCAGCCTGGTGGGCTCGCCGCTCGCGCTTGCGTCGCCGGACATTCCGGCGCGGATCCTCATGAACGGAAAAGAAGGTCCGGTCGGGTTGATGCCGCCGGTCGGATCAACGCTGAGCGACGACCAGATTGCCGGTGTGTTGACCTACATCCGCCGGGAATGGGGACAGGACGGATCGCCGGTGGATGTCGCGACCGTCAAACAGGTTCGTGCGATGACCGCCGATCGCACGCGTCCCTGGAAGCACGACGAGTTGATGGCGCTGGTCGCTGCGGGGCGCGGAGGCAAGTAGCCTGCCGCTAGACGTAAGCTGAGACGCGGTGACCCGGACAAGACGATTTCACGCAGAGGGCCGCAGAGAACGCTGAGGCGGACTGCCGGTCAGCCGGTCCGGCGACGCCGCTTTTCTTGCTTGTCTTCTCAGCGCTCTCAGCGCTCTCTGCGGTCTCTGCGCGAGATCCGTACGTGACAGGCAACCGCACGTGACGCTCGGCCGTTGCCCGTTGTGGTGAGTCGTCGCTCAACTGCCTCTTGTCAACTTAGGATCAGTTGCGATGAAATCAAGGACTCGATTCAAGCCCACGTGGTTCGTGCCGGCCAGTATGCTGGCGATGTCGGTCGCAGGACTGTCGCTGTTCGCGCAGTCGCAACCGGCCACCCCCGCATCGCAGACGACACCCGCGGCACCGGCCGATCGCGGCGCGCAGGCGCCGCCGGGGGGCGCCATGCCTGGACGCGGCTACCCGGATGCCGGGGCGGACTTCTCGCCGAAGCCGCCGATTCTTCCGCTGACCGCGCAGGAGGAACAGAAACGTTTCATCCTGCCTCCGGGGTATCACATGGAGCTCGTGCTCTCCGACCCCGACATCGTCAATCCCACCGCCATCGCGTTCGACGGCAACGGCCGGCTGTACGTGAACGAGATGCGCTCGTACATGCTCGATGCCGACGGCGCCCGTGAATTCGAGCCGGTGAGCCGCATCAGCGTCCACGAGAGCACGAAAGGCGACGGCACGTTCGACAAGCACGCTGTCTTCATCGACAAGCTCGTGCTGCCTCGCTTCATCCTTCCGCTCGACAAGGGCAGCGTGTTGACGATGGAGACCAACGCGGACGACATCTATAAGTACACGGACACCGACGGCGACGGGGTGGCGGAGAAGAAGGCGCTGTTCTTTTCCGGCGCCGGCCGCCAGGGGAACCTCGAGCACCAGCAGAGCGGATTCATCTGGGCGATGGACAACTGGATCTACAGCACGTACAACGCGTTCCGGATCCGATGGACGCCTGCCGGCATGCTGAAGGAACCCACCGGAGCCAACAACGGGCAGTGGGGACTGACGCAGGACGATAACGGGAAGCCGTGGTTCGTTGACGCTGGTGGTGAAAAAGGTCCGGTCAACTTCCAGGCGCCGATCGTCTATGGCGGGTTCACCGTCGCCGATCAGTTCGAGCCGGGGTTCGAAGTGACGTGGCCGGCGCCCGGCGTCGGGGACATGCAGGGGGGAATGCTTCGCATTCGCATGCCGATTGGCGTGCTGAACCATTTTACCGCCGCGTGCGGTCCCGACATCTTCCGCGGCGATCGCCTGCCCGTCGATTTGAAGGGCGACCTGCTCTTCGCGGAGCCGGTCGGCCGGATGGTCAGACGGTCGAAGGTCGTCGTGACCGAAGGACTGACGCAGCTGCGCAACGCTTACCCGAATTCGGAATTCATTCTCAGCACCGACCCGCTTTTCCGCCCGGTCAACATGATGACCGCTCCGGACGGCACGCTCTACATCGTCGATATGTATCACGGGATCATCCAGGAGTCGGAGTGGACGCCTCCAGGCTCCTACCTGCGCCGGAAAATCGAGCAGCTTCGGCTCGACAAGGTCACGACCCACGGGCGGATCTGGCGGCTGGTGTACGACGGCATGGAACCGGATCGCGCGAAGCCAAGGATGTTCGACGAAACCGCCGGCCAGCTCGCGAAGCATCTCGATCACCCGAATGGCTGGTGGCGCGACACGGCGCAGAAGCTGATCGTGCTGAAGCAGGACAAGTCAGTCGTGCCGACGTTGCGGGAAATGGCGCGGAATTCGCCCACGGTGCTCGGCCGCTTCCATGCCATGTGGACGCTCGAGGGGCTTGGCGCGCTCGAGGCGCCGCTCGTGCGCGAGCTGATGCGCGATCTCAATCCGCTCGTCCGTGTGCAGGCCGTCCGCGCGAGCGAGACGCTCTATAAGGCCGGAGACAAATCCTTTGCCGCCGACTACAGGCAGCTGGTCAAGGATCCGGACACGCGGGTCGACATCCAGGCGATCCTGACGTTGAGCCTGTTCAAGGTCCCGGACATCCGGACGGTGATCACGTCGGCGCAGGCGGAGAACAAGGCTCGCGGCGTGCAGGAGATCGGGGCCCGTATTCTCCAGCCGTCGATGAATGCGTCAGGCGGCGGGGGCGGACGGGGACGCGCGGTGTCGGCAGACCAGCAGGCGTTGCTTCAGCAAGGGGCCGGCATCTACTCCGAACTGTGCGTAGCCTGTCATGGTCCGGACGCGAAAGGCACGCCAGTCGACGGCGCGCCCGCGGGCACGATGAAGGCGCCGGCGCTCGCCGGTGCGCTCCGCGTGCAGGCGCACTACAGCTACGTCGTGAACGCGGTCATGCACGGGCTCACGGGTCCGATCGACGGTACGACGTACACGGATGTCATGGTGCCGATGGGTACCAACAAGGATGATTGGATCGCGGCCATTGTCTCGTTCGTACGGAATGGCTTCGGCAATACGGGAACAATCGTCTCGCCCGCTGACGTCGCACGCGTGCGCGCAGCCAACCGCAAGAGTCCCTGGAGCGTTGAAGAGCTCGTGGCTACGCTGCCGGCCCTGGTAGCGGCGCAGCCCAGTTGGACCGCGACGGCTAGTCAGAACCCGCAGATGGCCCCGGCGCCGCTCGTGGCAGGCACGTGGTCTACGGGTGTACCACAACAGGCCGGGATGTGGTTCCAGGTCGAACTTCCTGCGCCGATGTCGATCACAGAAATTCAATTCGACTCACCGGGCGCCGCCGCTGGCCGTGGGGGCCGCGGCGGCCGGGGCACACCGCCCACAGCCGCCCCCGGATCTCCAGCACCGATTGCCGACCCGCCGGCGGGTGCGACCCCTTCCGCGCCGCAGCCAATTACTACGCCGCCGATTGCGGCGGCGCCGGGCGCGGCGGGTTCGAGCGCTGGCGGACGTGGCGCAGCAACACCGGCGCGAGGATTCGGCGGCCGCAGCGCCATGGTTCTGCCTCCTCCAGGATTTCCGCGCGGGTACACGGTCGAGGTCTCGACCGACGGGAGCACATGGACCCGGGTGGCCGAAGGACAGGGAGATGGCGGCACCACGGTCATCACGTTCAAACCGGTGGACGCGAAGTTCATAAAGATCACGCAGACCGCCACCGTCGAGAACGCACCCGCCTGGTCGATCCAGCGGCTCCGGCTGTACCAGCCGCCCAAGCCGGTCGGGACGAGGTAACGGCCGGGGGTCAGACCGGGGTCAAACCGGGGTCAAACCAGGGTCAAACCCTGCTCTGACCCCAAGGTGAAAAGGGAAAAGCGGCATAATGCTCTGGCCTTGCGGAAGATTCTTGCCTCCGAGCAGGCCGGGCTCGTGCTGGTCATCGCGATCCTCGGCGTGCTCCTTACACTGTTGGCGGGCTCCCACGCCGATCGGCTGACGGGGGCAGAGGTCAACAACTTCCTCAACTCGTACACGCTGATTCAAACCGCGACCGACGCGAGCTTCTTCGCCGTCATGGCTGTGGGCGCGACGATCGTGATCATCTCGGGCGGGATCGATCTCTCGGTGGGATCGATCTACGCGCTTTCGGGTGTGACGGCCGCGCTGGTGCTGCGGGCGCTCGGACCGATGCCGCCAGCCCAGACGTTTGCAATCGGGCTGGCTGTGTCGCTCGTGATCGGTATCGCCTGCGGTGCCGTGAATGGCTTGATGGTCGTGGGCTTGCGCGTGCACCCATTCATCATCACCCTGGGGACGATGTGGATCCTGCGGGGCGTGGCGTTCGTGGCCAGCCATGCGGAGAGCATCCTGTTGCCGGACGTGCTGACGCGCGTGGCGAAGGCGCCGCTCGGCCTCAGCGCCTCGCTCTATCCCGTCCCGATGCTCACGATGATCGTCGTGACCGCCCTGGGCGCGGTCTACCTGTCGCGGACCGTGATGGGACGCCATGTGTTCGCGATTGGCGGCAACGCCGAGGCGAGCCGGTTTTCCGGACTGAGCCTGTGGCGGATTCAGAGCGGCGTCTTCGTCATCTCGGGTCTGACCGCGGGGCTTGCCGCCTTCATGGGGGCAAGCTTCTACGGTTCCGCGTCGTGTGTCGATGCCACCGGCTACGAGCTCTACGTGATCGCGTCCGCCGTAGTCGGCGGCGCGAGCCTGTCGGGCGGCAAGGGGAGCGCCATCAACGCCACGCTGGGTGCGCTGCTGATCGTTCTCATCCGGCAGTCGATTCGCACGTTGCACTTCGATCAGAATTACGAGTGGATCATCATCGGTTGCGCCACGATTATTGCCGTCGTGCTCGATCGCGCGAGCGCCAGCTTCACGGCGCGGCGGCTGGCGCAGGCGGCTCAATAAACAAGGGACAAGGGAAAAGGCCCAACCAAAGGGAAAAGGCCAAAGGGAAAAGGGAAAAGGCATGGAGATGAGACTTGCGACGAGATTCGCGACGGGGGTGGTTCTTTCGATGGGGCTTGCCGCCTGTACCGGCGGGGACAAGCCGGCACCAGGCGGGAGCACACCGGCGGCGGGGGGGCCGGCAGCGGGACGCGGATTGAAGATCGCCATGATTGCGAAGAGCTCGACGAACCCGGTGTTCCTGTCGGCGCGGACCGGCGCCGAGGCCGCGGCGAAGGAACAATCGCAGAAGCTTGGCATTCCGATCGAGATCGTGTGGCTGACGCCCCCCGCCGAGGACGGCCAGGTGCAGGCGCAACGGATTGCGCAGGCCGTGAACGAGGGGGCCAGCGCCGTGCTGATCTCCTGCTCAGACGCCGGCAAGGTCACCGGCGCGATCAACGATGCCGTGGGGCGCGGCGTTCCGGTCATGACATTCGACAGCGACGCCCCGCAGTCGAGCCGGTTCGCGTTCTACGGCGTGGACGACATCAAGACCGGCGAGGCGGTGATGCGTGAGCTGGCGCCGTTGATGAACGGCACGGGCAAGGTCGCCATTCTTGCCGGCAATCAGAACGCGCCGAACCTTCGGAGCCGAGTGGCCGGCGTCAAGCAGGAAGCTGCGAAGTACCCCGGCATCACGATCGTCGACACGTTCTATCACATCGAGACTCCTCAGGACGCCGCCGCGGAAGTCATCCGTGTACAGAACGCCTATCCGGAAATTACCGGGTGGGCGATGATCGGCGGCTGGCCGCTTTTCACTCAGACCCTGCTGTCCGATCTGGATCCGAAAAAAGTCAAGATCGTCGCGGTCGACGCACTCCCGGCGGAGCTCGCATACGTTGAGAAAGGACTCGCCCCCGTGCTGCTTGCCCAGCCGACCTATAACTGGGGATACGTGTCCGTGCGGAGAATTGTGGAGAAGGTGCATCTCAAGCAGGACGTGCCGCAGATCATTCCCATGGAGCTCGTGCGCGTATCGAAGGAGAACCTCGGCACGTGGGCCCGCCAGCTGAAAACGTGGGGCTTCACGGACGTGCCGGACGCGTATTTGAAAATGCCATGACCGTACCCGCCGTCCGCTTCGAGGCCGTCTCGAAGCGGTTTCCGGGGGCGCGCGCGCTCGAGAGCGTCAGCTTCGACGTCGCGGCGGGTTCCTGCCACGCGCTCTGCGGCGAGAACGGCGCCGGGAAAAGCACGCTTGGAAAAATCCTGGCCGGCATCCATTCCCCGGATTTGGGGCAGGTCGTGCTTTTCGGACGGCCGGTCTCGTTCAGCGGACCCGAGCAGGCGCTCGCGGCGGGCGTCGGGATGGTTCACCAGGAGCTCGCGTTCTGCGAGAACCTCTCGGTTGCTGAAAATCTTTGTCTTGGCTCGTTGCCCTCGTCGCGCGGATTTCTCGACCGCGTCGAGATGGACAGGCGCGCCGAACGGATGCTCGCGGCGATCGACGCGCGCATCGATGTCCGCCAGCGCGTCGGCGTATTGACCACGGGTCAGCAGCAGATGCTGCAGATCGCATCGGCCGTCGGCACGGGCGCCCGCGTGATTGTCTTTGACGAGCCGACGAGCAGTCTCTCGCAACACGAGGCGGACAAGCTGTACGAGCTCATCGGACGGCTGCGCGAGCAGGGTGTCACGTCAATCTATGTGAGCCATCGGATGGAGGAAATCTTCCGGCTGTGCGATACCGTGACGATCCTTCGGGACGGCACCCATGTCGCCACCTGCCCCGCGACCGAGCTGACGCAGCCCGCACTGGTCCAGATGATGATCGGCCGCCCGATCGAGGAGTACTTTCCCTCGCATGTCCATGCCAAGAGCGGCGACGAGTTGATGCGAGTCGAGCACGCGTCGAGTCCTGGAAAGTTTCAGGACATCTCGTTCACGCTACGGGCCGGCGAAGTACTGGGCTTCGCGGGGCTCGTGGGGGCCGGCCGCTCCGAGATGGCGCAGGCGCTGTTCGGCCTCGACCCCGCCGTCACAGGTCTGTTGTCGGTCGGGGGCCAGGCGGTCGGCTTCAACGGCCCCCGACACGCCATGCGCGCCGGCCTCGGCCTCGTTCCGGAGGATCGCAAGCGGCAGGGGCTCGTGCTGTCGATGACAGCTCTTGCCAATACAACCCTGCCAATCCTCGGCGCGCTCTCTCGCTGGACGTTCATCCATCGCCGCGCCGAGCGCGCGCTCGTGGGCACCTATTTCGAACGCCTGCGCGTGCGCGCTCCAGGCGTGGATGCGGTCACCGCGGGCCTGTCGGGCGGCAACCAGCAAAAGCTGGTGCTGGCGAAATGGCTCGCGGCGCGTTGCCGGATCCTGATGCTCGACGAGCCGACGCGAGGTGTCGACGTCGGGGCCAAGGCGGAGATCCACGCGCTCATCGATGAGCTCGCCTCCGGCGGAGCCGGTGTCGTCCTGATCTCCAGTGAGCTTCCGGAAGTGCTGAACCTCTGTACGCGCATCATCGTGCTGCGCGAAGGAAGGATCACGGGGGAGCTACCCCGTGCCACCGCCACGCAGGACGCGCTGATGCGGTTGATGGCCGGCGTCGCGGCGTAGAGGTAGCGGAGAAGATTCACAACGAAGGAACGAAGTAAACGAAGACGAACGGAGACATCTCGCGCAGAGACCGCGGAGAGCGCGGGGAAGACTGGACACGAGCCGACAGGTGCGTCCGCCGCCAACGCGCTTCGCGCGTTAGGCGGACGCTCGGCCTTGCGATCTCCGCGGGAGATCCATCCGCGCACCCAAACTGAACGGATCTTCTTCGTTCGTCTCCGTTCACTCCGTTTCTTCGTTTGTGAACTTCGTTATCTCCCGCAGGACCTCGAAGGCGGTATTCGCGGCAGGCACACCGCAATAGATGGCCTGCTGGAGGACAATCTCTTTCAGATCGGCCTCCGAGAACCCACCCTCGCTCATCGCGGCTCGGGCGTGCATGCGGAACTCGTCGAATCTTCCGAGCGCGATGAGCGTGCCGAGCACAAGGATCCGGCGAGAGCGGTCATCGAGCCCCGGCCGCGTCCAGATCTCTCCCCACGCGTAGCGCGTGATCAAATCCTGGAACTCCGCCGTCATGGGGGTCGTCTGAAGGGTGGTTCGCTCGACGTGCGCGCCGCCGAGCACACGGCGCCGCACCTTCAATCCGGCGTCGCGGCGTTCGCTTTCATCCATGGATGGGCCTCTTTTCGTTGATGAACGCGAGCACGCGCTCGTTGAACTCGTCGGCCTGTTCGACGTTGGCAAGGTGCGCGGCGTCGAGCTCCGTCATACGCGCATCGCGAATTCGCGTGCGGATGGCGTCCGCGTCGGCCGGCGGGGTGACGGGGTCGTGCCTCCCGGCGATGACGAGCGCTGGCGCGGCGATTCCTCCGATCTCGCCGCGCAGGTCCGCGTCGCGCAGCGCGGCGCAGCAGGATGCATACCCCTCGGCCGGGCACGACTCGAGCATCCGGCGGTGCCGGGCGACGATATCAGGATGCGCGGTACGGAACACCTCGGTGAACCAACGGCCCATCGACACCTCGGCGAGCGCCCGGATGCCCGACAATTTCACCAGCTCGATCCGTTCCTGCCAGAAGATCGCATTGCGGATGCGAGCGGCGGTGCTCGCCAGAATGAGCGAGTCGACGCGATCGGGCGCGTGGACCCCCAGCCACATCGCCGTCAGACCACCAAGAGAGAGGCCGCACACATGCGCACGCGGCGCTCCTGCGGCGTCCAGAATCGCGAGCGCATCGAGCCCCAGCATCTCAATCGTGTACGTTCCCTTCGGCGCATCGGAGCCGCCGTGGCCGCGCGTGTCGTACCGGATCACCCGGAAAGCGGACGACAGCCGGGCGACTTGTGGCTCCCACAATTCGTACGTCGTGCCCAGCGAGTTCGAGAACATCAACGCGGGAGCCTGGGGATTGCCGTCGACGCTGTAGCCCAGACGGCATCCATCGCGCAGCACATGGAGCATGCAGCCTACGCTTTCTCGTGCCGCGCGAGCACCTGAGCCACAAACGTCGCCGCCGACCCGAGGTAGTTATCGGGCGACAGGGCTTGCGCGATGCCGGATGGATCCAGGATCGCCGCGACGGCGGGATCCTCGGCGAGCACATCCGCAAACGGGCGATGTTCGCCGGCGGCGCGCCGGGCCGCGCGTCCGATGTGCGCCTGAGCGTCCGGCTTTCCCATTGCGGGCGCAAGCCGCATCGCCACCGCCTCGGCAAGCACGAGACCGCCGGTGATGTCGAGGTTCGTACGCATGCGGGCGGGATCGACGACGAGCGTTTCGAGCGCGCCCGCCACGGCGCCCGCGGCACCGCCGGCGGTCGTGACGAGCTCGGGCAGCGTGTCCCACTCGGCCTGCCATCCGCCGAGACCGCGCTCATGTTCCTGCGGCATCGCGCTCAGCATCGTCGCCACGAGGCCAGGCGCCCGAACGGCCGCGGCGATCGCGATCGCCGCCCGGACGGGATTCTGCTTGTGAGGCATGGACGACGAGCCGCCCGCTGCGCCGGCGGGCTCGTGCGCTTCGGCGACTTCCGTTTGCGCCAGGAGCCCCAGGTCACGGGCAATCTTCCCGGCCGTCCCGGTCGCGACACCGAGCGCGCACGCAAGCGTGGCAAGGCGATCGCGGTGCGCGTGCCAGGAGATTGCCGGAACCGTCAGCGCGAGTGCCTGCCCCATGGCCGTCGCCACAGCCGACCCCTTATCGCCAAGCGCCGCGAGCGTCCCGGATGCACCTCCGAGTTGCAGCACCAGCGCCGCGTCGAGCGCCGATCGCAGGGAGTGTGTGACCCGGTCGAGGGCATCGAGCCATCCGGCTGCCTTGACACCAAAGGTGATGGGCGTCGCCTGCTGAAGCCATGTGCGTCCGGCCATGGGTGTCACCGCGTGACGCCGCGCGTGTCCGGCCGCGGCGTCCGCCGCGCGGGCGAGATCGCCGATGATCACCGGTACCGATTCGCGTAACTGGAGCACGAGCGCCGTGTCGATGATGTCCTGGCTGGTCACGCCCCAGTGCACATAGCGCGCCGACGCCACATCGGTAGACCCGACTCGGGCCGTGAGATGTCGCACCAGCGGAATCGCCAGATTCCCAGCATGCCGCGCTTCGGATTCGATGGCGAGCGGGTCGTACAGCTCGGCGCGGGCGGCCCGCCGGATAGCCTCGGCCGCCGCGCGCGGAATCACATCGACCGACGCCTCGGCATCGGCCAGCGCCGCTTCCACGTGCAGCATGGCCTGCAGCCGCGCGACGCTCGTGAAGTGCGCCGCGACACCGTCGGTTCTGTCAGTCATAGTCCGTTTGGGTCAGATCTCGATTTTCTCGGACAGCGCGCCCGACGTTTCGGATCTGTAAGACGGTTCTGTCATCGTCGTTCGCAGAAACGAGAAAATCGAGGTCTGACCCCGAGCGTTACACATCGAAGAATACCGTTTCACCAGGGCCCTGCAGCACGATGTCGAAACGGTACCGATCGGCACCGGTGCGTCTGGCGAGCAGCGTCGTCCTCCGCTCGGGCGGCACGAGTGCCAGCACCGGATCGTCGGCGTTCGACGGTTCGTCCTCGAGATACGTCCGCGTGATGAGCCGGGTGAGAAGACCGCGGGCAAGGACCCCCACGGCAAGATGCGGAGCCTGCAAGGAACCGTCCGGCCCTGGCACGCGCCCGGGCACAACAGTCGCAAAAGTAAAATGTCCCGAATCGTCGGTCGCCACGCGTCCGAAACCGTCGCACGCGGGATCGATTGGGCAGTTCTGATGATCGTCAGGGTGCCGGTATTTTCCGGCGGCGTTGGCCTGCCAGATCTCGATGACCGCATCGGGCAGTGGCTCGCCCGCGCCGTCGCGGACGGTACCCTCGAGGGTAATGTGCCGGCCGGCTGCGGCGGGTCGTGCCACGACGCCGCCGCCGGGAATGACCAGGCCAAAGTCGAAAAACGGGCCGAGCGTTTGAAACGGCGTGAGGCCTCGTACTCGCACCTGATTACGGCTCCATCGGCGTCGCGTTCGATCCGCGCAGCACGATATCGAACGTGAACCCAAGCGCCCATTCAGGCTGCGTGGTGCTCAGCTCGAAATTGGCGATGAGGCGCTGCCGTGCGCCCGCGTCCGGAATCGAGTTGAAGATCGGATCATAGGGCATCAGCGGATCGCCAGGAAAATACATCTGCGTAATCAACCGGCTCAGAAAACTCGTGCCGAACAGTGAGAAATGAATGTGCGCCGGCCGCCAGGCATTGTCGTGATTGCGCCACGGATACGCACCCGGCCTGATCGTCACGAACCGGTAACGTCCCTCCTCGTCCGTGAGTGTTCGCCCGGCGCCCGAGAAGTTCGGATCGAGCGGCGCCGCGTGTCCATCGACGCGGTGCGCATAGCGGCCGGCCGCATTGGCCTGCCAGACTTCGACGAGCGTCTTGGGAATAGGCCCTCCATCTTCGTCGAGCACGCGTCCTTCGACGATGATGCGTTCGCCGAGAGGCTCGCCCGCGTGCTGACGCGTCAGGTCGTTATCGGTTGCCTGCACTCGTCCGTACGGATACGCCGGGCCTGTGATTTCGGACAGCGTCTGCGGAATGATGACCAGCGGCTCTTTGGGATGCCGCAGCGCCGTGCTGCCGTAACCGGGAGAATCGTTCGACGGATGGGTGCCCGCCGGCGGCCGTCGGTAGATCACGCGAACTCCTTGCCTTTGTGTGCGTGCTCGGTTTCCAGGCGTACGCGGCGTAACACCTCCAGCTCCCGTGCGCTCGGCGCCGGTGTCTCCGCAACGTCCTCGGCGAACCCGATCCTCCATCCCGTGGACTCTTCGACCTGCTCCTGCGTCGTGCCAGGATGAAGACTTGTCACGGTGAGCTCCCGCGTCACAGGGTGCGGTTCCATTACACACAGGTCGGTGATCACCTTCGCGGGCCCCGATGTGCTGATGCCCAGCCGGGCGCGGTGATTGCCGCCTTCGCCATGGCCGAACGACGTGAGGAAATCAAGCTGCTCGACGAATGCCCGCTTCGAGTGCGGCATGACGATGAAGATCCGCTGACAGGCCGCGGCCATTTCCGGCGCACCGCCGGCGCCGGGCAGCCGCACCGCGGGGGATGCGTATGAGCCGATGACTGTGGTGTTGATGTTCGCAAAGCGATCAATCTGCGCCGCTCCGAGAAAACCCACCGTGATCCGGCCGCTCTGCAGCCAGTAGCGGAAGAATTCCGGCACCGAGACGGTCGTGAGCGCCGTTGCGCACAGTTCGCCGTCGCCAATCGACAGCGGCAGCACGGAAGGCCTGGCGCCGATCGTACCCGATTCGTAGATGAGAGTGATGCCCGGCGCATGCGTCAGGCGCGCGAGGTTGCACGCGGCCGACGGCAGCCCGATCCCCACAAAGCACACGTCGTCATTCCCAACGCACCGCGCAGCAGCGACCGTCATGAGCTCGTCGGGGGTATACGCCATGTCAAGCGAGCCGCGCAGCATGGGCAGCGAAGGCTTCAGGACCGCTGCGGATGACGTGTTCGTCGATCCACGCGCGGAACGTCTCGCGGTCGCGGGCGATATCGTCCCAGGCAAGATAGAACGCGTTGTTCCGCTGATAGTATCCGTAGGCATACGACGGAAACGCGCCACCCGGGACGACGGCGATCGCCGCCACCGTCCAGTGCGGCAAAATGCAGGCATTGGCCGGGCCGCCGTCGAATGCGTCCACGACTTCCTCGACGGTTACGATCGAGCGGGACGCCGCCAGCACCGCCTCCTTCTGAACACCGATGATCCCGTCAACCATTACGTTGCCATCGCGATCGGCGCGCTGAGCATGGATGATTGTGACGTCGGGACGCATCGCCGGCACAGCGGTGAGGTGTTCTCCTGTGAACGGGCAGGTCACGCTTCGATAGTTGCCGTTGACCCGCGCGAGGTCGCCCGGACAGCCACGGAATGCCGCGAACGGAAGACGCGCGGCTCCGGCATCGTACGCCGTGGCCAACGCCGCGTGGCTGTATTCTTCCAGCGCCAGCGGTCCTGGCCACGCGTGTTCCACGGCGTCGCGCAGGCGATGCAGCGAGCCGACGCCCGGGTTGCCGCCCCACGAAAACACGAGCTTCGCGGCGCAGCCGGCGCCGATCAGTTGATCGTAAATGAGATCCGGCGTCATCCGGACGAGCGTGAGATCGCGACGGCCCTGGCGGATCACTTCGTGACCGGCCGCAAACGGGATCAAATGGGTAAAGCCCTCCATGGCGACGATATTGCCGTCGTGAACGGCGTCCGCCACAGCAGCCTGAAGTGAACAGAAATGAGGCATCGGGTGTGGCTCCAGTCTATATCGCGCCACACGCCACAGAAAAACACGGAGGAACACGGAACTGAACTGGGTCGATCCCTTTGTATCGGTGGCCGTCCGTGCCATCTCGTGGCCTGCATTTATCCGTTCGATCCGTGTTCCTCTGTGGTTTGTAACAGTGGCGGCGATTCGTCGTATTCGCTCGTGAATAGCCATATCCATCAATGGTGAAGAGCCGAACGCAGGTCGGAATCGTGGGGGCCGGGCCCGCGGGCTTGATGCTCGGTCATCTGCTGCATCGTGCTGGCATCGACTCGGTCATCCTCGAGAGCCGCAGCCGGGATTACGTCGTTGAACGCGTGCGCGCGGGAGTGCTCGAGCAAGGGACCGTGGACCTGATGCACGAGACCGGTGTCGGCGATCGCCTCGCCAGGGAGGGCATGCGTCACGAGGGGATTTACATCCGATTCGGAGGCGCGCGCCACCGGATCGACATGGCCGACTTGACCGGCGGCCGGGCGATCACGATCTACGGCCAGAACGAAGTCGTCAAGGACCTGATCGCCTTCCGGCTCGCAAGCGCGCGCCCGTTGCATTTCGAAGTGACCGACCTGAGCGTGCACGACCTCGACACGCGGGCGCCGCTGGTGCGGTTTCAGCACGAGGGAGTTCTGCACGAGGCGGCCTGCGACATCATCGCGGGATGCGATGGATCTCATGGTGTATGCCGCACTGCGGTTCCACCGTCGCACCTGCAGACCTACGAGCGCGAGTATCCATTCGCGTGGCTTGGAATCCTTGCCAGCGCGCCGCCGACGTCCCAGGAGCTCGTGTACAGCCTCAGCGAGCGAGGCTTCGCGCTTTTCAGCATGCGTTCGCCCGCGATCACCCGCTTGTACTTGCAATGTGCGCCGGCTGAGGATGTGAATGCGTGGAGCGACGACCGAATCTGGGGCGAGTTGATCGCGCGCCTGCGCACCGACGACGGGTGGGCGCCGCAGGTCGGAGCGATCCTTCAGAAAGGCGTCACGCCGATGCGTAGCGTCGTCGTCGAGCCGATGCGCTATGGCCGAATGTTTCTTGCGGGGGACGCCGCGCACATCGTTCCGCCGACAGGCGCCAAAGGCCTCAATCTCGCGATGGCGGACGTTCGGCGTCTTGCCACTGCGATCGAAGAGTTTTACGCCGGCGGAGGGGAAGCGCGGCTCGACGAGTATTCCGATCGAGGCCTGCGCAGGACGTGGAGGGCTCAGCGGTTTTCCTGGTGGATGACATCGATGCTCCACCGGCAGGAGGAGGAGACTCCCTTCGATTACCGTCGTCAGCTCGCGGAACTGGACTACCTGGTCAGCTCGCAGGCGGCCATGACGAGCCTGGCCGAGAACTATGTCGGTACACCCTTTGATTGATACAAGTGCTTGGTGCGTCTGTGTTACGCGCGTCGCAGGTGTATCGTATACACGGTAAAGGTGACAGCCATCTCCGGCACAAGACAGGGCTCGCGAGACCCCTGCAATACGAGGAAATCATGATGTCGTCGTTGACCAAGACCCTTGCCGGCCTCGCTGTTTTGTTGGGCACAGTGCTGACCGCCCAGGCGTTTGTTCGGCAAGGGACGCTCGCTTCCGGGCACAATCCGATTACGGCCGCGACACAGGCGGCAACGCTCCAGGGGAAGCCGACGGTTGTCGCTGATCCCGACGGACAGGTGATCAAGTCAGAAAAGCAAACCTTCAAGATCGAAGTCGTCGCGCGAGATCTGGAGACACCGTGGGGCCTCGCATTTTTTCCCGACGGCCGGCTGCTCATCACCGAACGTCCCGGCCGTCTTCGGATCGTCCACAACGGCAAGCTTCAGGCTGAAGCTGTTAAGGGGACGCCGAAAGTCTGGGAGAAACAGGACGGAGGCCTCCTCGACGTCGAGGTACACCCGCAGTACGCGAAGAACGGCTGGATTTATCTGTCGTACGCGGAAACGTTGCCGGGATATGTGCCGCCTGCCGCTCCTGAGCCCCAACCGGCTGCCGCGTCCGCTCCGCAACCTGGGGGCCGCGGTCCCGGCGGCCCGCCGGATCCGCCGTCGATGACCGTGATCGTGCGCGGAAAGATCAACAAGAACAACGAATGGACCGATCAGCAGGTGATCTTCCGCGCCGCCCCCGAGTTGTATAGCTCGACCAACGCGCACTACGGATCACGTTTCATCTTCGACAAACAGGGACATCTCTTTTATACGCTCGGAGAAAAGAACGACCCGACGCACGCCCAGAATCTGTCCGATCCGCTCGGCAAGATCCACCGCGTCAACGACGACGGCTCCGTGCCGAAGGACAATCCGTTTGTCGGCAAAGCTGGTGCTCTGCCGACGATCTGGAGCTACGGCCACCGCAACCCGCAGGGACTCGCGTGGCATCCTGTGACCGGGAAGTTGTGGGAGTCGGAGCACGGGCCGCAGGGAGGCGACGAGATCAACATCATCGAGCCCGGCCACAATTACGGGTGGGGAGTCATTACGATGGGGACGCAGCCCGGCATGACCGAGCGCGCGCACGAAGGCATGGAACAGCCGATCGTGTATTTCACGCCGTCGATCGCGCCGAGCGGGATCGTGTTCTACACAGCGACGAGATACCCTGCGTGGAAGAACGATTTGTTCGTCAGCGCACTTGCCGGGCAGCAGCTCCGGCGGCTGGAAGTCAGCGGCGACACGGTCACGCACCAGGAGCCGGTGTTCAACCAGTTCGGACGCGTTCACGACGTGATCATCGGGCCCGACGGCTACCTGTATGTCACGCTGCAATTGCCCGGACAAAGGATGTCGGAGTCGACCCCGGGGATGATCGCCCGGCTGATTCCGGTGAAGCAGTAACGGCCAAGGGAAAAGGAACAAGGCAAAGGGACGAACAGTGACGCAGAAGAGTGTGCTGGATCGATTTCGGGTCGACGGAAAAGTTGCCCTTGTGACCGGCGGTGCGCGTGGTCTCGGGCGGACGATGGCGGTTGCGCTCGCGGAGGCTGGTGCCGACATCGCGCTCGCGGGGCGCTCGAAGGACACTTGTCAGGAGGCGGCCGATGGCATTACCAGCGCCACTGGACGCAAAGCGAGCGGGTTTGCGGCGGACGTGACGAAGATCGCCGACGTCGAGCGGCTGGCAGAGGAGGTCGAGCGCGAGTTCGGGCAGATCGACATCCTCGTCAACAACGCCGGGATCAATATCCGTGGCCCAATCCAGCAGTTGACGGAAGCCGACTGGGACGCGGTGATCGACACGAACCTGAAGGGCCCGTTTCTCTGCGCTCGTGCCTTCGGTCCGCGAATGGTCAGCCGCGGCTGGGGCCGTGTCATCAATCTGGGCTCGGTCATGGGCGTCATCGCCCTACCGGGCCGCGCCCCGTACGCAGCGTCCAAGGCCGGCATCATCAACTTGACGCGCGTGCTCGCACTCGAATGGGCGGGGACGGGCGTGACGGCCAATGCCATATGTCCCGGGGCTTTCGGCACGGACATGAACCGGCCGCTCATGGACGACCCCGTGAAATACAAGGAATTCGTTGCGCAGATTCCGATGGGCCGATGGGGGGAGCTTGAAGAGTTGACTGGTGCCGTCGTGTTTCTTGCGTCCGAGGCATCGTCTTACGTTACCGGCACGCCGCTCTTTGTAGACGGCGGCTGGATCGCCCGCTAGCCACGTTCACTTTCTCTAAGGAGATCTCAGATGTTGATGACGAAGACTTCGGTTGCACTCATCGTCTGCGCAGCATTTTCCACAGGCATCATCGCGCATGCGCTGTTCAGTCCTGTCGCCACCGTTCATGCCGCAGGTAATCGGGTGTTTGAAATCCGTACCTACACCACGCCGCCTGGCAAGCTGGAAGCGCTGAAGGCGCGCTTCCGCGATCACACGATCAAGGTGTTCGACAAGTACGACATGAAGAGCATCGGCTACTGGATCCCGCAGGACGCGCCGCTCAAGGACAACACGCTCATCTACGTCTTGTCGCACGAAAGCCGTGAGGCCGCGGCCAAGAGCTGGGCGGCCTTCCGCGCTGATCCCGATTGGGTGAAGGCGAAGACTGAATCGGAAAAAGACGGCCCGCTCACGGTCCAGGGCGGTGTGACGTCGGTGTTCGCCGATCCGACAGATTTCTCCCCGCTGAAGTAGAAACGTCACACGGCACTAACCTGGAGATCCACATGAAGCGACTGGCGCGTATTGCCGTTTCAACCATCGCGCTCACGACCGCGCTCGCGGCCCAGCGGGGGCCGGCGGCGACCAAGCCGCTCGAGATCTACGTGGTGGACACGGAGGGTGGAAAGGCGGCGTTGTGGGTGGCGCCGAACGGTCAGTCGCTGCTCATCGACAGCGGCAACCCTGGTGCGCGCGATCTCGAGCGCATCATGGCAGCCGTCAACGACGCCGGACTGAAGCAGATCGAGTACCTGCTCTCGACGCATTACCACATCGATCACATCGGCGGCATGCAGGAGCTTGCGAAGCGGATTCCGATCGGCACCTTCATCGATCACGGGCCATCAGTCGAGGAACGCGAGCAGGTGCAGGGTTTCCAGGCAGCGTACGCCGAGTTGTATGGCAAAGCGAAGCACATGGTCGTCAAGCCGGGCGACAAGGTGCCGATCGCCGGCCTCGACTGGCGGATCGTGACAGCCGACGGCAAGATCCTGAAGACGCCGCTTCCGGGCGGCGGGAAGCCGAACCCCGCATGCGCGGGAGTCGCGCCCAGGCCGGCGGCGGGGCCGGATGAAAACGCGCAGTCGGTCGGCAGCGTGATCACCTTCGGCCAGTTCCGGGCGATCGACCTCGGCGACCTGCTGTGGAACAAGGAGATCGAGCTCGTGTGTCCGAACAACCCGGTCGGTGTGGTGGATGTGTACTTCGTGACGCATCACGGCCTTGATCAATCGGGATCGCCGGCCCTCGTCCACGGTGTGCAACCGCGTGTCGCGATCATGCAGAACGGCACGCGTAAGGGCGCGGGCACTCAGGCGATGCCGACCATGCGCTCGTCGCCGGGCCTCGAAGACATCTGGCAGCTCCATTGGTCGTACAATGCAGGGATCGAGCAGAACAGTGCCGGTGTCTTCATCGCCAACGTGGACGATGCGGCGACGATTGCGAATGTGCTGACGGCTCCGCCCCGCGGCGGCGGACCGGGCGGAGCGGGGGCCGGTGGTGGTGGTGGTGGAGCGCCCGGGACCGGCACACCTGGAAATGCCGAGCCACCGCAGACCGCGCCGTCCCCTGCGGCTCCGGCACCAGGCGCGGCGCCGCAGGGAGGCGGAGCTGGCGCCCCAGGCGGCGGTCGTGGGGCGGCCGCGGCGGCACACACGCCGGCGTATTGGATCAAGGTTTCGGTGCAGCCGGATGGCACCTTCACGGTGACGAACAGTCGCAACGGATTCAGCAAGACGTATGTGAAGCGACGGTAATCACAGCACTTGTCCTTCCGCCTCGAGCGGAAGCCACAAGCATGTGTTGTCTGTGGCTTCCGCCTCGAGGCGGAAGGCTATGTAAGAGCTGAAGTTTATTTCCCGTGGCTTCCGCCTTTAGGCGGAAGGCTGTGCAGGAGTTCCGAATGAAGACTGGCATTTCGCTGTTTGCCGCCGCCTTCGTACTGGCGGGCGCGGCGATGATCGCGCAACAGACGCCTGCGCCACAGGCCCCCGCGCCCGCCGGCGCGCAACAGCCAGCAGGGCGCGGCGGCCAGGGCCGGGGCCAGCAGGCACCCCAGGCGAGCCCGTTTTCCACACCATCCGTGCGCGTGTTCATCTACGCCGGCCTGAAGACTCACGCCGAGGGTCAGCACGACTACCCGCAGTTTCTTGCAGACTGGAGCAAGCTGCTGATGAACCGCAACGCCGTGGTGGACGGCGGGCTGCATTTCCCGTCAGCACAGGAGCTCGGGAACTCCGACGTGGTGATCATCTATAAAGGTGACGCCGGTTATCTCAGCATGGAGGATCGCGTCAATCTCGACGCATATATGCGTCGGGGGGGTGGCCTCGTGAGCATTCACGACGCGCTCTGCGGGCCCGAGCCCGATTATTTCTCGACCATCGTCGGCGGCGCGAAGAAACACGGCGAGACGAATTTCACGCTGGAGGCGGACGTCCCGTATACGATTGTCGACCCCGCCCATCCAATCATGCAGGGGATGTCGAACTTCAGCATCAAAGACGAGGCCTTCTACTCGATGACCTGGTCGAAGACGCCGGAGATTCACGTGCTTGCGACCGCGGTGATCGCGGCAACGCCGAGCGCGCAGCAGGCGGGGCATGCGGGCGAGGTCGTGCCTCAGATCTGGACATACGAAAAGCAGCTCGTTCCCGCACCAACCGGCCAGCCGTATCGCGCGTTCGTGTGGATGCAGGGTCACTTCTACGCGAATTTCGCCAACCCGCAGGTGCAGCCGATGCTGCTCCGTGGCATTGCGTGGGCGGCGCGTCGCTCGGCCGACACGCTGATGACCGAGCGTCCCGCGCGCGGCGGCAGGGCGGGAAACTAGAGGCGGTAGCTACAAGGGAAGCAATTGTCTGACGTTCAGAAGCGAAAGTATCGATCATCCGCGTGGTTCGCGAAGCCTGACAAGGACGGATTCATCCATCGGAGCTGGGTCGGCCGAGGATTGCCCGAGGGGATCTTTGACGGCCGGCCCATCATCGGCATCTGCAACACGTGGTCTGAACTGACGCCGTGCAACGGCCATTTCCGCGAGATTGCCGAGCACGTCAAGCGCGGCGTGTGGGAAGCCGGCGGCGTGCCCTTCGAGTTCCCGGTCATGTCGCTCGGCGAGACCAGCGTGCGGCCGACGGCGATGCTCTTCAGAAACCTCGCGTCGATGGACGTCGAGGAATCGATCCGCGCAAATCCACTCGATGGCGTGGTGCTGCTCTGCGGGTGCGACAAGACCACGCCGTCGCTCATCATGGGCGCGGCGAGCTGCGATCTGCCGGCGATCGTCGTCCCGGGCGGTCCGATGCTGAACGGGAAATTCCGCGGCGCCGACATCGGGTCCGGCACCGATGTCTGGCGCTTCAGCGAAGAGGTGAAAGCCGGCACGATGAGCCTGAAGGAATTCATGCAGGCCGAGTCGTGCATGTCGCGCTCGACGGGGACCTGCAACGTGATGGGCACGGCCTCCACCATGGCGTCCATGGCGGAAGCGCTGGGGCTGACGCTGCCAGACAATGCCGCGATCCCCGCGGTTGATTCACGCCGGTACGCGCAGGCACATCTCGCCGGACGCCGGATCGTCGATCTGGTCAAGGACGATGTCCGCATCTCGCAGATCCTGACTCGTGCGGCGTTCGAAAACGCGATTCGCGTCAACGGCGCCGTCGGCGGATCGACCAACGCGGTCCTGCATCTGCTCGCGATTGCGGGTCGAGTGGGCGTGCCGGTCACGCTGCAGGACTGGGACGATCTCGGCAGCACAGTCCCGACGCTCGTGGATCTGATGCCGTCGGGCCGGTTCCTGATGGAGGACTTCTATTATGCGGGGGGCCTGCCGGCCGTGATTCGCACGCTCGGCGAGCACGGGATGCTCAATCGCGAGACGGTGACGGTGAACGGCCAGACGATCTGGGAGAACTGCAAGGATGCGCCGAACTTCAATCCCGAAGTGATCCGGCCGATCGATCGGCCGCTTGCGGCGCATGGCGGCATCGCGGTGCTGCGCGGCAACCTCGCGCCCCAGGGAGCCGTCCTCAAACCCTCGGCCGCGTCACAGGACCTGATGCGCCATCGCGGACGGGCCGTCGTCTTCGAGAGTATCGAGCACTACAACACCCGGATTTCCGATCCCGCGCTGGATGTGGACAAAGACTGCATCCTGGTCCTCAAGGGATGCGGACCGAAGGGGTATCCCGGGATGGCGGAGGTCGGCAACATGGGTCTGCCGCCGAAAGTGCTGCAGACGGGTGTGACCGACATGGTAAGGATCTCCGACGCGCGGATGAGCGGTACGGCATACGGCACCGCGGTGCTTCATGTGGCGCCGGAAGCGGCTGCCGGAGGCCCGCTCGCGCTCGTGCGCGACGGAGACATGATCGAGCTCGATGTCGAGAAGCGCCGCCTGCACCTCGATGTCAGCGACGCGGAGCTGGCAAGGCGGCGCGCCGAGTGGCGCAGACCGGAGCTGACGCTCCCGCCTGGCGGATATGCGCGGCTCTACATCGAGCACGTGCAGCAGGCAGACCTGGGCGCCGACCTCGATTTTCTGGTCGGGTGCCGCGGTCACGACGTCGCGCGCGAATCGCATTAACATTCTCGCGGTTCGCGGTTCGCGGTTCGCGGTTCGCGGCTGGCGGTGAGCGGCGGCTGGAAGCTGGATACTGGGAGCTGGAAGCTTAAATATGAAACTTCTCCGTTACGGGCCCCCGGGTGCCGAGAAACCCGGGCTCCTCGATTCGACCGGCGCGATCCGCGATTTCTCAGGCGTCATACCCGATATCTCGCGCGAGACGCTACTGCCTCAATCAATCGCCGGACTGCGGAAGCTCGATCCGGACTCGCTACCACGCGTCAGCGGAACGCCACGGATCGGTCCGTGCGTCGGCCAGGTCGGCAAATTCATCTGCATCGGCTTGAATTACTCCGACCATGCGGCAGAATCCGGCATGGCTGTGCCCAAAGAACCGATCGTTTTCATGAAGGCGACCTCGTGCATTGTCGGTCCCGACGACAACATCGAGTTACCGCGCGGCTCGCAGAAAACCGACTGGGAGGTCGAACTCGGGGTCGTCATCGGCAAGCCGGCCAAGTACGTGACGGAGCAGGACGCCCTGTCGCACGTCGCGGGGTATTGCGTCGTGCACGACGTGTCCGAGCGCGCGTACCAGCTCGAAGGGACGGGTCAATGGGTGAAGGGCAAAAGCGCCGACACGTTCGGCCCGATCGGTCCCTGGCTCGTCACCGCTGACGAAGTGGCCGACTGCGGAAACCTGAATCTCTGGCTCGAAGTCGATGGTCACCGCTATCAGGATGGATCCACGAAGACGCTCATCTTCGGCGTCCCGTTCCTCATAAGCTACTTGAGCAAGTTCATGAGCCTGCAGTCCGGAGACATCATCACCACCGGTACGCCGCCCGGCGTCGGTCACGGCAAGAAACCGCCCGTTTACCTCCGTGACGGCAACGTCGTGCGACTGGGCGTGGAAGGACTGGGCGAGCAGCAGCAGCGGGTCGTGGGATAGGAAGCGCTAATCACGAATCACGAATTGTTGAATCCGAGTTCTCGATTCAAGGATTCAGGATTAGTGATTTGTCATTCGAGCTGACTAAGATACTCGCTATGGCGCTGACGCAAGCCATCACCGACGGTTTCACGAGCATCGTCGGGCCAGCCTCGGTGCTGACGCAGCCGGAAGACATCATTCCCTACAGTTTCGACGGCACCGCAGCGCTGCGCCAGCTGCCTGCGGCCGTCGTCTTTCCGCAGACCACTGAAGACGTCTCGCGATGCTTGCAGTTTGCCGGCGCGCAGTCGCTCGCGATTGTTGCGCGCGGGTCCGGCACTGGGCTGAGCGGTGGAAGCGTGCCGAGCGCCGGCAGCGTCGTGCTCTGTATGACGCAGATGAACAGGATCCTCGACATCGATCCGCGCAACCTCGTCCTGCGAACCCAGCCAGGCGTCACGACGCTGGCGATCGACGACGCGGCAGCCCGGCACGGGTTGTTCTATCCGCCCGATCCCGGATCGATGCGGATCAGCTCGATCGGCGGAAACGTCGCCGAGAACTCCGGCGGTCTACGTGGGCTGAAGTACGGCGTCACGCGCGACTACGTCATGGCTCTCGAAGTCGTGTTGCCCGACGGCCGCATTGCACGGTTCGGCAGCAAGTGCGTGAAAGACGTGGCGGGCTACTCGATGAAAGATCTCTTCATTGGCTCCGAGGGCAGCCTCGGGGTCATCACCGAGATTCTCCTGAAGCTCGTTCCCCGGCCACTGGCCCGTCAGACGATGCTGGCGCTGTACGATCGGATCGAGGACGCGGCCGAGACCGTCTCGGCGATCATTGCGGCCCGGATCATTCCCTGCACGCTCGAGTTTCTCGATCAGACGACGGCGTGCTGTGTGGAGGAATACGCCCATGTCGGACTGCCGACCGACTGCGCAGCCGTGCTGTTGATGGAAACGGACGGCCACCCGGCGGCCGTCGCGGATGAAGCGGGGCGCATGGCGGAGCTCGCGCGGACGAACGGCGCGCGCGAAGTGCGGCTGGCGCGGGATGAGGCCGACGCGCTGGCGCTGGCCTCCGCGCGCCGGAATGCGTTTTCGGCGCTGGCGCGCCGGCGGCCGACAACCATCCTCGAGGACTTTACGGTACCGCGCAGCGAGCTGGCGGCCATGGTGACCTTCATCGCGGAAACGGCCCGGGCGGCCAACCTGCAGGTCGGGACCTTCGGACACATGGGCGACGGAAACCTGCACCCGACGTTTCTGACCGATGAGCGCGACGCTGAAGAGATGGCACGCGTGCACCACGCGCTCGATCTCATCGCGAAGAAGACACTCGAGCTCGGCGGCACGATTACCGGCGAGCACGGTGTCGGCCTCGCGAAGAAGACGTGGCTGCGAGAGCAGATGGGCGACAGCAGCTTCGACGTGATGAAGCAAATCAAACAGGCACTCGATCCGGCGGGCCTCCTCAACCCAGGAAAAATCTTCGACTGATCGATGACCGGCCCGACACTTCGCACCCTGGATTACGCCGTGCTGCAGCAGTGCATGCACTGCGGTATGTGCCTCCCGACCTGCCCGACCTACGACCAGACGAAGCGGGAGCGGAACAGTCCGCGCGGCCGCATCGCGCTCATGCGCGCGGTGGCCGACGGCACGCTCGACACCACCTCCGGGTTCGCCGAGGAGATGAGTTACTGCCTGGGCTGCCTGGCGTGCCAGACTGCGTGCCCGGCCGGGGTGGACTATGCCGAGCTGTTCGAGACGGCGCGAAGCGATATCGAGCGGAACGATTCGCAGCCGGGTGTCGCGCGCAGGTTCTGGCGTGCGCTGACGCTCGGGTTCCTCTTCAAGCGGCCCCGCGCGCTGCGCGCCGTCGGTCGTGTGGTATCGGCGTATCAGCGAAGCGGACTCGAGGCGCTCGCGCGCAGAAGCGGCGTGATACGACTGCTGCCGGCCTCTCTGCGCCGGCTCGAGCCACAGACGCCGCGTATTGCGGCGGCATTCTCGAACGCGCTCATCGCCCCCCAGGAGCAACCGCGGGCCGCCGCGCAGTACCGCGTGGCGCTGCTCACCGGTTGTGTGCAGGACCTGGTCTTCCCGTACGTGAACCGCGACACGGCGGACGTCTTGCTTGCCAACAGCTGCGCAGTCGACACGCCGCCGGTTCAACCGTGCTGCGGATCGCTCCACGCGCACAACGGTGATCTCGCCGGGGCACGCGTGCTCGCGCGGCGGATGATCGACCTGTTTCCACCGGATCGCTATCACGCGATTATCAGCAACGCGGGGGGATGCGGCTCGCACCTGCGGCGGTACGCGAGGTTACTCGCCGACGATCCCAGCTACCGCCAGCGCGCGCATCTCTGGGACAGCAAACTGCGGGACATTCAGGAGTGGCTCGTCGAGATTGCGTGCCGCCGGCCCGCTGCCGCCCCGTTTGCCGACCCCGTTACGCTGACGTACCACGAGTCGTGCCACCTCGTGCACGGCCAGAAGGTCTCGCGCCAGCCGCGCGCGCTCCTGCGCCTCTTGCCGGGCGTCTCCGTCGTCGAGCTGCCCGAATCGAGCTGGTGCTGCGGCAGCGCCGGGGTGTACGCCATCACCCAGCCGGAGCAGGCGGATCTGCTGCTTCGCCGCAAGACGGCCAATATCGTCAGCACCGGAGCCGCCTGGCTCGCGACGTCGAATCCCGGGTGCCACCTGCAAATCGCGCGGGGTCTGGACGGCGCGGGCGCGGACGTCCAGGTCGCGCATCCGGTGTCGCTGCTGGCTCGCGCCTATCGTCGCGAGCCAGCAGCGATCCCTAATCCCTAATCCATCCCAAATCCCTTCCAATCCGGGCGTCAACGATTCAGGATGAGCGATTGCGGATTAGCGATTGCGGATGGGGGATTGCCGATGAGCGATGAGGGATTAGGGATTCACTCACCGTTCCTCGCGACTTGTCAGCTGCTGTTCCGCCTTGAGCCAGTCGTCCAGTTGCGCCCCGTCGGTCCTGCCGCGTGCTTCGTAGATCTCGTAGGCGAGGCGAGAGATTTCGAGATCGCTGACCATCTGGGCGGTATCTTTCGTTCTTCGCGTTTGCTTGATACGCGCGGTTGGTGTCTTTTCTGTCCTCTTTGGTTCGCGTGGCATTCGTTCCTCGTCTGGTGCTGGTGTTGATAGTCGTCCTACATTTATGTCTGCTCAGCCTTTGAGACGACGTTTCTGTCGTCCTGTCGATCCCGGATATCCGGATATCCGGATAGGGCTCTCCCTCAGCAACGGGGGAGAAACTCCGCCCGCCGCGGATGACCGCTCCTGCCTGGCTGGGTACTGCGAGATCCAGGTGCAATTGCCGCGCCGGAATTGTCTCACCTTATTCCTGTCTCCCAGCGGCAATTCGTACGGCCGTCACAAGAGCAAGTCCATGATTGTCGGTGCTTTCGGCCTTTATCGACATTAATGTCGTACCGCCAGCATCACGGGTTCGGATTGACTGGCGTTTCCTGCTTGGAATGGGGCAGCGTTCTTGCTGGCAGGAGCTTCCGCCTTGAATTAGATTCTTCCGCCTAAACAAGGTGCTTCCGCTAACGATCAGGTGCTTCCGCCTGAAGGCGGAAGCTACAGACTGCAACCGGAGGTAGGTGTGATCGCACGGAACTCGCACGTGTCGCTGCAGGAGTCGCCGCTCTGGACTCTGGAAGAAATCACACGGCTCATCTCCGAAAGCGGCAAGCCCTCCGAAACGCTGACGAACATCGTCAGGTTGATTCGCCGCCGGTTTGAGACCGACGTCTGCTCCGTGTACTTGCTCGAGCCCGATCGCACGACGCTCGTTCTGGCCGCGACGATCGGGCTGCGGCCCGAAAGCGTCGGCTGCATCCGGATGCGGCTCACGGAGGGACTTGCGGGACTGGTGGCTGAGCGGCTGCAGCCCGAGGTCGTCGCCGATGCAGCGCGGCACCCGCGCTTCAAGTACTTCAGTGAAGCCGGCGAAGATTCCTATCGTTCGTTTCTCGGCGTCCCGCTCGTCGATCGCGGCATCCTGCAGGGGGTGCTCGTGGTTCAGACGAAAGAACCGCGCGAATTCAGTCAAGACGACGTGCGGATGCTCGTGACGTCCGGGATGCAGCTGGCGCCAATCGTGGCCGAGGCACGGGCGCTGGGGCAACTTATCGCTCCCGCCCATGAGCGCCTTTCTGCGCTCTCGCAGAACCTGTGGTGGAGCTGGGATAACGAGGCGACCAGCCTGTTCCGCGAGATTGATCCGGTGCTCTGGCGTGAGCTCGGACACAACTGCGCGCCGCCGCGCGGTCCAGTACGCCGAGGCGCGCGGTGTAGCGCTGAGTTTGTCGCGCAGGCCGGCCGCGCGCTCAGCTTCGACGCGCTGACGATTGGCTTTGCGCGCCGGTTTGCCACCTACAAGCGCGCCAATCTCATTCTCGAGGAATGGAAGCGATCGTGTCGCTCCTGAATCACCCGCAGTTGCCGGTGCAGCTGATTTTTGCGGGCAAGTCTCATCCACGCGATCACCCGGGCAAGGAGATGCTGCAGGAAGTGGCCCGCCTGATGCGAGACCCTCGCTTTGCGGGCAAAGTGCTCTTCATTGAGGACTACGACATCAACGTCCGGCGCCACCTCGTGCAGGGGGTGGATCTGTGGGTCAACAATCCGCGGCGGCCGCATGAGGCGTGCGGCACGAGCGGCCAGAAAGTCGTGCTCAACGGCGGGTTGAACTTTTCAGTGCTCGACGGATGGTGGGCCGAGGCGCACGACGGCGCAAACGGATTTGCGATCGGCAACGGTGAGACCCATGCCTCCGAGATATTTCACGACGCGCGCGATGCGAAGTGCCTGCTCACCGTGCTGCGGGATGAAATCGTGCCGATGTACTACGATCGCGACCGCGACGGCCTGCCGCGCGAATGGATCGCTCGGGTCAAGTGTGCCATTCAGTCGCTCGGCTGGCGCTTCAGCGCGGATCGCATGGTGATGGACTACGTGCGAAGATCCTACATTCCCGCGGCCGGAGGCACCAGCAGCGGGTTCAATCACCAATCATCATCACTCATCCGGAATCGTTGAATCCGAGCTCTCGATTGAAGGATTCCACGATTAGTGATTCAGTCCCGTGTGTGTTATAGAAATCCCCACGGAAGAGTACTGTCTGGGGGATGTATGAAGACAAGAGAACTGCTCGCCCCGCTGCTGGCGGGCGCCTGTGGACTGGTTATGATTGCGGGCTCGTCCGGCATTCAGGCGCATCAGGCAGCTGCCGGCGCGCCGGCCGCCCAGCCGCCCGCTCAACAACAGCCGCCGTTGGATGCATGCGGCGGACGGAGCGCCCAGCCGGAGGTGCCCTGTCCGAACGACGTCACCAGAATGCTGGCGGCGCTCCCCGCGAAGGCCCCGGCCACACCGCTGAAGCCGCGGAAGGTGCTCGTCCTCGCCAAGGCCGCCGGCTTTGCGCATTCGTCGCGCCCGCTGGCGGCGGCCACGATTACCGAGATCGGCAAAAAGACCGGCGCGTGGACGACCGACGTGAGCTACGACCCCGCGGCCATCACGGCGGACAACCTCAAGCAGTACGATGCCGTGTTGCTCGACAGCACCACCGGTGTGTTCCTCGACGATGCCAACGATGCCGCCGCGACCGGGGCGCGCCACAAGGCGCTGCTCGACTTTGTCCGGAGCGGCAAGGGACTCGTGGGTATTCACGCCGCGAGCGATTCGTACCACGGCGGCAACCGCGGCGCCGGCGGCCAGCCGGGCGGCGATCCGCTCTGGCCCGAATTCAACAAGATGATCGGCGGCTACTTCAAATCCCATTGGAACTGGCCGACGCCCATCACGGTCAAGATTGACGATCCGTCCAATCCGATCAACGCCACGTTCAAAGGGAAGTCGTTCAACATCAACGACGAGGTCTACACGTACAACCAGGATTCCTTCTCGCGAGAGAACGTGCACGTGCTCACGAGCGTCGATTATTCGATGATGAGCGATTCGGACAAGCGGAAGGAAAACCCGCAGCGGACCGACCACGATTACGCCTTGTGCTGGATTCGGCCTGAAGGACAGGGACGGGTCTTCTACGAAGCACTCGGGCACCACGAGTCGATTTACTACGACAACCCGCAGATGCTCGAGCACGTCCTCGCGGGGATTCAGTACGCGCTCGGCGATCTCAAGGCCGACGACCGGCCCAGCGTCAAGCTAGGACGGACATCCAGCAAGACAGGCAAGTAGGCGCACGAACCATTAATCCTCGAATCACGAATCACGAATCGTCGAATCCCTGAATCGTGGAATCCAGGCTCTCGATTCCACGATTCGCGATTCGTGATCGGTGATTCATCTTTGCTGTCCCTCCGTCTTCACGCTCGGGTCAGGTAAACGCTTGCACCGGCTGTTTCGTATCCGTTTTCACGGTGTACCGCTCGTTGCGCGACTCCGCGAACGGGTGTAGCCTACGGCTCCGTTCATGGAAATCGGCAGCTCGAGGCCAAGGAGACGCGTTCATGGAAAGCAGGCGCAAGTTTTTACAGCTCTCGGCTGCTGCATTCACGGCGGCGGCGACCAAACCTCTGAAGGGTTTCGGGACACAGGGTGCCAATAATCGCATTCGCATGGCCATCCTCGGCACCGGCAACCGCGGCGGCCGCGTCTTCGACTCGCTCTCGCGACACGCGGATTGCCAGTTCCTGGCCGCCGCCGAGGTCAACAAGGCGAAGCTCGATCAATGGATGACCCCGGCGCGCCAGACCTTCAACCTGCAGGTCTACGGCGACTACCGGCGCATCCTCGATCGCCGCGATATCGATGCCGTCCTCATCGCCACGCCGGATCATTGGCATAGCCAGCAGATGATCGACGCGGTGTCTGCCGGCAAGGACGTCTACGTCGAAAAGCCCGCCTCGAACACCATCGCCCGCGTCAACGCGATGCTCGACGCGTACAAGAAGGGCAAGCAGGTCGTGCAGGTCGGCACGCAGCAGCGCAGCTGGGATCACTTTCAGGAGGCGAAGGCGTTCCTCGACGGCGGGACGCTCGGCACGATCAGCCATGTCGTCATCGTGCAGCCGGGCTCGTATGCGCGCCCGAAAGAGCCGGAGCAGCCCGTTCCCGCCGGACTCGATTGGGAGGGCTTTCAGGGACCCGCTCCGCGCAAGGCGTTCAAGCCGAGCCGGCTCGCATGGCGCGGCTGGTACGACTACGGCGGCGGCCTCGTCGCCGATTGGGGCGCCCATCACGTCGACGTCGCGCATTGGTTCATGAACGCTGATGGAAAGATCCCGCTCAGGACGTCTGCGACCGGCGCGTTTTTCGCCGTGCCGGATGCGGATCCGGAAGAGGTGCAGGACACGTTCTCGATCGCGTGGCAGTACGACAACTTCATCATGACGTTCGCGAACGCCGAGGTCTACATGGACCCGGCGACGGAGAACAAGCTCGAGAACTGGGGCGTGTTCTTCATCGGCGCGAGAGGCTCGCTGCAGGTCAATCGGCAGGGATGGGCCGTCCGGCCCGTCGTGCCGCACGTGATCCGCAAGCAGGGAGCGCCGCCGCCTCCCACCGCGGGCGGAGCGACGCTCGGGGCAGGCGGGGCGGCGATTGCGCCTGGCGGCGCGCCGGCCGGGGCGCCAGGCGCCCAGGGCGCACCGGGCAGAGGCCGCGGCGGGCGCGGCGGAGGTGGTGGACGGGGCGAAAACAACCCGGTCCCGGTTGAAGCACAGCTCTACATCAATCCACGGGGGGGCGTCGAGGAGGATTACCCGCTCGACGTGCATACGCGGAACTTCCTCGATTGCGTCAAGTCTCGAAAGGCGCCCAACGCGCACATGGAGATCGGGTACCACTCGGCGCTGCCGTGCCTTCTCGCGCTCGAGTCGTTGAAGGAAGGCAAGCCGCTCGGCTGGGACCCGGCGTCGATGAAGAGCAAGACGGTCTGATGTCGGTTGCCAGTAACCAGTCTCCAGTTGCCAGTTCTCGTGGTGAGCGCCAAGGCTGGAACTGGGAACTGGGAACTGGAAACTTCTTTTAGATGCCACCCGAATTCCGTGTCGCGCTCCTGGGCCAGGGTTTCATGGGCAAAGCCCACTCGAATGCCTACTGCCAGGCGCCGCATTTCTTCGATCTTCCTTATACGATCCGGCGAACGCTGCTGTGCGGTCGCGATGCGGGCGCGCTCGCCGGTATGGCGGCCCGGTGGGGCTGGGAAGAAACGGCGACGGACTGGCGTGCGGCGATCGATCGCAAGGATATCGATGCCGTCGACATCTGCCTTCCGAACCACCTGCATGCGCCCGCTGCCATCGCGGCGGCCGAAGCGGGCAAGATTGTTCTCTGTGAGAAGCCGCTCGCCTTATCGCTCGCAGAGGCCCGTACGATGGCGCACGCGGCGCGGGGCGTGCCCACCCTCGTGTGGTTCAACTACCGTCGCGTGCCGGCAATCGCCTATGCGCGTCAGCTCATCGACGGAGGCCGGCTCGGCACCATCTTCCATTACAACGCCACCTACAAACAGCAGTGGGGGCCGGACACGTCACGCGCCGCCTCATGGAAGATGGATCCCGCACAGGCGGGCTCCGGTGTCGGCGACGATCTCCTGACGCATTCCATCGATACCGCGCTCTATCTGAATGGCGCCATCAGGGAAACCGTCGCCAGCGCACGCACATTCGCGCCAAACCGTTCGGTGGACGACGCGGTGATGGCGCTCGTAGCTTTCGAGAACGGCAGCGCCGGCACGTTCGAAACCACCCGTTACGGCATCGGTTGCAAGAACCGCAAGACCTTCGAGATCCACGGGTCGGGCGGCATGCTGCGGTTCAACCTCGAGCGCTTGAATCATCTGGAATTTCTCGATTTCTCGGATCCATCCACCGAGCAGGGACCCCGCGACGTGCTCGTGACCGACCTCAAGCACCCGATCTTCGGCAACTTCTGGCGGCCGGGTCACATCATCGGCTACGAGCACACGTTCATTGCCGCCCTGGCGCAGTTCCTCGAGTGCCTGTCGAAGAAGGAGGACTTTCATCCGAACTTCACCGACGCGCTCGCGGTGCAGCAGGTGTTCGACGCCGTGCAGCGCTCGGCAAAGACGCGGCAGTGGACGACTGTGTAGCTGCGTGTCGAGAAGGACCGTTCGCGCAGAATCGCCAGAAAGATATCTCGCGCAGAGGACGCAGCGAAGGCTGTCGATGCCGTTCCACCGACCCGCGTGCGCAGGAACGGTGCAGCAGCCCGCTTCTTCACCTGCCTTCTCTTGCGCTCTCTGCGTTCTGCGCGCGAGATCTCGTCGTGACCGCGAGCGACAATGAGACGGCTTGACACGATCTCAGCGGGCTCGAATACTCTGTCGGCTTTCGAATCGCGATAAAGAACTGCTATGGCTGGAACGACGACCGATTCGGTCCTCTCACCCCGAACTCGCTGGACGATCGTCGGGCTGCTGTCGGCCTCGATTACGATCAACCTGCTCGACCGTCAGATCCTCTCCGTGCTGGCTTCCGAGCTCCGCACGCAGTTCAAGTGGACGAACGCGCAGTACGGATACATCGCCGTCGCTTTCAATCTCGGGATGATGTGCGGGCAGGTGCCGGCTGGTTCGCTGCTCGACCGAGTCGGAACCCGCGTGGGGCTGTCGGCCATGTTCGCCGCGTGGTGCCTCATCGGCGCCGCGCACGCGCTGGCGGGGCCTGGAACTGCCATCAACACCATCGCCAGCGCCATCCTCTCTGTGATCCCGGGTTTCCCGGTGCTCGCCGGCGGTCTGGCGGGGTTCATCCTGCTGCGTTTTCTGATGGGATTGAGCGAGTGCGGCAACTACACCGCCGGAATCAAGGCGCTCGCCGGCCTGTTTCCAGCGGCCACACGCTCCAAAGCGGGCGGCATCTTCAACGCGGGCGCGCAGCTTGGCTCTGTGATCGCGCCTCCGATCGTGGTGTTCATCGCGGCCCACAGCGACTGGCGGATGGCGTTCCTCATCCCCTCGCTCGCCGGCCTCATCTGGCTGTTCCCGTGGCTCGCGACGTTTCCCGACAAGCAGACGATGACGGCGATCGCGGTCAAGCCGGCCGGGACGGCGGCTGCATCAGCGACGACGATCAGGCTGGAACAGCTGATCCGAAATCGAAAGGTGATCGGCCTCTGTCTGATTCGAATATTCACGGGGCCGATCACCACCTTCTACTGGACCTGGCTTCCGCTGTATCTGCGCACGGGGCGCGGCATGTCGTTTCTCGCCATCGGGTTCTTCGCGTCGGTGCCGAACCTGATTGGGATGACCGGCAACGTGGTGGGAGGCATGCTGACTGACCGGTTCGTCAAGGCGACCGGCTCCGTGGACCGCGGACGGAAGATCGCGTTCACGTGCGCGTTCGGCCTGGGAGCCCTCAGCATGACGATGCCGTTTGTCTCGAACGATTACCTGGCAGTGCTGCTCATGGGGCTGGCGCTGTTTGGCAACCAATGGGTGGCCGCGACCTACATCGGGACAGTCGGTGACATCGTGCCGCAGCACCTCGCTGGACGCGTCAACGGCATCGCGGGACTCGGTGACAACGGCGCGGCGCTGCTTGCCGTCCTTTACACGGGGATGGTCGTCGACACGTACGGGTGGACGCCGGTGTTCTTCGGCGCAGGCCTGTTGCCATTCCTGGCAATGGCCAGTGTCTTTCTCGTGCTGCGGCGGATCGAACCGGCGCGGTTCGACTAAGGCACGAGGGAAAAGGCCAAAGGGGAAAGGCCAAAGGCTTCGCAGAACCGAGGTGCCACGATGGATCACCCTGACCTCGTCGTCGTCCGCACATACATCAATCGAATCGAAGCGGACCTTGCCCAGAGCGCACTGCGAGCTGCCGGGATCGTGTCGATGATCGAGGCTGATGGCGCCGGCGGCACGCAGCCGGGGCTGTGGATGGGCGGCGTGAAGCTTCGCGTTCGCGCTGAGGACGCGGCCCAGGCCGGCGAGATTCTGGGCTCTGCGAACGGATGATCCGTTTGAGCACCGCACGCGCGCTTCTGTACGGCACACTGGTCGTCGGTATCCTCGACCTGGCGGACGCGTTCGTCTTCTTCGGCCTCAGAGGCGCGCGGGCCATCCGGATTCTTCAAAGCATCGCGTCCGGCCTTCTGGGCCGCGCGGCGTTCTCTGGTGGCCCGGGCACGGCCGTTCTCGGGGCCGTGCTTCATTTCTCGATCGCCTTCATGATCGTCGCCACCTTCTTCGTCGCCAGCCGGCACATTTCGATCCTTCGCCGTACTCCGGTTTGGTCAGGCTTGATGTACGGCGTGGTCGTCTATCTCGTGATGAATTTCGTTGTGCTGCCCTTGTCGGCCGCGGGCCGCGGATCGTTCCCGTGGCCGGTCGTTGCCAATGGCCTGATCATTCATATGCTGGGCGTCGGCCTGCCTAGCAGTCTCTTCGCGAGTCGAGTGTCATCGCGATCCATCGAAGACTGACCTCGACGTCGTCGATGCTCTCGGTTCCGGCCGGATCGACCGGCGGCCGCGGCTCTCCCTTTTCCGCGCGGGACAGAAACCGTGCGAACTCCCAGGCGGGCGTATTGCGATACGCGGACCAGAACCTCGGATCGCGGTAATCGAAGCTGCGCTCCCGGTGCATGATGAGTTCGAGGGACACGGCGCGCCCGGGACACCGCTCGGCGTATGTGCGGATGTACCTGGCGAGATCGACGTTTCCCTCTCCCATGCTCGTCCATTGGGCGACGGCCCCTTCGGGAGAATTCCACACGGCGCTATCGCGCATGTGGCTCGTGAGCACATGTGGCGCCAGTGTTTCGAGCGTCAGGTGCGGATCTTCCATCGCCCAGGAGGCATTCCCGGAGTCGATGCAAACACCGACGTAGTCGGGTCCGGCCGCTTCCACCAGCATTTTCAGCTCGCGCGCCTGCATGTCGCCCGAGTGATTCTCGACGGCCAGCTTTACACCGGCGTCCACGACGCGCGATCGCACGTTCCGCAGCACCTTCAGCGCCTCGTCGATGTGCCGTTCGATGCCGCCCGGCGACTGTCGATCGAACCGGTTGCCGACAACGCAGCGAACGAGCGGGGAGCGGCAGGTGACGGCGGCGTCGATGATCCGCGCCAATTGCTCTTCGGCTGTTCCCTGCGCGGGATCGAAGATCCCGGACGAGGGACACATCGACAACATCCCGATCTCGATGGCGAGGTGGAGTGCGTCCGCGTGCGCGCGCACGCGCTCCAGGTGCGCGCGATCGAGGCCGCCGATGAGCCGCGGTTCGCTGAAGTGGACGACCTGAACGCCGTGTGCGGCGCAGAAGTCCAGTTGCTGGAATGCCGTCCAGTTCTGCGCGCGGAGACTGTAGGTGTCGAGACCGAGGCGAGGGAGCTGTGCTGTCATACGGACATTGTGCACCGGCAAGTCCGAATGGGGAGAGGGAGAGAAGCTAAGACGACGACGATCTCGCGCAGAGAACGCAGAAGACGCAGAGGACGTCGAGAAGACTGTTCGCCTTCTGCCGCGCGAAGCACGGGTCGGCGGACGGCCTCAGTGCAGCCCGCTGGCGGCTGACGATCGTTCCGAACCTGGGTCTTTCCCTTCTGTGTCTCCGCGTTCTCCGCGATCTCTGCGCGATCCGTACGTGACACGCCACGAGCGGCCAACGATGTCGACACTTGGCATATGATGAGGCCCCGATGGCCACTTCATCTGCCGCGCCACGCGTGCCGCAGGGCGCCTACACGGCTCCCACGCGGGCGCGCTACGTCACGGTCGGCTTTGCGATGACGCTTGCCGTCATCATGTACATCGACCGGGTGTGTATCTCGCAGGCGGCGCCACTCATCAGCCACGATCTCGGGCTGACCAAGATCCAGATGGGATGGGCATTTTCGATTTTCGGGTGGGCCTACGCGTTGTTCGAGATCCCCGGCGGGTGGCTTGCCGATCGCATGGGTCCGCGGCGCGTCCTGATGCGGATCGTGATCTGGTGGTCGTTTTTTACCGCGGCGACAGGCTGGGCGTGGAGCGCGATGTCGCTGCTCGTGACACGCGCCCTCTTCGGCGTCGGCGAGGCCGGCTGTTTTCCGAACCTCACGCGCATCTTTACGCTCTGGCTCCCGCACCGGGAACGCGAGCGCGCCCAGGCGAATCTCTGGCTTGCCGCGCGATGGGGAGGCGCCCTGACACCCCTGCTCGTCGCCTACGTGATGGACTTTGTCACGTGGCGCCGTGCCTTCGAGATTTTCGGCCTGCTGGGCGTTGGATGGGCGATCGTGTTCTATCGGTGGTTCCGTGACGATCCCCGAACGCATCCGAGCGTGAACGCCGCCGAGGCCGCCCTGCTGCCGCCGGCCGCCGAAACCGCCGTCGTGCACGGTCCTACACCGTGGGGCCTGATTTATTCGAAACCCGCCGTGTGGCTGCTGGCCGCCCAATATACGTGCCTCGCCTATGGGTGGTGGTTTTACGTGACATGGCTGCCCACGTATCTGCGGGAGGTGCGTGGCACCGGCAACAAGATGGGCGCCTTGCTGGCTGGTCTGCCGCTGCTGCTTGGCGGCGTGGGCTGCCTGATCTCTGCCGCGATCATTCCGCGATTGACGCGCGCCCTCGGGAGTGTCGCGCTCGCGCGGCGGATCGTGGCGATCATCGGCTTTGCCGGTGCGTCGGCGTCGATCTTTGTCTTCACGAAGGTCGATGACCCGACAACGGCCATGTTCGTGCTCGGACTGGCTGGACTCTTCAACGACTTCGTGATGCCGGCTGCGTGGGCGGGCTGCATGGACGTCGGCGGGCGCTATGCCGGCACGGTGTCCGGCACGATGAACATGATGGGCAGCGTCGCCGGCGCGCTGTCTCCGCTCGTCATCGGCTACCTGCTGGCATGGACTGGGCAAGACTGGACGCTGACGTTCTACGTGTCCGCCGCCGTGTACAGCCTTGGCGCGGTGTGCTGGCTTTTTCTCGACGCGCATACGCCGATTGAGCAGCCCGCGCTCACTTAATTAGAGGTTGTCGTGTTCTTCGTTCTCTTCGCTCCTTCGTTGTGAACTCCGTTGCCTTCGTCGCGGGGACCACCCTCGTCATCACGCAGATCGGAAGGTTTTAGAGAGGGTTGATGTATGAGTCAGCGGAGGACAGAGTCAACGTGGGATCAGACCACAGAGTCACCGGAGTCAGCAGAGGAAAAAAAGGGCTCTTCTCTGTTTTCTCGGTTGGCTTTGTGGTTAATTCCTCCGTTCCCTCCGTCCAACTCCGTTCACTCCATGCGCGTGTCGTTTCTCAATACAGCGTAAACGCATACAACGTGTCCGCGACCGCCACGAGGACATACTGCCGCCCGTCGAGCATGTAGGTCTGCGGACCGTTCGAGATGTTGCCGATACGCGTGTGCCAGAGTGGCTTGCCACTCGCTACGTCGAAGGCGATCAGATTGCCGTTGCCGTCGCCGGTAAAAAGTACTCTTCCTCCGGTTGTGAGAAGGCCCTGACCCCCACCGCCGCCGCCTGGCCATGGATGCCGCCATACTTTCTTTCCAGTTTTTGGATCGATGGCCGTCAACGCGTTGCCGCCAGATCCCACGCCGGCGACGAGCTTCCCGCCGAGACCCATCGAGCCGCGCGGATCAGGATCGGTCAGATAGACGATGTTGAAGCCGTTGTTCTCCTGCGTGTAGAAGAGTCCCGTGTCCGGCGAATACGCCGGCGGCTGCCAGTTGGTCACACCACCCTCGACGGGGGATACCAACGAGCCAGGAATCGTCGCTTCCTTCTCGGGATTGGGATCCGGTGAGCCGTTTTCGCGGATGCCCTTTGCCCAGTTCGTCGTTTCGCCGTACTTGACCGTTACAATGTGCTCGCCGGTGAGGCGATCGACGGTGAAGAAGTAGCCGTTGCGCGCGGCGGTGGACACGAGCTTGCGCGGCCGGCCGTTGATGGTCGCGTCGATGAGCACGGGTGTCTGCGCGGAATCCCAGTCGTGGGTATCGTGCGGCGACGACTGGAAGTACCACTTCATCTTGCCCGTGTTCACATCGACCGCGATGAGCGAGCACGTGAACAGGTTGTCCCCCTTACGCCCGACACCGGTGTAGCCGGGCGTGGGGTTGCCCGTGCCGAAGATATAGAGATTGGTTTCCGGGTCGTACACTCCGGGAATCCACGCCTGTCCGCCACCGTGCTGCGCGGCGCTCAGATTCGGCCACGTTTCGAGGCCGGGGTCGCCAGCCTTCATCGGCACCGTATAGAACTTCCACTGGAGCTTGCCGGTCTCCGGATCGAAAGACTGGAGGAATCCAGGCATATCCAGATCATTGCCGGTACCCACGATCACGTGGTTGCCGACGACGATGGGCGCCATCGTCGAGAAGTACTGCTCTTCAAAGCTCGCAAGCGGGACGTGCCAGTTTTCCTTGCCCGTTCGCGCATCCAGCGAGACCAGGTAGTCGTCAGGCGTCTCGACGTAGAGACTGTTGTGCCACATGCCGACGCCGCGACAGCCGATGTGCGTACTGCCCTTGGTCTTCCAGTAGTAGTGCCAGAGCTCATGACCGTCGCGCGCATCGAGCGCCCAGACGTTGTCCGGCGCGCACGCGTACAGCACGCCATCGACTTGCAGCACCGCTCCCTTGATCGTCGCGCCGCCTGCGGCGACGACGTCGTCGGGGCCCTCGCCGCCGATGATGACGGGTGCGCCACCACCCCCTCCGCGCCCACCTCCGAAGCCGCCGCCAAAGCCACCACCAGCCCCGCCGCCCCCGGGTCCGCCGCTCACGCGTCCGACCCACGCAAGCGTCAGGTTCTTCACGGTCGTTTGATTCACCTGGGTCAGCGAGCTGTATCGCCGCCCGGTGTAATCACCGGAATAGGTTGGCCACGAGTCTCCCAGTGGCTTGCCGATTGTCGCCGGGTCGAGTCCGCCCTGTGCCTGCCCTGACGGTTGTCCCTGAGGTTGTCCCTGACCTGCCAACAGAACCGGCGCTGCCGCGAACGTTGCGGTGAGAATCAATTTTCGAAATGTCATTTCAAGGTCACCAGATATGCGGTCACATCGTGAATGTCTTTGTCGGTGTACTCGCTGAGGAGTTTCCTGTGTCCTGCAAGCGGATCGTGAATCTCGACCGTCGGCACGTCCCCGCTCCGGCGCACGCTCCGCTGCACGCCGTCGGCCGGCGTCAGCACGACGATGAAGTCGTCGACGCGATCGAGACGTCCTTCGAGTTTCTGTCCTGAGGGGGTCGTGACCGTGACGGTCACTCCAGACCCGCCAGCCGCCCCGCCGCGACCTCCGCGGCCACCGCCTGTGCCGCCCGCCACCCAGGAGTTCTGAAGCTGTACCGGATCCGCGTAGCGCACGGCGATCCCCTGCAGATCACCCGTCGGGGAGTGACACGACGCGCATTTCGCACCGAAGTACGCTTTGCCGGCATTCGCGTCGCCGACAAGAATGTTCAGCACCACGGGCTCGGAGCCGGGCGGCGGGTTTCCCTGGCCCCGCATTGTTGCCGCGACGCTGTGGATGTACTCGGCGATCGCTTTCACGTCGTCGTCCACGATTTGCGGAAAGGGGGGCATGGGCGGCATCCCGGGATTCTGCCGGCCGCCGTGAACAACCGGGAGGATCAGCTCGCCGTGCTGATCGGTCAAGACCAGATTCGAGCGGAGCAGATTGACGCCGCCCATGTCGCCGCCACGCAGGTCCGCGCCGTGGCACAGCCGGCAATTGATTTCAAACAGCGTCTTGCCGCGTGCGATCAGGGCCGGATCACCCGGCAGCCGCTGCTGCGCGGGAAATGTCGCTTGTCCGCGCCCCCGGCCTCCTTGTCCTGGTCCGGCCGGTGCTGGTGGTCCCTGACCGGCAGGAGGCGCCGCGGGCGGACCCTGAGCCGCCAGCCGCACGGCAATGCACATCATCAAAAGCATGGCCGCGGCGGCCAGACTGTTCTTCGGTCGCATTCATCACCTCGACGAGGGGGCAGTCGCGTTGAGAGTACTCACCGCAATAATACGTTGATCGAGCAATTAGGGCTTACAGGTGGGGGCGGACAGACATCGGACGCGTCGGAGGGCCTGAACCCGTAACCTCCGTACCCAGAGCCCAAAGCCTAACGCCCGATCTTACGCGCGGAGTTGTTTCCAGTTGTCGAGGCAGCGCCGCACCATTCCGAGCTCGCCGTCGGGACCGCCAGTCTCCTGCTCGATGAGGTAGTACTCGACGCCCCCTTTTTTTTCCGCCGCATCGAAGATCTTTTTCCACGGCGCTTCACCTTCGCCAAATGCGACGGCGTAGCCGCGTCCCGCCGCCCAATCCTTGCAGTGAATGCTCTTGATGCGTCCCGGATGGGCGTTGATCCACGCGATCGGGTCGGCCCCGACCTCGACGCAGGTCCCGACATCGAACTGGAGCACGACATCCTTTGGCGTGCCGGCGGCGATCACATCCATCGGCCGCTGGCCATCAATGGGCCGCCATTCGACTTGATGATTGTGATACCCGGTGGCCATGCCGAGCGGCTTGAGCTTTGTCGCAATCGACGTCAACTGATCGGCGACACCCTTCCACGCATCGATGCCGGTGGCTTTCGGCGCGCTCGCCATGATCAGGTATTTGCTGCCGATGATCTGATTCAGTTCGATCGCCTTTTTCAAACCATCGTCGGTGAATGACGGACCGTTGTTATGGGTCGAGTGGCATTTGAGGCCGGCGTCGTCGAGCTGCTTCCTGACGTCTTTCGCCGTCTCGGGCGTCCAGTTCAGGTATGGAGCGTAGAATTCGACGACCTCGTACCCAATCTTGCCGACGGCCGCGATCGTACCCGGCAGATCTTTCGCCAACTCTTCACGGACGGAGTACAGTTCCAGTCCGACGGGGACTTTTTTGGCGGCAGCGCCGATGGTGGCGGCCGCGAAAGGAAGCGCCGCCGTCATGCCGAGAAATGCGCGTCTGGAGAGGGATCCTGAAGTGGCCATGGGCGAAAGATATCATGGCAAATTTCAGGATTTGAGGTTTTAGGTTTTGGGTTTTGGGTTTACGGTGGGTTTTTGGTTTGGTTTTAGGTTTCAGGTTCACGGAGGAGATATGTCGAGGCGAACTAGCGGCTTGGCCATCGCGTTGATGTCGGTGGGGCTCGTGGCGCAGACGCAGCAGCCGGTGCCACAACAGCCGGCGCCGAATCCGTCCAATCTCGGGTCGGATCCAAATGGGAATCCGTTGCGCCGCGCGTTGAAGACGGGCCACGTCTCAAACTACGACGAGTCGAAAGTGCCCTCGTACACCCTCCCGGATCCGCTCGTGATGTCCGACGGCCGGCGCGTGACTGACGCGGGCACGTGGCGCACGCGCCGGCGTCCCGAGATCATGCGCATGTACGAAACGGACATCTACGGACGGATTCCGGCGAACGCCCCGAAGATGACGTGGGAGGTGACCGACACCGACCCGGCAGCAAAGGGGAACACCGCCATCATGCGCCGCGCGGTCGGTCGGATCGGCACGGCCGCGGACGGTCCGCGCGTGACCATGATGATTTACACGCCGTCGAAAGCCAGCCGGCCGGTGCCGCTCCTCCTGCTCGTCAACTTTGGCGGCGGGCCGCCTGTCGAAGGACGTCCTGCCTCCAATGCGCAGTTCACCGATCCGCCCGTTGCCGCCGACATTCTCGCGCGTGGCTGGGGCTACGCGATGGTCGGCTACCAGGATATTCAGCCAGACCGTCTGAATACGTTCAACCAGGGAGTGATCGGTCAGACGCTCGCTGCCGGCCAACAGCCGAAACCGGACGAGTGGGGAGCAATCAGCGCGTGGGCCTGGGGCGTCAGCCGCATCATTGATTACTTCGAGACCGACAAGCTCGTCGATGCGAAGAAGATTGCGGTGCAGGGACACTCGCGCATCGGCAAGACCGCGCTCTGGGCCTCAGCGCTGGACGAGCGCGTCGCGGCCGTCTACGCCAGTTGCTCCGGCGAGATGGGCGCGGCGCTCGCGCGCCGCGACTGGGGAGAAACGGTCGACGACATGACGCAGAACTTTCCGTACTGGTTCGCCGGGAACTTTCAGAAATATGCGGGTCGCTGGAATGACATGCCGGTCGATGCGCACATGCTGATCGCGCTGAGCGCTCCGAGGCCTGTGTTCATCACCGGTGGCACGGCCGACCAGTGGGCGGATCCCGTCGGCGAGTTCCTTGCGGGTGTTGCGGCAGGTCCCGTCTACCGGCTGCTGGGGAAGAACGATCTCGGCGCGACGAAGATTCCGCCGCTCGACACGCCGCTCACGAAGGGTGACATCGGCTGGCATTACCACACCGGCGGCCACGCAGCGACCCCGGCCGACTGGAACGCGTTCCTGGAATTCGTGGGCAAGTACTTCTAATCACGGAAGTGCAGTCGGATCTTAATCTCTTGGCCTCCTGTAGAACGCCCTGGATTGGCTTGGGCCTCGGTCGTTAAACCTTCGCAGGCTCAGGATGCACCCACGGCGCACGATACGGCCGGCGCAGGAGCCGGTTGGCTTCCTCATCGCCGACCACGAGACCCTTCGCGTGGTCCCATTCGAGAGAGCGGCCGAGCCGCATCGACAGGTTGGCGAGGATGCATGCGGTCGTGGACATGTATCCCTGCTCGATGTCTGCCACGGGCGTCTTCCGCGACGAGATGCAGCTGAGGAAGTCCTTCATGTGCGCGCGGATCGCCGGCGCGACGTGCGTCTCGAGATCCTTCTCGGTCTTGTCCTCCGGAAACTGATCGAATTCGTACGTGACGTCTTCGTGGATTGGCGCTTCCCCCTTCGCGCTCGGGGTGAAGTCGTAGCCCATCACCCCGGCCCTGAGCGTCCCCTTGTCGCCGTAGAACGTCGCGCCCCACGGATACGCCGGGTCCGGCGCGTCGCCGTACGAGCGGTGGGTCCAGACCACCTGGAGGTTCGGGAAGTCGAACGTCGCGGTCTGTGAGTCCGTGATGTTCGCCTTGCTCTTCTTGTCGACGAGAATGCCTCCCGAGGAGCTGATGCGCGTCGGCATGCCGAGGTCCATCATCCAGCGCGTCATATCCAGCATGTGCACGCACATGTCGCCGACGATGCCGTTCCCGTACTCGTTGAAGGCGCGCCAGCTGCGCGGGTGTACGAGCGCGTTGTAGGGACGCATCGGCGCCGGTCCTGTCCACATCTCGTAGTCCAGGTTATCGGGGGGCGCCGTGTCGGGGGGATTGCTCGTCGCTCTCATGTGGTAGTAGCAGTGGATATCCACCAAGCCGATTGTGCCAAGCCGGCCCTCACGAATCACGCGGTCTCGGGCCCTGACGAGATGCGGCGTGCTGCGGCGCTGCATGCCGACCTGCACGACGCGCTTGTACTTGCGCGCGGCGGCCAGCATGGCTTGTCCCTCGACGACATCGACACTGATGGGCTTCTGAACCCACACATCGGCGCCGGACTTGACCGCATCGATCATCGCCAGCGCATGCCAGTGATCCGGCGTCACGATGATGACGATGTCCAGGTCGCGCTCCTTGAGCATCTCACGGTAGTCGCTGTAGGTGCGCGGCGTCTTTTTCGACGCCTGGCGCGTGGCGACCAGCGCCGCCGCGTCGGCGAGCATCTTCTTGTCGACATCGCAGATCGACACGACGTCGACGGGTGCGACCTGGACGAGCCTCAGGAGATCCGTCTTGCCGTACCATCCAGCGCCGATCAGGCCGACCCGCTTGCGCATGTCGGCAAACTGCGCGGCAAATGGAAACGACGAGAAGGCCAACGCGGCAGCGCTGGCCGTGAGGAAGTCGCGGCGATGCATCAGGAGCTCCTGGCTGTTACAGGTTTAAACCTAAAACCCAACCTAAGCCTATAACCTATAACCCAATCTAAAACTGAAAACCTAAAACCTAAAACTGCGCACGAGAGTTCTGCGCAAAAAAAGAGCGGGTAGGGAGTCCCCACCCGCTCTTCGACGGGCCGCCTGGGTCCGCTCGGTTAGAACTGGAAGCGGATCTGCGCCTGGATTGTGCGGTTGTAGTTGCCAGTGTTCACGCCGCCGTCCGGCGAGCGGTTCAGCGCGGCGTTGGCAGCGCCAAAGCCCGCGTTGCGAGGCGTCAACCGTGTCGACACCAGCGAGCCGTCCGCGTTGTACTGCGGATTGCGGATGGTCAGGTCGGTCGGGCTGTTGTACTGAATCTGAGTCTGGCGCCCGGTGATAATGTACGAATTGAGCGCGTTGAACGCGTCCACTCTCAGCTGGATCTGACGGCCACCGCCCACCCGGATATTACGTGCGATCGCCAGATCGAGCGTGTGATCCGGGCAGCCCACCAGAACGTTCCGTCCCGATTCGAGGCCGACGCTGTTGAAGGTCGGTCCCGTCACGGCCGCGACATTGAATTGTCCGTACTGATTGCTCGAGCAGCCCGAGCCCGGGTCGCCGACATAGACGATGCGGGCGCCGTAGTCGGGCGAGCCTGTCAGGTTCACGCTGCCGCCGTTCGTGTTGTAGGTGCTAGTGAGGTCGTAGCGGTTACCGGACCCTGCTGTAAACAGCCCGGACAACTGCCAGTCGTTGATGATCAGGCCAGCCGCGCGCATCCCGGCACTCGAGGTGGGGATTTTCGGCAGATCCCATACGAAGTTTGCCTTCATCAGGTGCCGCTGGAGGTTCAGGTCCTGCAGCAGTTTTTCGTACGCAGCCTGATCGGAGCGAATCGAAACGGTGCCATCTGCTGCGTGCTGAAGACGCTGCGTGAGACCCGTGTTGCCCTTGAACGACAGGCTGAGCACGTAGTTCACGCCGAACGAGAAGCCGTTCCGGAATCGCCGGTTCAGGTTCGACTGAATCGAATGGTACGTATCGTGGAACTGTGTCGTGTTCTGCTGGATGGAGCTCAGTCCGGGGTACGGTCGCAGCAGGTTGGTCGTGTAGGCGTTAGCGCCAGGCGCCGCCGCGGAGGTGCCCTTGGTCGGGTCCTGGTACTGCGACAGATAGGCCGCTCCGAAGTCCACGGCGTTGAGGTTAATCGTGCCGCCGCCCTGCAAGTTGCCCAGGCGGTTGTAGCCGTGGTTGCCGACATAGGAGACGTCGAGCGCGGCTGCCCACGGTAAGGCCATCTGCACCCCACCCTGCCACTGAGCCGACGCCGGTACCTTTGCGTTGTACTGGAACGTGACCATTGCAGGAATTGGCTGCGTGACGAGACCCTGGCCTAGCGTCTGCAGCATACCGTTGCGAAGATCCTGCGCCGTTGCGATGGGCGGATTACCCGGAATCGAGAAGACGGTATTGCCGTCCGGACGATCGTAGAAGATTCCGCCGCCGCCGCGGAGCACCACTCTCTGCGTTCCCGTCAGGTCGTACGCCATCCCGAACCTGGGTCCCACGACGACTTTCGGCCAGGTGTAGCCATACTTCGAGATGCCGTTACCGGCCTGGACGATGCCGTTGAGCGCGTTACCGGTACCCGGAATGGGTGTGGCAATGGCCGCCTGGGTGTTCGCCGCCCCTGTCGCCGTGAGAATCTGTCCGTTCCGCGGATCCATCGCATTGAGGTTGTTGCCGCTGCACGTGACGGCGCCGCCGATGCACCCGGGAACATACAGGACGGGCGCCGCGGAGGCAGTCCACTTCTCCGGGAAGAAGTTCGACATCTGTTGGAACTGGTCGTACTGCGGCTGCTGGTGCGTGAAGCGTAGGCCGTAGTCCAGGGTCAACCGGCTGTTCACCTTCCAGTTGTCCTGCACGTAGGCCTCGGTGTTGTTGTACAGCATGCTGCCCTCGACGAACTTCGAGGCCTGCAGATACTGCGTGAACACGCCCGTTGCGGCGTTCGAGAAGCCAAAGCCGGTATCGAGGGCGTTGTTCGAGTTGTTGCCGAAGTCGACATATCCCTGGAACGTCAGGTTCGCGATGCCACCGGCGCCCACGTTCTGCGCCTTGAAGCTGTGGTTGTTGTAGAAACCAGTCTTCATGGTGTGCCGGCCCGCAACCTTCGTCAGGCTGATCGCCATGTCCTGCGTCCGATTGATGTTCAGCCAGCCGGGGTACCGCTGGTTAGGAGGCGAGGGAAGTGCATTGGTCCCGCCGATGCGTCCTCCCCAGTTGAACACGGGTGGCAGGTTGAGCTTCGTGCCGTCCCAGAAGGCGGGCTTGACTGCCTGCATGACCTCGTAGGCGTAGGATTGCTGCGGAACCAGACCGGCATCGTTGTAGAGGAGCGGGAAGCCAGGCATGCTCGCGAGCCGGTTGGCCGCGTCGTTGATCAGCACGCCGTTCTCGTTGCCCCCCGTCAGCTCGTTGCGGATGAAGCCGTAGGTGCCTTCCAGGAACGTCGTCGGGTTCATCGTGTAGTTGGCCGTGACCGCGTAGTTCGTGATGAACGGATACGGACTGAGGACGTCGGTGAATCCGGGAATCAAACCAGGCGTCGTGAGGGGCGCCTGCCGCTGTCCGGAGTACTTGCCCGTGACCCGAAGCTTCGACGACAACTGGTAGTCGAGGCGGATTGCCGGCTGCTGCACGGTCTGCTTGACCTTCGGCGGGTCGATTTGCAGGTTGTAGTTGCTGTTGGGCGCCTGCGTGCGGTCGGGCATCGGATACCGGTTCAGCACCGCAAGACCAACCGAGTAGAGGCTGCTCGCGGGGATCTTGCCCAGGACGCCGCCGTCCTGGAAGCAGCCCGTAATGACCGTGACACCATTCGTGACGCCGCATGTGCCTGCGGGCGACGTGGGATCCTTGATGAAGTTGAAGAGCGCGCCGTTGTTGTCGAGCGTCTGGGAGAAGTCGCCGGCCCGCTCCGCCGCGGTCGGCACGCGTAGACGAATCGGGTTCCCACCATTAATGGGATTGTTCGTGGGCCGATACTCGTGACTATAGAAGAAGAACAGCTTGTTCGCACCGCCCGGTTTGCCAATTGGGCCGCCGATCGAATAGCCGAGCGTCTTCGAGGTCGCTTTCGGCTTTGGATCGCCGTTCTTGGAGTTCACCCACGAGTTCGTGTACCAGTCGGAGTTCCCCTGGAGATCGTAGGCGGCGCCTCGGAAGCGGTTCGTGCCGCTCTTGGTGACGGCCGTGATCTGCAGTCCGCTCGACCGGCCGAACTCGGCCTGGTAGCCCTGGGTCAGGATCTTCACTTCGGCGATGGACTCGATGTTCATCGAGAGCATCTGGCCGTTATTGCCCGTGTCCATGGCCGAGATGCCGTCCATCATGATGTTGTTCTGGCCGACGCCGCCGATGCGCGTGGCGCCCGCCGAGTTGCCGCCGTTCTGCACGCCGGGGGTCAACTGCGTCAGGCTGATGAAGTTGCTGTGCTGAATCGGCAGGTTTTCGACCTGCTCAGCCGAGATCGCAAAGGAGCGCTCGGCGCTCTGCGATTGCACGAGCGCGGCCTCGGCGGTCACATTGACCGTTTCGGTTGCGCCACCGACTTCGAGGGTCGCCTGGGGCACGGCCACGCGGTCACCGCCGCTGACCTTGATGCCTTGCCGCCGCGTGGTCTTGAACCCGTCCATCGAGACTTCGACCGTGTAGGTGTCGGCCGTGACGTTCGGAATCACGTAGCCGCCCACTTCATTGGTTGTCACAGGGGCCAGTTTCGTCCCACGCGCTTCGCTGACCAACGTGACCGTTGCGCCTGGAACGACACCACCCTGTGCGTCTTTTACGGTCCCGGACACTGTGCCGGTCGTAATCTGAGCCGAGACGGGGATTGCCGCTGTCAGCAGCAATATCAGCGCGGCGAAAAGTCCTCGCACGTACGCCTTCATCACACAGCACCTCCGGCAAAGAAGCACTCAAACAGCGAAACCGCTGATCGCGCGCAATCTGCCCATGTTGAGCAAGCGGCGCGGTTTTACCATGCCTCAGCCGGGTTGTCAACGAAACGTCATACTGACGCAAAGTCCATTCAAAATTGTCGTTTCACCTAAATGTAATCCGTTACCGAATGCCCACCTCGAGTATGCGTTTTGTCCGAAAATGGCCGGAACCGACAAAAGTGGCGACAGAAGTAAACAACGAGTTACATGGCGCACGTATACGCCTATCGGTACCTTTGTTCTGTCGTCACTTAACGCCGTCGGGCGATGGCGGGGAGAAACTATGAGATCGCGCAAGGCAAGAATTCCGCTCGCCCTCGGCTTTTGCGGCGCTGCCGTGGTCGCGACAACGATCGGCGGGCTGGCCCGGCAGGCGCCGCCGACCCAGTCGCCTGCACCACCTCAGGCGCAAGGCGGGCGCGGCGACCGCGGCGGCGCGGCGCCCATGTTGTTCAGCGTCGCCGACATTAATAAGGATGGCGCGGTCACGCGCGACGAATTCAAATCGAGCTTCGATAATCTGTTCACTCAAGCGGACGTCGCCCGGGCGGGGTCGGTGACGCAGGACCAGGTCCTCGCCGCGCTGAACCTGGCCGCGCCGCAGGCGGCGCCTGCCGGTGGGGGCCGTGGAACCGCCGCGCAGAACCAGACGCCCAATCCTGCGGACGTCCAGGCGATGCTGGCCGCGCTTCCGGACAAAGCGCCGGTTGCGCCGAGGCAGTCACGCAAGGTCCTCGTGCTCGGCAAGGCTGCTGGCTTCGTGCATTCCTCGATTCCACTCGCGGCCCTTACGGTGGAAGAGCTCGGCAAGAAAACCGGCGCGTGGTCGACAACGATCACGTATGACCCGGCCGATATCACCGCGCAGAATCTCAAGCAGTACGACGCGGTGTTTCTCGACAGCACGACGGGTGCGTTTCTCGACGACCCGAACGACCAGGCCGCGACTGACGCACGCCGCAAGGCATTGCTGGAGTTCGTGCGCAGCGGAAAGGGGCTCGCCGGTATTCACGCCGCGAGCGATTCGTACCATCGCCGCGACGCGCCCGCCCAGACGGGAGCCAGCCCCGCCGCCGGGTTCCCGGGCCGGGGCGGCGGACGTGGCGGAGCAGGCGTGACGCTCGCATCCGTGATGCTGTCGCAGGGCGACGCGAATGCGGATCAGAAGCTCAGCCGCGCCGAGCTCGCCGCGCTGGCCGATGCCTGGTTTGACAAGGTGGATCCGCAGAAGACCGGTTCGGTGAGTCAAGCCGACTTCACGACGCGGTTCGCGACGGTGCTTCCCGCGCCTCCGCCGGCTGCCGCTGCCGTCCCCCGCCCGGCGCAGACGGGTCCCGACGGACAGGTTGGCACGTGGCCCGAGTTCAACAAGATGATCGGGGGCTTCTTCAAGTTCCACTGGATCGATCCCCAGGAGATCACGTACAAGATCGACGATCCCAAGAGCCCGCTCACCGCGATGTTCAAGGGGGCGCCGCTCGTGGTGCACGACGAGACGTACACCTTCGGCACCGACACGTACTCACGCGAGAACCTGCACATCCTCACGAGCGTCGATTACGCAAAGATGAGCGACGCCGACAAAGCGAAGGAGGATTGGCCGAGGCCCGATCACGATTACGCGCTCAGCTGGATCAAGCGCGATGGAAACGGCCGCGTGTTCTACATGGCCCACGGCCACCACGAGCGGAACTACGCCGTGAAACCGCTGCTCGAGCATCTGCTCGCCGGCATGCAATACGCGCTGGGCGACCTGAAGGCGGACGACAGTCCGAGCGTGAAGAAATAGGCTCGGCCTTAAAATCCTTTCGGTCGTAGCCAGAAACTTTCCTGCCAGGTGGCGCCGGGCGGGATGCTCTGAAGTTCTTTGTAGAGACCCTTCTGCGCGAGGTTCATCGAGTCGGTGATGCCGACCATCGGCTCGAAGGCGATGAAGCCCCGATTCGGCAGGTTCGGATTGGTGCCGGTGAGGGGTACGGCCGGCGACGCGGTGGGGGTAGTTGCCGCGGCATTCGGTGGCTGGCCTCCGCGGCCGCGTCCGGCGCCTCCCGCCCCACCACCGCGTGCGTTCGCCGGGTTCGGGGAATACAACACGACGGATCGGTAGTTCGGGCCGATCAGCACATCGAGCTGTTGCGTTTTTCCTTTCACGGTCATCACCGCGCGCCCTTGCGCATCGCGTTCAAGGTCCCCGAACACGTCGTCCAGATCGACGTCCTTCAGTGCGACGGCGTGAGGATCGGAAAAAAACTTCTGAATCGGTTCGGTCTCACCGGTCGGGATCTTGTTCTGCGCGAGCAGCCAGTGCGTCTTCGCGCCAATCGAGAGCGTCCAGTCCTCCCGGCTTGAATCGGTCAACTGAAAGTACGGATGAAAGCCGATTGCCACGGGCATCGGCTCGATGCTGAGATTCTCGATTCGTGTCTGCACTTCCAGCGCGCCGTCTTGAAGGCGATACGTCATCTGCAGGATGTGAGCAAAGGGAAACTGCTTCATCCACTGCGGATTGCGATAGAACTCCAGCTTGTTGGTGACCCACGCGGCGTTGCCGTCGGCCTTTGCTTCGACGAGCGTCCAGTCCTTTGCACCAGACAAGTAGCCGTGGATCGGGATGGCGCCGCGCACATTCCCGAGCTCCATGTCGAAGTTGTACTTCTTGCCGTTGGCGTAAAACGCCTGTTCGTCGAGGCGGTTCGCAAACGGAGCCAGCAGTGGAATCCCGTTGAGGCCCGGCCGCGCGCGGAAGTCGTCGACCGACGCAAAGGTCATCCGAATGAGGTTCTGTCCCTTGACGACCATCTCGTAGGCGTTGCTGAACGACGTCATGACGGACACCGTCGTGTCGGTGTGGTTATCGCGCAGCTGCACGATGTCGCCGGTTTGTTTGGCGGAATATCGCGCCTGGGCGGCCGCCAGGTTCGGGAAGGCGAGGAACCCGCAAAGACCCGCAAAAATGACAGCGCTGAAAGATTGATTCATTTCCGTGACCTACAAGGTAGCCAGGAAGGCCTGCGTCCAGCGGATGCTCGCTTCGACGTTCGCGAGCTGCCGCGCGGCGGGCGTGACGGCTGGATCGGCCGGCGCTTCCGGCGACGGCTTGCCCTTGTCGCACAACGCCAGGAATCGTGCGAACTCCCACGCGGGGGTATTGCGATAGAGATCCCAGAACTTCGGGTCGTGATAATTCATGATGCGCGGCCGCCCGCTGACGATCACCTCGAGCGACACCGCGCGGCCCGGACACTTCTCGATGTAGGTCCGGAGGTAGTCCTCCATCCCCATGTTTCCTTCTCCCATACGCGTCCACCGCACCGCGGCTCCCTCAGGCGTGTTCCAGAGCGCGCTGTCCCGCATGTGACTCGTCAGGACGTAAGGGGCGAGCGTATCGAGCGTCAGGTGGGGATCTTCGATCGTCCACACGGGGTTGCCCGAATCGAGGCAGACGCCGACGTAGTCAGGGCCGGCCGACTCAATCAGTCGTTTCAGCTCGCGCGCCTGCATGTCGCCCGCATGATTCTCGATCGCGACCTTGACCCCGGCGTCCATGAGACGTCCGCGCATGCTCTTCAGGACCTTGACGGTGTCGTCGATGTGGCTGTCGATCCCGTCGCGCCGATCCTCCGAGCTGCCAAGAACCGCGCGTACGATCGGTGACCGCACGATCCGCGCGGCGTCAATCATCCGGCCCAGTTGTTCCTCCGCCGTCCCCTGCGCCTTGTCGAACATCGTGGACGACGGGCAGATCGAGCGCATGCCGATTTCGATATCGATCTTCAGCTCGTCGGCGCGCGCGCGCACGCGGCGCAGGTTCTCGGGATCGAGCGTGCCGAGGAACCGGATCTCGCTGAAGTGCACGACCTTCACGTTCCACTTGGCAGCGAAATCGAGCTGCTGGAATGGTGTCCAGTTCTGCGCATTGAGACTGAACATGTCGACGCCGAACCGGACCGGTGTCGCGGCACTGGCGAACGACGGCAAGGCGTGAGCGCCGAGTGCCATCGCGGCGGCGCCCGCGGTCTTGAGAAACGATCGGCGATCCGTCGGTTCCGGCTGAGTGTCTCCCGTCATCATCACCACCTTGGAGGGGTCCTTGAAGCGCACACGATACTACGACTCAGGAGACAGGAGACAGGAGGAGACAGGAGACAGGGTGAACTCTGTAAAGCCAGGAGTCAGGTTCACCGCCGCCAGAACGCATCAAGCACACCGTAGAACGCGGGCTTGGCGGCGTACTGTTCATCGAAGAGCAACGGGTCGTCTGCACCGAACTGCGCGTCGATCCAGGAATGCGCATCGGTGAAGCCCCA